>CAYWTM010000041.1:0-24374 GCA_964460185.1 uncultured Roseicyclus sp. | reverse complement strand
GAAACGGACGCGCCCGAGCCCGAGGCGACGACGCGCCCCTTGGGGGCCGCCCGCGCGCAGGTTCATGAGAACTACATCATCGCCCAGACCGAGGCGGGCATGGTCATCGTTGATCAGCACGCCGCCCATGAGCGACTGGTCTACGAACGGCTCAAGCGGCAAATGGCCGAAAGCGGTGTCGCGCGTCAGGCCCTGCTGATCCCCGAGATCATCAGTCTTGGCGGCGATGCCGACCGGCTCCTGGACCGGGCCGAAGACCTGGCCGAGTTGGGCCTGATCATCGAAGCCTTCGGACCCGGCACCATTGCCGTGCGCGAGACCCCCGCCCTGTTGGGCGTGGTCAATGCCGAGGCGCTGTTGCGCGACATCCTCGACGAAATCGACGCGCTTGGCGACAGCCAGACGCTGAAGGCGCGTCTGGATGCGGTTCTCAGCCGGGTGGCCTGCCATGGCTCGATCCGGTCCGGCCGCCGGATGAGCGCGGACGAGATGAACGCGCTGCTGCGCGAGATGGAAGCCACACCGATGTCGGGCCAGTGCAACCACGGGCGGCCCACCTATGTGACGCTGGCGCTGAGCGACATCGAACGGCTTTTCGGGCGGACATGACCCATTATGGATGACAACGCCTTGCTTTCCCTGTTCGACGCATTCGGCGCAGTCCTGCGCCAGTCGAGCCCGTTCGGGCCCGGGGCCGATCCATTGCCGATCTACCTGTTCGGGGCGCTTTTGGGGCTGATCGCCCTTGTGGTGGCAGTGATCTTGCGCAGCGCCCGCCTGCGGGAGGCGCGCGCACAACTGGCTGACGCCGAAGGGTTGCGGGCGCGTCTTGCCGTGGCCGAAGCAGACGCGGCCCGGCTGTCGGGCCTGGAACACACCATTTCGGACATCCGCGATGACCGCGACCGGCTGGCCGGCGCGCTGACCGCCGCAGAGGCGCGGATCGAGACGGTGCAGGAAAGCCACGCCGCCAGGCTGGAAGAATTGCGCGGCCTGAACGACGCGCTGCAATCACGGTTCCGCAACCTGGCCTCGGAAGTGCTGGAGGGGAATTCCAAGGCGTTTCTGGATCGGGTGACCGAACGCTTCGCCACCCATTCGGAAACCGCCAAGGCCGAGCTTGAGGCCCGGCAAAAGGCCATCGACGGCATGGTCAAGCCGCTGAACGAACGGCTTGGGGCCTTCGACACCACCCTGCGCGAGATCGAGAAGAACCGCACCGATGCCTACGGGTCGATCCGGGCGCAGGTGGAGGACCTGAAGCTGGGTCAGAGCGCCCTGACCGGCGAGACGCGCAAGCTGGTGCAGGCGCTGCGCGCGCCCAAGACACGCGGCCGCTGGGGCGAGATGCAGTTGCGGCAGGTCTTCGAGCTGGGCGGCATGTCCGAGCATGTGGATTTCGAGACCGAGGTCAGCCACCGCACCGACGAGGGCCTGCAACGGCCCGACGCGGTTGTCCGGATGCCCGGTGGACGGTCGCTGGTAGTGGATGCCAAGACGCCGCTCGACGCCTATCTAGATGCGCTGGAGGCAGACACGCCCGAGGCCCGCGACGCGGCGCTGTTGCGCCATTCCCGGCAGGTGCGCGAACATGTGCGGCTGCTGTCGTCGAAGAAATATCACGACCTGCTGATGGGCACGCCCGATTTCGTCGTCATGTTCATCCCCGGCGAGACGTTTCTGTCGGCTGCTGCCGAGGCGGACCCCGAACTGATGCAGCGCGCGATGGAGGCGCGGGTGGTCATCGCCACGCCCTCGACCCTGATTGCGCTGTTGCGGACCATTGCCTTTGGGTGGCAGCAAGACGCCATCGCAGAAAACGCGGTGACGATCCACCGCGAGGCGAAGGAGCTTTATGACCGCCTGGCCACCTTTGCCGGTCATCTTGAACGGGTCGGCACGGCGCTGAACCGGTCTGTCGAAAGCTACAACAAGGCGATGGGGTCGCTGGAGGCGCGGGTGCTGCCATCGGCCCGCAAGTTCGAGGCGATGCAGGTGGTGCAGAGCCCGTCGGACGATTTGCAGGATGTCCACCGCGTCGAGGCGACAACGCGGGCGATCACCGCGCCGGAACTGATCGCGTCCGATGAGAGGGACGACTAGCGCCCGAAGGTCGCGGTCAGGATCGCGTCAAGCCGCGTGGCATCGGTTTCGGTAAAGGCGTCGGGCTGGTCGCTGTCGATGTCGAGCACGGCGATAAGCTCGCCTTTCGCGTCGCGCACCGGCAAAACGATTTCGGAGCGGGTCGAGGACGCGCAGGCGATATGGCCCGGGAAGGCGTCGACATCGGGAACCAGTTGCACCTGCCCGGTGCGTGCGGCGGCACCGCAGACGCCGCGGTCGAAGGGGATGACAAGGCAGCCATGCCCGCCCTGATAGGGCCCGATTTTCAACAGGCCGGGTTCAGTCACGCGGTAGAACCCTGTCCAGTCGAACCGGTCATCGGCATGGTGCAGTTCGCACACCACGGTCGCCATCAGCGCAACCTCGTCGGTTTCGCCCTCGGTGAGGGAAGCGATGGCTTGGGCAAGGCTGTCGTAGTTGATCTGCATGAGCGGGCCTTTGGGTCGTGGTTTTCGGGGGCTCTGCCCCCCGTCCTTCGGACGCCCCCCGGGATATTTGGGAAACAGAGAAGGGGGTGGTGATGCCGGGATGGCGGATCAGACGCGTTCGATGGCGATGGCCGTGCCTTCCCCCCCGCCGATGCAGATGGCCGCGACGCCGCGTTTGAGATCGTGGCGTTCCATGGCGTTGAGGAGGGTCACTATGATGCGCGCGCCCGAGGCGCCGATGGGATGGCCCAGCGCGCAGGCGCCGCCATGGATGTTCATCTTGTCGCGCGGCACGCCCATTTCGCGCATGAAGGCCATGGGCACCACCGCGAAGGCCTCGTTCACCTCCCACAGGTCCACGTCGTGGGCGGACCAGCCGATACGGTCGAGCAGTTTGCGCGTGGCCGGGATCGGGGCGGTTGGAAAATCCCTGGGGGCCTGGGCATGCGAGGCGTGACCCAGAATGCGCGCGCGCACGGTCAGCCCCTGATCTTCGGCCGCGGCCCGGCGGGCCAGCACAAGGGCGGCCGCGCCATCGGAAATGGACGAGGAATTGGCCGGGGTGACGGTGCCACCCTCGCGGAAGGCCGGTTTGAGATGCGGTATCTTTTCGGGGCGGGCCTTTGCCGGTTGTTCATCCTGGGTCACCGTCGCCTCGCCCTTGCGGGTGCGTGTGGTGACCGGTGTCACCTCGGCATCGAAGGCGCCGCTTTCGATGGCGGCCAGCGCGTTCGACAACGAGCCCAGCGCATAGGCATCCTGCGCCTCGCGGGTGAACTGGAACGCCTCGGCGCAATCCTCGGCGAAGGTGCCCATCAGGCGGCCCTTGTCATAGGCATCCTCGAGCCCGTCGAGAAACATGTGATCGAGCGTTTTCTGGTGGCCGATCCGCGCGCCCGCGCGCATGGCCGGAAGCAGGTAGGGCGCATTTGTCATCGATTCCATGCCGCCGGCCACGACCATGTCCGAGCGGCCGAGCGCCAGTTGATCCCAGGCCATCATGGCGGCCTTCATGCCCGATCCGCACATCTTGTTGAGGGTGGTTGCCGGCACGTCCTGGGCCAGACCGGCGGCAAAGCCCGCCTGCCGCGCGGGGGCCTGACCCTGGCCCGCGGGCAGAACGCAGCCCATCAGCACCTCATCCACGCGTCCAGGTTGCGCGCCCGCGCCCTGCAGGGCCGCCCGGATCGCGGCGCCGCCGAGATCGGCGGCGGTGACGCCGGAAAACGCGCCCTGGAACCCGCCCATGGGCGTCCGCGACGCCCCGGCAATGACAACTTCATCCATGTGCACTCTCCCCCGGTTTGCATGGAAACCGATTGGTAAGACTTCGTCGCTACATCCATAGCAAAACCGTCAGACGAGGAACATGGGATGAAGATGAGTTTCGAACCTCGGGGCGAGATCGGGGTGGTGCGCGTGGAAGAAGCCCGGATCGACGCCAGCGTCGCGATCGAATTCAAGGATCAGTTCAAGGACCTGACCGACGGCAGCGAGACCAATGTCGTGCTGGATTTGTCGGCGGTCGATTTCCTCGATTCCAGTGGGCTTGGTGCCGTCGTCGCGGCAAGGAAACTGCTCGGCGCGGGGCGGGTGCTGGAACTGGCCGGACTGACGCCGGCCGTTGGCAAGGTGATGACCCTGACGCGGATGGAGTCGATCTTTCCCATACATGCCGACCTTGAGGCCGCGCTGGCCGCCTATGGGCCCCGTGATCCATCGGTCTGATCAAAGGTCCGGGCGATCGCGCGCGGGGCGGATCTGCGACCGGATGCGGCGGCAGGGGGCGCGGGTATGACGCAACCGGGCACGATAAAGGAACGGTTTCCCGCCACCGCCGCCGATGTCAGGCATGCGCTGATCCGGACTGACGCGGCCCTCGACGCGGGTGGAGCGGCGGAACCGCTCAGGATCCGGGCCGAAATTGCGCTCGGCGAGATCTTCAACAATATCGTGGAACACGCCTATGACGGTGCGGAAGCGGTTCATCAGCGCGATATCCTGATATGCCTGACCCTGCAGGCATCCGGAATCGACTGCGACGTCAGGGACTGGGGAAAACCGATGCCGGACGGCGGCCTGCCCGCCAGACCGTATCCGCCGATTGATGCCGGAGATGTCCCCGGATTGCCGGAGGGCGGTTTTGGGTGGGCCCTGGTCCGCGACCTTGCGGATGACCTGTGCTATCGGCGCGAGGATGGGCAGAATATCCTGCAGTTCCATCTTTCACAGCCAGACTGACCGGCCATGATACCGGTTGAAAATGCCTTGCGATCGCCACATTGCGCACAAATTGAAGCCCTGAACAAATCGGATACAGAGAGGGTAGCTGCAGAGGCTTCCCTCGGCGTCGTGCGTTTAAGCCCCCACCCAGTGCGCGGCGCCGAGGTCTTCTGAGCTGCACCTTTCCTTTCTTGATCATGCCGAACCATTTCCTGCGCACGGGCCGAGATTCAACGCCCGTCCGCGTCATGTTGCGCAGGCTGCGCGCCGGGTCTAAAGGACAAGGGCCCTGACATTTGCGCAGGGTGTTAGAGACGTGCCGCGCGACCGTCGTGGCCGGGGAGACATATGACCATGCGCGATTTTCACCAACCCGGCCGCTCGGCGGCGTTTGCAGATCAGGGCATGTGCGCCACGTCGCACCCATTGGCCGCGCAGACCGCGATCCGCATCCTGCAAGACGGGGGCAATGCCGTGGATGCGGCCATTGCGGCGGCGGTGTTGCTTGGGTTGTGCGAGCCTCAGATGACGGGCCTCGGTGGCGACATGTTCGCGATCGTGGCGAAACCCGGTGGCGAGATGGTGGGCCTCAACGCATCCGGCCGCGCGCCTGCGGGCCTGGACGCGGAACGCCTGCGTGCCGAGGGCATGACCAAGATCCCCAAGGGGCATATCGCATCGATCACCGTCCCGGGCGCGGTGGACGGGTTTTGCAGATTGCACGGCGATATGGGCCGGCTGCCCCTGGACCAGGTCCTGGCGCCTGCAATCCACTATGCGGAGGCCGGCGTTCCGGTGGCGCCGCGTGTCGCCATGGATTGGGCGGTTGGCGTCGAGCGCCTGTCCGGACGGGCGCGTGATCTGTTCGCCGACAATGGGGCCGCACTTGCGGCGGGGCACCGCTTTGCCGCGCCCGGCCAGGCCGAGGTCCTGCGCCGCATCGCCGGCCAGGGCCGCCGTGGATTTTACGAAGGTGAGGTGGCCGAAGATATGGTGGCGAGCCTGGGCGCGCTGGGTGGAGCCCATACGCTGGACGATTTCGCCACTGCGACCAGCACGTATGTGACCCCGATCCGGACCACCTACCGGGGTGCGGAACTGATCGAGCTGCCGCCCAACGGGCAGGGCGCGACGGCGATGCTGCTGGCGCATATGCTGGAAGGGTTCGACATCGCGTCGATGGATCCCTTCGGCGCGGAACGTGCCCATCTGGAGGCGGAGGCCACCAAGCTGGCCTATGATGCGCGCAATCGGTTCGTGGGTGATCCCGACGCGACGCGGCGGCTGACGCATATGCTGGACCGCGATACCGCGTCGAAACTGGCGGCCAGGATCGATATGGCCCGCGCCATGGACACGCCCGCCGCGCTTGCGGAATCCACCCACAAGGAAACCGTGTACCTGACGGTCGTGGACAGCGATCGCATGGCTGTGTCGATGATCTATTCGATCTTCAGCGATTTCGGGTCGGGCAAGGCAAGCGACCGCTTTGGCGTCCTGTTCCACGACCGAGGCGCCGGTTTCACCCTTGCAGCGGGGCATCCGAACGAGGCCGCAGGCGGCAAGCGACCGATGCATACGATCATCCCCGCGATGCTGAAGGAAGCCGACGGAAGCCTGATGCCCTTTGGCGTCATGGGCGGGCAGTACCAAGCAACGGGCCATGCGCGGTTCATGTCGAACATCGTGGATTTCGGGATGCGCCCGCAGGAGGCCATCGACAGCCCCAGATGTTTTTCGGACGCGGATCTGGGCGGTTTGCGCATCGAGCGGGGCTATTCGCCACAGGTTCAACAAACACTGGCATCGATGGGGCACACCCTGGTGCACAAGGATGCGCCGATCGGCGGGGCGCAGGCGATCCGGATCGATGCCACGACAGGTGTGCTGGAGGGCGGTTCGGACCCGCGAAAAGACGGCATCGCGCTGGGCTACTGAGGCGGGGGCCGTTCAGTTCAGCTGGTATTCGAGGGGGTATTTGCCATCCTGGAATTCCCCGAAGAGATCGGGCAGATCGGGATGGTCCACCGGTTCGCCGGTTTCATCGAGAACCAGGTTCTGTTCAGACACGTAGGCCACGTAATAGGACTGGTCGTTTTCCGCCAGCAGATGGTAGAACGGTTGTTCCTTGCGCGGGCGCGAATGTTCGGGAATGGCATAGTACCATTCCTCGGTATTCTGGAATTCGGCATCGATATCGAAGACCACACCGCGAAACGGATGCTTCCGATGTCGCACGACCTGACCGATGTTAAATTTTGCATGGCTTCTCAGCATGGCCCGGCACCCCCTTGCACCTGATGTCTAACGCCGGCATGGGGAAAATGTCCATGCGCTGCGCACTCTTTTGAAGGAAACAGATTGTTGGAAATCGCGCTTACCGTGTTGGGCATCGTGGCGCCGGTCTTTCTTTTGGCGGCCTGTGGGTATGGGTGGAAACGATTGGGTTACGACTACCCGATCGAGTTCGTCACCCGCATGGCGATGACGCTGGCCGTCCCGTGCCTGATCTTCACCGCGCTGATGCAGACCGAGATCGATCCGGCCGCCCTGACCGCGCTGAGCCTGGCGACGCTGGCCGCCTACGTTGCGGTCATCTTGCTGAGTTGGGGGATCGTGCTGGTGTTGCGTCTGGACCGGGCCAGTTTCGTGGCACCGCTTGCGTTCGGCAATACCGGCAACCTGGGCCTGCCGCTGGCGTTGTTCGCCTTTGGCGAGGTCGGGCTGGGGCTGGCGGTGGTGGTGTTTGCGGTGATGGCGCTGCTGGCGTTCACCGTGGGGCTTTGGCTGGTGGGTGGCGCAGCCTCGCCCGCCAAGGTCCTGCGCGAACCGATGCTGTGGGCGACCGCGCTTGGCGCGCTGTTCCTGAGCCAGGGGTGGAGCACGCCTGAATGGCTGACCCGCGCGCTGGAACTGATCGGGCAAATGGCGATCCCGCTGATGCTGATCACGCTGGGCGTGGCGGTGGCGCGGCTCAGGCCCGGGCGGATCGGGCAGGCGATCTGGCTTTCGGGCCTGAAACTGGCGCTTGGCATTTTCGCGGGTGTGGCGGCGGGGCGGTATTTCGACCTGGACCCGACCGCCCTTGGCGTTCTGGTCCTGCAACTGGCAACGCCCGTGGCGGTTACATCCTACCTGATGGCGGAACGCTACCGGGTCGATGCCGATGCCGTGGCGGGGCTTGTGGTGGTGTCGACCCTGATGTCGGTCATTGCCTTGCCCATCACATTGTCGTTCCTGCTTTGACCGGGGGGAAACCCGCCATTCCATCTCGCCGTTTTTCGACGTATGCTGCCGCCACATAAAACCGAAAAATCGGGCAAGAGCAGTATTATGATCCGTAGGTCCTTTATCCTGGGCTCGCTTGTCGCGTTGGCGGGCTGTGGTGGCGGCAGCTATTCGGCCCCGCGCAACCTGGACGATGCGTGCAGGTTGGCCGCCGAGCGGCCGCAATATTACCGTGCGATGCAGCGCGCCGAACGCAACTGGGGCGTTCCGGTTCATGTGCAGATGGCGACCTTTCATCAAGAAAGCCGGTTCGTGGGCGATGCCCGCCCGCCGTTCCGCTATGCATTGGAAGTGATCCCGATGGGGCGACTGAGCTCGGCCTATGGCTACAGCCAGGCGCTGGACGGAACCTGGGACGAATACCGCGCGGCCACAAGGAACCGCAGCGCAAGACGCACGGATATTCGCGACGCCACCGATTTCATGGGCTGGTACATGAACATCACACGCGACCGGAACGGGATCGCACTGACCGATGCGCGCAACCAGTACCTGGCCTATCACGAAGGTCACACGGGATTTGCGCGGGGCAGCTACAACGCCAAACCCTGGCTGCTGGACGTTGCAGACCGGGTGGCGGATCGCGCCGAACTATACCGCACGCAGTTGCTGAGTTGCCGCTGAGGGTTACTGGCCGCCGCGCGCGTTGATTTCCTGCTGGATGCTGAACAGCCGCGACGACAGGCGCATGCCTTCCTCCAGCCCGCCCAGCACCACGGTTGTCACACCGCCATTGCCGTCAGTTATGATCCATTGGCGCAACTGCACGGGATCACCGGTGAACACCATCTCGATCGTGCCGATTTCGGGGCGGTCGGGATCCTGCGCCAGAACGCGGGTCGAGGTGTCGTCAAAGCTGTGCCGCGTCACCATGCCGGACCGGCCAAGATCCACGTTGCGCGCAAGGATCAGGTTCAACGGCGTTTCGTCCAGCGGGTATTGTTCCGGCCGGGCATTGGATCGCCCGTCGAAAATGGCAACCTGCTGTCCGCCGGCAATCACCAAGAGATCATCGCCGTCATATTCGAACCGGACCCGGCCCGGGCGGTGCAGGTAGATGTCACCGGTATCGACCGACCCGTCCGCATTGATCTGGGTAAAGGTGCCCTGCGCGGTTTCGATGTCGTTGAGATAGCGAGACAGGTCGCGCAGCGGCACGGCGTCGGCCAGTGCAGGCGATGCGGCTGTCAGGACCAGGGACAGGCTCAGCAAGATGCGTTTCATGGTACCAAGATAAGCCTTTCCCGCCCCGGTTGAAGACCATCGCGCCCGTATCACGCAGACGTCAAACCCACCCATCAGGGTCACGGGCCGACGACGTCACTCGTGTTCGGGGACGAGGATCTCGCGTTTGCCCACGTGGTTGGCCGACGAGACCAGCCCGGCATCCTCCATCTGCTCTACCAGGCGGGCGGCCTTGTTGTAGCCGATACCCAGTTTGCGCTGGATGTAGGAGGTCGAACACTTGCGATCCTTCACCACGATCGCGACCGCCTGATCGTAGAGCGCGTCTTCGCCATCGGTGTTGCCGCCGACACTCAGGCCCAGGACCGCGTCGATATCGCTTTCACGATCCTCATCGGGCCCGTCCAGAACGCTGCTGGCATAGACCGGCGGCCCGAAGGATTTCAGATGGCGCACGATTTCCTCGACCTCTTCGTCGGATACGAAGGGGCCGTGAACGCGCGTGATCTTGGCGCCGCCCGCCATGAACAGCATGTCGCCCATGCCCAAGAGCTGTTCGGCACCCTGTTCGCCAAGGATCGTGCGGCTGTCGATCTTGGACGTCACGTGGAACGAGATCCGCGTCGGAAAGTTTGCCTTGATGGTGCCGGTGATCACATCGACCGACGGGCGCTGCGTGGCCATGATCAGGTGGATGCCCGAGGCGCGCGCCATCTGCGCAAGGCGCTGGATGCAGGCCTCGATCTCTTTGCCGGCCACCATCATCAGGTCGGCCATTTCATCGACGATGACGACGATATACGGCATCTTTTCAGGCAGGAATTCCTCGGTCTCGAACACCGGATCGCCGGTTTCGTCGTCAAACCCGGTCTGGAATGTCCGGCTGAACATCTCGCCCCTGGCCAGCGCATCCTTTACGCGGCCATTGTAGCCGTCGATGTTGCGCACGCCCATCTTGGACATCTTGCGATAGCGTTCCTCCATCTCGCCCACGACCCATTTCAGGGCCACGACCGCCTTTTTCGGGTCGGTCACGACAGGGGACAGAAGGTGCGGAATGCCGTCATAGACGCTGAGTTCCAGCATCTTGGGGTCGATCATGATCATCCGGCATTCTTCCGGCGTCAGCTTGTACAGCAGGGACAGGATCATGGTGTTGATCGCCACCGACTTGCCCGACCCCGTGGTGCCCGCGATCAGAAGGTGGGGCATCTTGGCGAGGTTGGCGACGATAGGATCGCCGCCGATATCCTTACCCAGGGCCAGCGGCAGCTTGTGGTTGCCATCACCGAATTCACGATGGCTGAGGATTTCGCGCAGGACCACCTTTTCACGGTTCTGGTTGGGCAGTTCGATACCGATCACGGTGCGGCCGGGCACGGTCGACACACGGGCCGAAAGCGCCGACATAGAGCGTGCGATATCATCGGCCAGACCGATGACGCGCGATGCCTTGAGGCCCGGCGCGGGTTCCAGTTCGTACATGGTGACCACCGGGCCGGGGCGGACCGAAACGATCTCGCCCTTCACGCCGTAGTCATCCAGCACGTTTTCAAGCATCCGGGCGTTTTCCTCGAGCGCCTCGTCACTCAGGTGATGGCGCTGTACCGTATCGGGGCTGCTCAGAAGCGTCAGGGCGGGCGGTTCGTAGTCGGACTCGGCGCGACCTTGCAACGGAAGCGACGGCTGCGCCTCGGCCATGGCCTGGCGGGACGGCGTGGATTTGCGCTGCAGCGCACGCTGCATCACCCGGCGCTGGAGATCGGTCTGCGCAGTGGCAAGCGGGGCGGCGGCGACCGGAGCCGCGTCGTAGGCGACGGCGTCATCCTCGACAAAAATATTGTCCATGTCGGCATCATAGGCCTGCGGCGCAGCGGCGGGTGCCGTGTGAGTTTGAGTCAGAGGCGGCTCTGCCCTGTGGCTTGCGGTCAGCGGGGGTTCGGCGCGGGCCGCCGGGTTCGCCATCGGCTGGCCGGCGGCGTGTTGGGCGGCCAGACCGACCGCAGTGGCCGGCAGAATGCCACGCCGCCGTGCCGCTGCATCGGCAATGGTGTTTGGCCTGCGGACGCGCGATTTGATGACATCGCTGATCTTGGCCCGGATCCGGTCCTCGTCGGGGCCATCGAACCCGTCATCATGAAGCGCGTGGCGTTCGGGAAGCTCGGGTTCCAGCATCGGCTCGGGCGGGCGCGCGCGCAGCATCGGCATGCGCGACAGGAAACCGCCGCCAAGGCGTGCCGGGCGGATCTCGGGCTCGTCGTCGTGGACGATCGGAACCGGGCGTTGGGCTGTATCCTCGGGCAAGGCCTGCAATGTCTCGAACCGGTCCGCGCGCGCGGCGGCGCGGCTGGCGCGGCGATCGGCCAACATGCTGGCGGCCTGCCCCGCGCCTGCGCCAGCGGTGCGCAAACCGCCCGACAACAGCGCGCCAAGGGACAGCAGGCCAATCACCAGGAACCGGATCGCAACGCCGAATTCGGCCCGGTTCATGCCCAGGACGTACAGGCTCAGCAAGGCGCCCGACACGAAGGCGAGCGCCGCCAGCACCTTGAGGCCCGCCTCTGGCGCCATGGGCAAGGCATTCAGGATCGCGCCAAGAATGGTGTCACCGAACAATCCGCCCAGGCCAAAGCTGTGCGTCCATGTCTCGGCGGGTGTGTAACTGGCCGCATAGATCGCGGCGAGTGCCACGGCGATCGGCAAGAACAGGCTGCGCCCCAAAGCGCGTTCATGACCCGTCTGCAAGAGGAACCGAAGCCCCCAAGCCAGCGCCGCCAGCGGCAACAACAACGCGCCATAGCCCATGATCATCATCAAGATCGCGGCCACCGATGCCCCGAACCGACCCAGAAGGTTCTGCGGCTGCGCGTCGGTGGCGGCCATGAAATTCGGATCTTCCGGCGCGTAGGACAGCACCAGCGCGGCCAGGGCCACGCCAAGACCCAGCAGGGCGAACCCGATCGCCTGCTGGCTGAACCGCATGAGGGCCGCCTGCATCCGGCTGTCGAGCAGGGGATCACGCTGTCTGGTTTGATACGCCATACCTGAAGGTCCTTATCCGTAAAGACACGCTTTGAGCCGTTCCAGCCCTCTGCGCATTTCTTCTTGTTCCGCGACCATCGCGACGCGGATCCGATCCGCACCGGGGGTCTTTCCGTTCACGTCACGCGCCAGATAGGCGCCGGGCAGAACCCGCACCCCGGTTTCGCGCCAGAGCTTCAGCGCGGCGCGTTCGCCGTCTTCGACCCGCAGCCACAGGAAAAACCCGGCCTGCGGGGGCGAATAGCCCGGCAGATCGCCCAGGATTTCATCCGCGATCTTGTATTTCGCGCGATAGAGATCGCGGTTTTCTTCCACATGGGTTTCATCGGACCAGACCCGCGTCGCCACGGCCTGCAGCGGAAGCGGCAATGGGGCGCCGGCATAGTTCCGCAGCTGTTTCATTCGCGCGATGCTGGCCTCGCCGCCCGCTGCAAAGCCCGATCGCAGCCCCGGCAGGTTCGAGCGTTTCGACAGCGAATTGAACAAGATCACCCGGTCGGGGTCGGCGCCGATCTTGTGGGCCACGGCAAGCGCACCGGTGGGCCGCACATCGCGGTAGATCTCGGAATAGCATTCATCGGCGAAGATGCGGAAATCGTGTTTTTCGGCCAGACGGATGAGGCGATACCAGTATCTCTCATCGGCGATCGCACCCTGCGGGTTGGCGGGCGAACAGATATAGGCAATCGTCGTGCGATCCAGGATCGCGGGATCAAGCGCGGTATAGTCGGGCAAATCGCCGGTTTCGGCGGTGGCTGGCACGTAGACGGGTTCGGCCCCGACGGCCAGCGCGGCGACTGCGTAGACCTGGTAGAAGGGATTGGGCATCAAGACCACGGACCGCTTGCCGTTCTTGGTTTCCGGGCAGAGCGCCAGACAGGCGTTGAACAGCCCTTCGCGGGTGCCGTTGAGGGGCAGGATCTGACGCTCGGGCGACACCGTTACCCCGTAGCGGCGCGCGATCCAGCGGGCGATGGCACCTTGCAATTCCGGGGTGCCGTCATTTGGCGGATATCGGTTGAACCCTTCCAGGGACGCCGCGATTTCATCTCCAACCCAGGCGGGAAAGGGATGCGTCGGCTCACCAATGGTCATGGAAATGGGGTCGCCGCCCGGTGCATGCACATCGAGAAGCTTCCGCAAACGCGGGAACGCATATTCGGGCAGGTTCGAAAACCGCTCGGGAAACACCATGTAATCTGCCTCTGGCACAGGGTCGTTATCGCCCCGTCTGGAGGTAACTTACGCGGTTGATCGGCCCCGGTCCAGAAAAACGCGCGGCTTTGATGAAACCTGTGGCGGTTAGGCCAATGCGACCTCGGCCGCCTTGCCCAATCGCAGCAGGTGCTCGTCAGCCATGGGGGCGGCCAGCATCATGATCCCGCAAGATGGCACGCCCGTGGGAAGCGTCAGGCCACACAGGCCCATCAGGTTTCCGACACGCGTATTGCGCAGCGTCAGAAGGTTTTCCGCCACGTAATATTCGGGATCGGACATCAGGCGGGCCATGTCGGCCGGCAGGTTGGCCACCGTGGGCAGCAAGACCGCGTCATAGGCCGCCGTTTGCGCCTGCCATTGGCCGCGCAGCGCCCGCAACCGCTGCCACGCGGCAACATAGGTGGGGGCATCGAAATCGGCGCCCCCCCGGAACCGATCGAGGATGCGCGCGAACATCTTGTCGGGGGCGGCCTCGATCACGTCTTTCCAGGTACCGTAGGCCTCGCTTGAGAACAGGACCGGTGACAGGCCCATCGCCTCTTCGATGCCGGCGATCGTGCCATGTTCGATCTTGGCGCCGGCGGTGGCCAGTCGGTCCACGGCGGACACGAAGGCCGCGCCGGGGGTTTCGCGCACATCCGCTGCATAGGTGTCGAGGATCAGGAACCGCGCGCCTTTCAGCGTCGCCGCGCGCAGGTCGGCGGGTTTGCCGCCCTCCATGATCGCCAGCAGTTCGGCGCAATCCTCCACGCTGCGGCACAAGGGGCCGACGGTGTCGAAACTTTCGGCCAGCGGCACCACGCCTTTCAGCGACAACCGGCCATGGGTGGTCTTGAGGCCGACCAGGTCGTTGTAGGCGGCCGGAACACGCACCGATCCGCCTGTGTCCGAACCGATGCCCGCCGGCGCCAGGCCGAAGGCAACCGATGCGGCCGCACCCGAGGATGATCCACCGGGCACAAGTGCCGGGTCGTTGACGTTGGGGGGCGTGCCCGGTTCGGGATCCGTGTTGCCACCATAGGCCGGGTTCAGGCCCAGTCCCGCAAAGGCCAGTTCGGACATGTGCGTTTTGCCAAGGCAGACGGTTCCCGCCCGCGTGGCGCGCGCCAG
The DNA here is from genome assembly GCA_964460185.1 of uncultured Roseicyclus sp. Taxonomy (GTDB): domain Bacteria; phylum Pseudomonadota; class Alphaproteobacteria; order Rhodobacterales; family Rhodobacteraceae; genus JAVJPJ01. Next base: position 9,756 of record CAYWTM010000041.1, on the reverse strand, counting down.
CACATCCGCATCGGCACCCGGCACGCGGTCTTGCAGCAACATCGATCCCGCCTCGGTCACGATGCCCGCGGTGTCGAACAGATCCTTCCAGCTGATCGGCACACCATCCAGAAGCCCGCGGCGCACGCCATGTTTCGCGCGCGCGCGCGCAGCCTCGGCCTCGGCCAATGCGCGGTCCGGGGTCAGGCGGACGTAGATGCGCGGGCCGTATTCATGGGCTTTCGCGGCCTCCAGATACGCATGGGCCAGATCGACCGGATCAATCTGCCCCGTGCCGATACCCCGGCCAAGATCGCTGGCACTTTGCCATAGCCAATCGGTCATCCTGTCCCCCGTCATGGTGTCGCGGATGACGCTATAGATGCGCCGCCCCGTGGACAATCCCGCGCGTCACACCATAGTCAGGGGCATGGAACGGGACGCGGATATCGTGATTGTCGGTGGTGGGCTGAATGGCCCGTGCCTTGCGTTGGCGGTGGCGCAGGCGGGGTTGTCGAGCGTGGTTTTGGACGCGCTGCCAACCGGCACACGGTCCGGCGACGATTTCGACGGGCGATCCTATGCGCTGGCGCTGGCGTCGGTGCGGATGCTGTCGGCGCTTGGGCTGTGGGACGGGGTCGCGGACCACGCGCAGCCGATCAATGAGATCAAGGCCTCCGACGGGCGGGCGGGCGAAGGCGCGTCCCCCCATTTCCTGCATTTCGACAGTGGCGAGATGGAAGAGGGCCCGATGGGCCACATGCTGGAAGATCGCTACCTGCGCCGCGCGCTTCTGGATGCGATGGCGGCCAGCGACCTGGTTGACCACCGTCCGGGTGCCAGGGTCGTGGCGCAGTCGACCGAAGACGCGGCCAGCGTCACGCTGGCGGATGGCACGGTTTTGACCGGACGGCTCTTGGTGGGCGCCGACGGGCGCCGTTCGGGGGTGGCGGAGCGTGCCGGGATCCGGCGCACCGGGTGGGGCTATGGCCAAACGGCGCTGGTGGCCGCGATTTCGCATGAACTGCCCCATCAGGGCATCGCGCATCAGTTCTTCATGCCTGCGGGTCCGCTGGCGATATTGCCGCTGCCCGGCAATCGCTGCTCGATCGTCTGGTCGGAAACGGCCGAGGATGCCGAGGCCATGCTGGCCATGGATGACGATGCATTCCTCGAGGTGCTGCGCCCGCGTTTCGGCGATTTCCTGGGCGAGATCGCCTTGGCCGGGAAACGGTTCAGCTATCCCCTGAGCCTGAGCATCGCGAACAGGTTCATTGGCGACAAGCTGGCGCTGGTCGGGGACGCGGCCCATGGCGTGCACCCGATCGCGGGCCAGGGGCTGAACCTTGGTCTTCGGGATGTGGCCGCGCTGGCCGAGGTGGTGGCCGACGCGGTGCGGCGGGGCGAGGATTTCGCGGCATCAGACGTGTTGGAGCGGTACCAATCCTGGCGACGGTTCGACACTGCGGCGCTTGCCGTGGCGACCGATGGGGTCAACCGTCTTTTTTCCAACGACAACCCTGCCCTGCGGCTGGTGCGGGATCTGGGGATGAGCGCGATCACCGCCATGCCCGGATTGCGGCGCACCTTCATGCGCGAGGCGGCGGGGCTGACCGGCGATTTGCCCCGGTTGTTGCAGGGACGCCGGATCTAGCACGACGGCTGCGGGATCATTCGATCTTGCGCGCTTCGCTTTCCAGCATGATCGGGATGCCGCCACGGATCGGATAGGCCAGATGCGCCGCCTTGGATATCAGTTCCTGCGCATCGGCATCATACGACAAGGTCCCGTGTGTCATCGGGCAAACCAGCGCCTCGAGCATCTGCCGGTTGATCAAGGGCTCGGGCTTGGTCATTGCATCAGGTCTTCGGGGCTGCTGCCGCGCAGGGCGAATTCGATCAGTGTCACCAGCGTTTCACGCCGCGTGCTGAGCGATGGCGCCTCGAGCAGTGCCTGTTTTTCCTCGGGATCGAAGGGGCAAAGCATGGACAGGGAATTGATCAGCAACTCGTCTTCGGCTTCCTTCAGGTTGTCCCAGTCCGTCGACAGGTCCATCGCCTCGAAATAGCGGCCCAGAAGATCGAGAAAGCTGTCGCGGTCAAAGCTGACATCATGTTCGGTGCCACCCAGATCTTGCGAAAACCCATCCCAGGATACATCGCAACGGCGATAGGGGGTGAACCCGGACACCTCTTGCTTGATGCGGAACCGCGACATGCCGGCCAGCGTGATCATGTAGCGCCCATCCTCGGTCTCGGAGAATTGGGTGACGCGGCCGGCGCAACCGATGGAATGGAGACGCTTTTCGGTCGAGCCCGGCACCTCGCGCGGCTGAACCATGCCGATCAACCGGTGCGAGGTTTTCAGCGTATCATCCAGCATCGCAAGAAAACGCGGCTCGAATATGTGCAAGGGCAAGCGCGCGCGCGGCAATAGAAGTGCCCCCGGCAACGGGAACACCGGGATCGTTTCGGGGAGATCTGCAGCTGACATCATCATGCGGACGTAGCGCCTTCGTCCGCTCAGGCAAATATCATCGAGCTCAGCTTGCGCCGCCCGTTCAAAGCAATCGGATCTTGCGGTTTGAGTGCATCGAAAATCGTGAAGAGCTGCGTCTTGGCCGCCCCGTCGTTCCATTCGCGATCCCGGCGGAACAGATCGAGCAACTGATCGACGGCATCTTCCACGTCGCCCGCCGCATGCAGCGCCTGGGCATAGTCAAAACGCGCCTGAAGATCATCCGGGTTCGCCTCGACCGCAGCCTTCAGGTCGGCCAGGGGGCCCGCATCGGCGGCCTGACGAGCCAACGCGATCTGGGCGCGGACGGCCTCGAGCTCGGGCGCCTTGGCGATAGCATCGGGGGCGGTGTTCAAAATCCCCTCGGCCTTGTCGATGTCACCCAGGGCAAGGCTCACGCGGGCCAGGCCGCTCATCGCGGCGGCGTTGTTGGGATCTTCGCCAAGAACGCCGGCAAAGACCTCGGCGGCGTCTTGGGCGGCGCCTTCGGCCAGCATCGCCTCGGCCGCTTCGATGGCTTCGGCCAGGCCACCATCCCCGGCAAGGCCGGTCAGCCGCCCGATGAACTCGGCGATCTGGCTTTGCGGAACTGCGCCCTGAAACATGTCGACGGGACGGCCTTCGAAAAAGGCGACAACCGTCGGGATGGATTGAAGCGGCAGGCCCTGTTGCGCGAGCGCGCCGGCAAGGCGCTGCTCGGCATCGACATCGACCTTGACCATCCGGACCTTGCCCTTGGCGGCCTTCACCGCGTCCTCGAGCATCGGGCCAAGCGTCTTGCAGGGCCCGCACCAGGTGGCCCAGAAATCGACGATAACGGGAACCTCCTGGCTGGCTTCGACCACATCGGCCATGAACGTCGCCTCGGTGGCGTCCTTGATCAGGTCAGCGTCCTGGGCTGCCGTGTCGGTTTGTCCGAATTCCAGCATAACGTCTCTCCGTCAGAATGCGTTGCGCGCCGCGTTGGGGCGCGAGGTTGTGGCCTATATGCGCCCGACAGGCGCCCGCGCCAAGGGGTCAGAGGTCAAAGGTTGCGAGGACCGGGGCGTGATCGGAGGGTTTTTCCCACCCCCGCACATCGCGCAAGATGCGCGATCCGTGGGCCGCATTGGAAATGTCCGGCGTCGCCCAGATATGATCAAGCCTGCGGCCCTTGTCGGCCTCGGCCCAGTCTTTCGCACGGTACGACCACCACGAATACAGCAACCCGTCGGGGATATCCTGCCGGGTGATATCGACCCATTTCCCCGCGTCCTGGGTCTGGGCCATATGATCGACTTCGATGGGCGTGTGCGAGACGACCTTCAACAGCTGCTTGTGGGACCAGACGTCATCTTCGCGCGGGGCGATGTTCAGATCCCCAACCAGGATGGATTTCTGCGGGCGATCCGCGCCGAACCAATCCCGCATCTCGGTCAGGAAATCGAGCTTGTGGCCGAATTTGATGTTCTTTTCGCGGTCTGGTTCGTCGCCGCCGGCGGGCACGTAGAAATTGTGGATCGTGGTCCCGTTCTCAAGCCGGGCCGCGACGTGGCGGGCGTCGCCTTTTTCGCAAAAATCGCGGTGGCCCGCATCCTCGAGCGGCAGTTTCGACAAGATGGCAACGCCGTTGTAGCCCTTTTGCCCGCGGGCAACGATATGGCCGTAGCCAAGGGCTGCGAAGACCTCGACCGGGATCTTGTCGACAGGGCTCTTGCATTCCTGAAGGCACAGCACATCGGGTGCCTCTTCGGTCAGCAGTCTTGCCACCAGATCGGCACGCAGCCGGACCGAATTGATGTTCCACGTGGCGACGGTAAAGGGCATTTCGGGCTCCGGCGTAAGGTCGCGTGACCCTAAGCGTGACGCGCCCTGGCCTCAACCCGGGTTCGGTCGGTCAGGCCTCGATCTTGCGGATGTGGGGAAAATCGCCCTGGGCGATATAGGCCTCTTCCTCGGGGGTCGACAGGCGGCCAAGGATGGCATTGCGGTGCGGATGGCGACCGAAACGCGCGATGATGCCCTGCACCCTTTCGGCCTGCGCGACGGACCGGTCGAGAACGTCCGCCAGCGCATCCGGCAAGATCGCGGCATGCGCGCGCGACAGGTCGGTGCAAAGCTGCATCCGGGCCGCGTGATCGGGACCTTCGCAATGGCTGATGGCGATGATGTAGAACTGGCGTTCCCACATATGGGGCAACGCCTGGTAGTGACCGTTTTCCAACCCGTCCAGGGCCAGCCGCGCGGCCTTGATGTCCTGCGCATAGGCCCCCGGGGTGTCCCGCCACAGCGAGCGGGGAAACTGATCCAGCACCAGGATCAGCGCCAGGCGTCCGCGCGGCGTATCGGCCCAGTGATCCAGAAAACCCCGCGCGCCCGCCTCGGTCAGGTCGGCATATCGATCGCAGATGATCGCATCCATGCCCCCTTGCATGCGCTCTTCCCAAAACGAGGCATGGGACTGGATCGATGCCCAGTGCCCGGTGTCGGGAAACCAGAGGTCGAGAACGGTTTGGGGATCATGCCGTTTGGTCATCGTGCGATCTTAGGCGCCTGGCTGGCCGATACGACGATTCTTTGACAAAAATGACGAGATTGCTTGGCGCCTTGGCCCGATCACCAAAAAAACAGCCCGGACACGTGGTCCGGGCCAGTACAACAGGGAGGTTGTTGTAATCTCTATACGCCCGATGCCGCGGCGCGGATTTGATTCAAGTCAAAATCCTTCGACAAGAACCATGCCGTCCGCGCGTCGCGCTTTTTCCCTCAGGCCACGAGGCGATAACCACCGGATTCCGTGACCAGAAGGCGCGCGTTCGAGGGGTCGGGTTCGATCTTTTGACGGAGGCGGTAGATGTGGGTTTCCAGCGTGTGCGTGGTGACGCCCGCATTGTAGCCCCAGACCTCGTGCAAAAGCACATCGCGCGCCACCACGCCATCTTGCGCGCGGTAGAGGAACTTGAGGATGTTGGTCTCTTTCTCGGTCAGGCGGATCTTCTTGTTGTCTTCGGTTTCCAGCATCTTCATCGCGGGCTTGAACGTGTATGGCCCAAGCTGGAACACCGCGTCCTCGGATTGTTCGTGCTGGCGCAGCTGCGCACGGATGCGGGCCAGCAGCACGGGGAACCGGAACGGTTTTGTCACGTAGTCATTGGCGCCCGCATCCAGGCCCAGGATCGTGTCGGCATCGCTGTCATGGCCGGTCAGCATCAAGACGGGGCATTTCACGCCCTGCTTGCGCATCAGGCGGCACAGCTCGCGGCCATCCGTATCGGGCAGGCCCACGTCCAGGATCACCAGGTCGTAGATGCCTTCCTTGACCCGCTCCATGCCCTGAGCGCCGGTGCCGGCCTCGAACACATCGAAATCCTCGGTCATGACAAGCTGCTCGCTCAACGCTTCGCGCAGGTCGTCGTCGTCGTCGACAAGCAGAATTTTCTTCAGCGTGGCCATATCGGTGGCTCCTCTCTCGCGTTTGATACGACATTGGACAAGCACACGCATTTGGCAACCGACTGAAAAACAATCTCACGCCGTCGTGTCAGCGCGCGAGGGATTGTTTCAATATCCCGAAGTCCAAAGTAAGGAGAGGTATGACCCTTTTGCCAACCTCGTCCGAACTTGTTGCCCGCGCCCGGTCCGATCTGCGCGTGGGCTTGCCTGTCGTGTTGGGCGGTGGGGATCGGGGGCTGGTGGTTCTTGCAGCCGAAACCCTGACCGACGCGCGGTTTGCGGGGTTGTGTGCCTTGCCCGGCGACCCGGTGGTCGCGATCACCGCGCGGCGCGCCGATACATTGAAGGCACGCGCCTATGATGGCGACATCGCACGTGTCGGTCTGCCCGGCGATGCGAATGCCGGCTGGGTGCGTTGCGTGGCGGATCCCGCGCGCGATCTGTCCTCGCCTCTGAAAGGCCCGCTTCAATCCGCCCGCACGGGTGAGGCGGGGCTACACCGGCTGGCGCTGTTGCTGGCAAAATCGGCGCAGCTGTTGCCGGCGGTGCTGGCCATCGACACCGATCGCCCTGCCGCGCTTGCGGCGGAATTGCACGCGGGCCTCTTGTCGCCCGAGGCCGCGGCCCGGGACCTGGCGCACCACCATCCGCTTTTGCCTGTCGCCGCCGCCCGCCTGCCGATGGAAGCGGCCGAAGCCGGGCGGTTGCATATTTTCAGGCCGGAGAATGGCGGAACGGAACACTACGCCATCGAGATCGGCCGGCCCGACCGCGACGCCCCGGTTCTGGCGCGGCTGCATTCGGCCTGTTTTACCGGCGATGTCCTGGGATCGCTCAAATGCGATTGCGGGCCACAGTTGCACACCGCGCTGGCGGATATGGGCCGCGCGGGCGCGGGCGTGCTTTTGTACCTGAACCAGGAAGGGCGCGGCATCGGGCTTGCCAACAAGATGCGGGCCTATTCCTTGCAGGATCAGGGGTTCGATACCGTGGAGGCGAACCATCGCCTGGGTTTCGAGGATGATGAACGCGATTTCCGCATCGGGGCCGACCTGCTGCGCCGCATGGGGTTCGGGGCGGTGCGCCTGATGACGAACAACCCCCGCAAGGTCGCCATGATGACCGCCGAGGGGATCGACGTGGTCGAACGCGTGCCGCTGGTCACCGGCACCAATCGGCACAACGCCCACTACCTGTCCGTCAAACGCGAAAAGTCGGGGCATCTGCTGTGACGCCACGCGATATGGTCGTCACGCCCATGGGCCTGCGATTCGCTGGCCGGATGTTTGCCTGCACCGTTGGGCGGGGCGGCATCCGCGCAGACAAGCGCGAAGGGGATGGCGCAACACCTGCGGGCCATCACAGGATCGTCGGGTGCCTCTACCGCCCGGACCGTATGGCGAAACCCTGCGACTGGGCAGTGCCGATCCGGCCCGGCGATCTGTGGTCGGACGATCCGCGCGACGAAGACTACAACCTGATGGTGCGCGCGCCCTACGGAGCCAGCCATGAACGCCTGTTCCGGGCCGATCGGCTGTATGACCTGGTGATCGTGACCGACTGGAACTGGCCAAGGGCCGAACGCGGGCGCGGATCGGCCATCTTTTTGCATCGCTGGCGGCGACCCGGCTACAGGACCGAAGGCTGCGTCGCGCTGGACCCGGCGGACCTGCGCTGGATCACCCGGCGGATCACCTTCGGCACCCGGCTGATCGTTCAGTCGTAGGCGCGTTCGCCGAAAATGGCAGACCCGACGCGCACGTATGTCGCGCCAAGGCTGATCGCCGTTTCGAAATCCCCGCTCATGCCCATGGACAGATCCGGAAGGTCATTGCGGGCGGCGATCTTGGCCAGCAACGCGAAATGCAGGCTGGGTTCCTCGTCGACCGGGGGAATGCACATCAGGCCGGTCACCGGCAGGTCCAGCGCGCGCACCTCGGCGATGAACGCGTCGGCGTCTTGCGGAAGGATCCCCGCCTTTTGCGGCTCGGCCCCGGTATTGACCTGCACCATCAGGTCCGGGCAGGCGCCACGTTCCTGCGCAAGGCGGGCCAGCGCATTGGCCAGCTTGATCCGGTCTAGCGTGTGGATGGCGTCGAACATCTCGACCGCCTGCCGGGCCTTGTTGGTCTGCAGGGGGCCGATCAGGTGCAGGGATATGCCCTCGAATCGCGCCTGGAAATCGGGCCAGCGCCCGGCGGCTTCCTGCACCCGGTTCTCACCGAACACGCGGTGGCCCTGGGCCAGCACGGCCTCGACCCGGTCGGGGGGCTGCACCTTGGACACGGCGATCAGACGGGCCGATCCGGCCGGGCGTCCGGCGGCGGCTTCGGCAGCGGCGATGCGGGTCTGGATGTCAAGAAGTGCCATGCTGACAGCATAGGCCAAAAGAAAAGAGCGGGCGCAAGGCCCGCTCTTTCCTTATCCGATAATCCCTGAGGATTAGAAGGACATTGCCACACCGAACGACCAGCTGTCGGAGGTGCCGGGGGTGGAGTGCGTGCCGCCCAGGTCGGAGTGACCGTAGCCGAGGTGCACCGATGCGCCGCCGCCCAGGTCATAGGCAACTGCCAGGCCGTAGCCGACTTCGTCGATGATCTGACCGGGAACGAACGAACCGTCGAATGCGCCGTAGTTGGCGGAAACGGTGATCGCGTCCATGGTGTAACCAACGCCGAGGCCCAGGTGGGTCGCTTCGCCGGTGCCGCCGAGGTAGGAGGCTTCGAAGTCGGTGAAGGCGAGGCCGAGGCTCAGGCCGTTCATCGAGTAAGCAGCGCTCACGCCGATCGCGTCGACTTCAACCTGGAAGGCTGCCGGGATCACGACGCCGTAGTCGGACACGGTGACCGTTGCGATGGTCAGAGCGCCAGCGCCGGATGCTGCGTAGGTCGCGGTCTGGTAGCCCAGGCCGAGGTCCAGCGAACCGCCGCCGAGGTCCATGCCGTAGCGGAAGCCGATGGCATAGCCTTCGTCACGCACGCCGGTGTCGTCCATCTCGACCGAGATCGCGACGCCGAAGTCACCGAAGGTGTTGTTGTAGCGCAGGATCTGGCCGTCATAGGCGCCGTCCAGGTACGAACCGAGGTAACCGGAATGGCCGGTTTCGTCATCGTTGATCGAGCCGGCGTTGCCCACGGCAGCTTCGGTCAGGGCCCAGTCGAGCGCGCCGTCGGTGTCACCCAGGGTGACGGTGCCGAAATCGCCGGACAGGAAGATGGCGACGCCGCCGTCATCCGCGTTGTCGGCAACGGCTGCTGCGCCTGCGCCGCCTTCGTCCAGGTCAACGGCTGCGCCGAAGGTCAGGCCGTTGTCGGTGGTGCCGGACATGGTGAAGGTCACGTCGATGTCGGTGAAGAACTGGGTTTCGATGCCGGTTCCGCCGAACAGACCCATTTCGGCGCCGCCGGAGACTGCAACGTCTGCGGCTGCTACGCCTGCGGTGGCAACAAGTGCCGTAGTCGCAAAGAGAATCTTTTTCATAATTTTTTTCCCATTAATGAAAAAAAGTTTTGGTTAACGCAGAGGTACAATCAATGCTGGAGTGTAGATGCCCCATGGTGCCGATCCAGCGCAAGGTTGCTGGCGCGGCGGTGGCGCAATTACAGCTTTGTGATGCATCGAGGCCACAATCCGGTGCGCAGGGGGTGGGTGGCCCGGCATCTCCAGAATCGCCGTGTTGGCCCTAATCTCCTGTTAAAAAAGAAAAGAGCGGGCACCTGGCCCGCTCTTTCCGTATCCGATAATCCCCGAGGATCAGAAGGACATGGCCACGCCGAACGACCAGCTGTCGGAGGTGACGCCTTGCGTGTCTTCGCTCGAGCCATAGC
>CAYWTM010000040.1:0-24548 GCA_964460185.1 uncultured Roseicyclus sp. | reverse complement strand
CGCTCGCCTTCACCTTCCACGGCATCGCCATCGGCCTGCGCGACCTCGGCATGACGCTGAACCCGCAGGCGGCGCATTACACGCTGATGGGCATCGAGACGCTGAGCCTGCGGATGGAGCGGCATGTGGAGAACGCGGTGAAGATCGCCAAATGGCTGGAGGCCGACCCGCGCGTCGATTTCGTCACCTATGCCGGGCTGGAAAGCTCGCCCTATTTCGAGCTTGGAAAGGCGGTTTGCCCCAAGGGTGCGGGCGCCTTGTTCACATTCGCGGTCAAGGGCGGCTACGAGGCCTGCGTGAAGCTGGTCGATTCGCTGGAGATTTTCAGCCATGTGGCCAACCTCGGCGATACGCGCAGTCTGATCATCCATTCCGCATCCACCACGCACCGGCAATTGACGCCGGAGCAACAGATCGCCGCCGGTGCCGCGCCCAACGTGGTGCGGCTGTCGATCGGCATCGAGGATGCAGATGATCTGATCGGCGACCTCGATCGTGCGCTGAGCGCCGCAACGGCCTGACTCAGGGGCCGGGACCGAATGACGGGGGCGCCATGCCGGGCGCCCCCTTTTTCTTGGGGCGCACTTGCTGGTAGACTGATTTTCGCCGATCGGTGTGCTGGTCTGTCGGGACAGGTTTTCCCCGTGCCGTTCGTGCTGTAAGAGAAGATGTTCACTGGACGGGACGGTATTGGCCGTCCCCGCAAAAACAAGACGACTGGGGTCTGCGTTGACGGTCGATTTCGCGCTTTTCTTATCGCCTGACGGCATTGCACTGGCGCATCGCCAGTCCGCTGGTCATTGGGCACTTGTTGCCGAGGCTCGCATGGATGGCGGCGACCTGGACGCCGCGATGGCCGATTTGCGGCGCGCCGGCGAGGCGCGCGGAGGGCCGGATTTCCCGGTGCTCCTGGTGCTGCCGGACGACCAGGTGCTGTACACGTCGTTCATGGCGCCCACCGACGACGCAGCGCTGACCGAGGCGCGGATCATCGAAGGGCTGGATGGGGTCACCCCCTACGCCGTATCGGACCTGGTCTTTGAATGGCGCGCGGTGGAAACCGACCGGGTCAAGGTCGCCGTGGTCGCCAAGGAAACGCTTGGCGAGGCTCAGGAATTTGCCGCCGGATTCGGGTTCAACGGCGCGGGCTTTGCAGCCATGCCGCCGGCCGAACGGTTCCCCGGCATGCCCGTTTTCGGCGAGACATCGGCAGCCGTGGGCCTGTCTGCCGAGGGCATGGCGTTTGGTGCGGATGAATGGACGGACCCTGCCGCACAGGAGCCCGAGCCGCAGACGCCCGCAGAGCCACAGGCGACGTCCGCGGATGTTCCCTTGCCCGAAGCTGCGGCGGCAGAGGCGCCTCAACCCGCGCCTGCCGAAGTCGAGGAAGCCCCGGGAACGGCAACACCCGCGGGGCCCGAGGCCATGGCCGCCTCTGGGACGGATGCAGCTGAAGACCCGGCAGCGCTTGCCGAGCCTTCTGCCCCGGCCGCGGAAGACATCGCACCCGAGGCCGATCTTGACGCCACCGATGCGCCCGTCACCGCCGACAGCGCCGCGACCCCGCACGATGAGCCTGCCGGCGCATCGGTCGAGGCCGCGACTGAGGATACGGCCGATGCGGACCCGGACGACGCCCTCACGCCACTTGCAGACCCGACGCTGGATCGAACCGTTACCCCGATCATGGATGACGGTCGGGACACGGACACCGGGGCGTCCATGCCCGACGTCGAACAGGTCTCCGATCACGACGACGATGACGCGGCACAGCCAAGCGCGCCCACGGCGGATCGCGGCAAGGTCGACAATCGGGGGGGCAAAGCGCTCAAGGCAGAAAAGGGCGCCCGCCCCGCAACGCCGCGCGCGGCACGCATCACACCCGGGATTCCGCTTGCCGATGACACCGCAGATCGCGACGCCCCGCCCCCCCAGGATGACGGGACGCCGGCGCTGGGGTTTTCGGCGCGTCGCGGCAAGGCATCGAAGCCGGATGCCGATTCGGGTCAGATCGTGGGCGCGCGCCGGTCCCGTCTGGGGTTCGGCTCCGGCGCGACCACGGCCGAACCGGTGTTGCATCCTGATGCTGCACCATCCGCGCAGGCCGAACCAAATCGCACGGCATCACGGCTGGCAGCGCAGCTGACCCGCGTGCGCGATGCAAGCAAGGCGCGTGGGCGGGAAGTACCGGCCGTTTCCGCGCCGACCGCTCAGATCGCGCCCGAGGCAACCGAACCGGCACCGATCGCGGCGCGCGACGCTGCATCGCCGCAGACGCCAACCGAGGCCGCCGACAGCCGCGGCGGTGTCGCAGGCCTGTTCCGACGCTCCGGGCAGGCAGCCCCGGCGGCCGGCAGCGGCCGGCACGGCGGCGGCCGAGGCGGCATCCGCCGGCGGGCTCCTGGCGCGCAAGCCGGCAGACACCGCTGGCCCGTCCTTCCGCACCGGGCTGATCCTGACCCTGATCTTGCTGCTGCTGTTGGCGGCACTGGCCATCTGGTCGGTCCTGTTCCTGCCCGACAGCCCGATGGCGCGGATGTTTGGCGGCAACACGGACCAGAGCGCCGCCTTGTCAGACGATCCGCTGGATGCACCCCAACCACCCGCCGCGTTCACTGCGCCGCCCGCCATGGGCGAGCGCGATACCGGCGCGGCCGATCCCGCCGCCCTCACGCCGCCCGCGCAGATCGAAGCCCCCGCCCCGGTTGATCTTGCGGCATCTCCGCCCGAAACCGATGTGACGCAGCCGGTGCCACAGACGCCGGTCCTGTCCGAGGATCCGGGCCCTGCCGAAGATGCGGCGGCCCAGGTTGCCGCCGCGCCCGGGACAGGCCCGCAGGCGCCGGTCGAGATCCTGCCCGATATCGATGCCGACCTGGATCTTCCGCCCCTGCCGCCCCTGCCCGAAGACATGCTGCCCTCGATCGAGGAAACCGAGCGGATCTATGCGGAAGACGGCATCTGGCCGCGCACGCCGCTGCGCCCGACCGTGGCACCTCTGAGCAATACCAATGACGTCTACCTCGCGTCGATCGACCCCACCGTATCCCCGCTGGATGCGGTGGCGCTGTCCGATCCGCAGGTCGATTTCGGCGAATCGTTCGCCGCCATCGCCTCGCCGCCGCCCTTCGGGCGCACCTTTGACCTGGATGCCAGCGGTCTGACCGAGCCTACACCCGAAGGCGTGCTGACACCCGAAGGCGCCTTCGTGGTGGCAGGCGCACCGCCCGTCGCTGCCGTGCCGCGCCCGCGGGAGCCTGTGGTGGCCGTGGTCCCGGACACACCCACCATAAACGTCGAGGATGCGATCCTAGGCACGTTCCGCCCGACCGCGCGGCCCGATGACCTGGGTGAATTGCGCGAGCGTCAGATCCTTGGCGGTTTCTCGGTGACCGAGCTGGCCGAACGTCGCCCACCCGAACGGCCCGTGTCGGCGCAGGAAACGGCAGCGCAGGCCTCGCTTTTCCCGCAAACGGAGGATGGCGACGCCACGACGGACGCGGCAGCGCCTGAGGTCGTCGCATCGGCATCATCCGATATCGGGGGCACCGCCCTTGCCGTCGCATCCTCGCGGATGCCCAACCTGCGCCCGGCCAATATCGCAGCCCTCGCCGCCGCCGCCGCCGCCACCCAAAGCGAACCGCCCGCCGCCGTCGCCGCCGATGCAGTGGCCCCGCAGCCGTCGATCCCGTCCAATACCTCGGTGACGCTGGCCGCGACCGAACGCAATGCCATTCGCCTGCGCGATGTGAACCTGATCGGCGTGACCGGCACGCCCTCGGATCGTCGGGCGTTGGTGCGCCTGCCTTCGGGTCGTTTCGTGCGGGTCGGGGTCGGCGACCGGCTGGATGGCGGCCGGGTCGCCGCCATCGGCGAAGGCTCGCTGCAATACGTGCGCGGCGGGCGCAACATCACCCTGGAAATTCCCGGCTGACAACTGCGCCCTGCCCGACGCGCCCGCCTACAGCAGGAAAATCACCGCGAGCCCGAGAAACGCGAAAAAGCCCACGACGTCGGTCACCGTGGTCACAAACGCCCCCGACGCCAGCGCGGGGTCGATCTTTAGCCTGTCCAGCACCACCGGGATCACGATCCCCGCAAGCCCCGCGACCAGCAGGTTGATCACCATCGCCGCCGCAATCACGCCGCCAAGCGCGGGGCTGCCGAACCAGACCAGCCCCACAACCCCCATCACGACTGCGAACACGACCCCGTTGATCAGGCCCACCCCGACCTCGCGGCCAACCACCCGCATCAGGTTGGATCGCGTCAGGTCCTTGGTGGCAATCGCCCGCACTGCAACGGTCAGGCTTTGCGTCCCGGCATTGCCCCCCATCGAGGCCACGATCGGCATAAGCACCGCCAGCGCCACGATCTGCGTGATCGCCTCTTCGAATTGAGCGATCACGAGAGAGGCCAGGATCGAGGTGACCAGGTTCACGAACAGCCATGGAAATCGCTGCTTGGTGGTTTCCACGATCCTGTCGGACAGGCTTGATTCCTCGCCCACACCGGCGAGGCGCAGCAGGTCCGCCTCGGCCGCCTCGTCGAGCACGATCATGGCGTCGTCGATCGTGATGACCCCCACCAACCGCCCGTCATCATCGACGACGGGCGCCGAAATCAGATGATACTGGTTGAACGCATAGGCGACCTCATCTTCATCCTGCGCCGCGGGAATGATGCGAAAACTGTCTTCGACCAGGTCCAGCAGCGGGGTCTTTCGCGCCGCGGACAGCATCCGGCCAAGGGTCACGTATCCGGTCGGTTTCATCCGTGGGTCGGTCAGGATGATGTGGTAGAATTGTTCCGGCAGGTCGCGTTTGTTGGCGCGCAGATAATCGATCATCTCGCCCACCGTCCAATGTTCCGGCGCGTGAACGACCTCGCGCTGCATCAGTCGGCCGGCGGAATCCTCGGGATAGGCAAGCGCCTGTTCGACCGCGACCCGGTCGAGCGCATCGAGCTTGCCAAGGATCGCTTCCTGCTGCTCTTCCTCGAGGTCCTCCAACAGGTCGACCACATCGTCCGAGTCCAGCTCTCGCACGGCGCCGGCCAGGACATCTTCCGGGAGCAGGTCGATGACCTCCTCCCGCAGGCCCCAGTCCAGCTCCGACAGCACCTCGCCGTCGATGCCCTTGGACCACAGCGCCAGCCATGCTTCGCGCTCGCCGGCGGACACCTGTTCCAGAAGGTCGGCGATGTCGGCGGCGTGCAGCGGCTCCATCAAGGCATCGATGGCGGCCACGTCGTCACGCGCCACGGCCTCGCGCAATTGCCCCCTCAGGCTGTCGGCCAAGGCGTAGGCATCGCGTCCGTCGTCCGCGGCCTCTTCCCGGCGGTCCATTACCTCATCATCTGTCGGTTCGGTCATGGCTGATTGTCCTGCTCGCGCTTGTGACGGTTTGCCCCTAACATAGGGCGGGCGGCTTCGCTATCACCGCCATGCCCTTTGCTGAGGATCCAAGGCCAATCCATGACAGACTGCCTGCTTCTTGGACAAACGCTTGCTTTCGCGGGCGATCCGCATGTCGAAGGCCCCGATGCAGCCCGCCATGAACGCCATGGAGGCGTGCTGGTGGCCGATGGCGTCATCAGGTCGGTGGGACGCGCCGACGCCCTGCGCGCCGCCCATCCACGGGCCCGCGTCATCGACCACGGCGACCACCTGATCTTGCCGGGATTCGTCGATGCCCACGCCCATTTTCCACAAACGGCCATCATCGCGTCCTGGGGCAAGCGCCTGATCGACTGGCTGAACACCTACACCTTCCCCGAGGAATCCCGCTTTGGGGATGCCGCCTATGCCGCCGCCGTCGCGACGCGGTATTTCGATCTGACCACCGCCCATGGCACCACCACGGTCGCAAGCTATTGCACCATCCATCCCGAAAGCGTCGAGGCGTATTTCACCCAGGCGCAGGCGCGTGGCCTGCGGGCGCTGGCGGGCAAGACCTGCATGGACCGCAACGCCCCCGATACCCTGCGCGACACGGCGCAATCGGCCTATGACGACAGCAAGGCCCTGCTGTCGCGCTGGCACGGGCAGGACCGGCTTGGCTACATCATCACGCCGCGCTTTTCGCCCACCTCGACGCAGCCGCAGCTGGAGGCTCTCGGTGCGCTCTGGGCCGAGCATCCCGATTGCCTGATGCAAACCCATCTGAGCGAACAGACCGACGAGATCGCCTGGGTCCGCTCGCTGTTCCCCGATGCGCGCGACTACCTTGATACCTACGAGGCCCATGGCCTTCTGGGGCCCAATGGCCTCTATGGGCATGCCATCCACCTCGAACCCCGTGAGATCGACCGCCTGGCCGAGGTCGATGCCGCGCTGATCCATTGCCCGACCTCGAACACCTTCATCGGATCGGGCCTGTTCGACATGGGGCTCCGCGACCGGCTGCGGGTGGGTCTGGCCACCGACACCGGCGGCGGATCCAGCTTTTCGATGCTGCGCACGATGGCCGCAGCCTACGAGGTCGCGCAACTGCGCGGGATCGCGCTGCACCCGTCCGAACTGATCTGGCTGGCCACCGGCGCATCCGCAAGCGCGCTCAGGCTCGACGACAAGATCGGCCGCCTTGCGCCGGGCCTCGAAGCGGATCTGGTTGTCCTCGATCTCGCCTCGACCCCGGCCATCGCCCAGGCCACCACCCGGGCCGAGGATATCTGGCAGGCGATCTTTCCCACCATCATGATGGGCGATGACCGCGCGGTCGCACAGGTCTATGTCGCAGGCCGACCCGCCAAGACATAGGCGCATGCCTGCCCCATCTTTATCCCTGAAACATGGCGGGGGGAGGCGAAGCCGGGGGGCAGCGCCCCCCTTTTTCCTGCCGCGTCACAGCCCTGCCGCCCGGACGGTGGTCCGGGTCTAGACCGCGGCCTCGACCGCGCCCACGATATCGTCGACAACCGCTGTCATCAGCGCTTCGTCCTCGGCCTCGGCCATCACGCGGATCAGTGGCTCGGTCCCCGATTTCCGGATCAACAGACGCCCCTGCCCGTTCAGCCTTTCTTCCCCGGCGGCGATGGCGGCCTGCACGCTCGGCAGATCCAGCGGCGTCTGGCCCGTCCCGTAGCGCACATTCCTCAGAAGTTGCGGCACCTTCACGAAATTTCGCGCCAGGTGGCTGGCGGGCTGGCCCGTCCGGATCATCTCGGCCAGGAACTGCAGGCCCGCGATCAAACCGTCGCCGGTGGTGGCGTAATCGGTCATCACGATATGGCCCGACTGTTCGCCGCCCAGGTTCAGACCGTGCTGACGCATCGCCTCGACCACGTAGCGGTCACCCACGGGCGTGCGGTGCAGCTTGATCTGCCGCTCCCCAAGAAAGCGCTCCAACCCGAGGTTGGACATCACCGTCGCGGCCAGGGTGTGGCCCTTCAGCCGTCCCTCTTCCGCCCAGCGGTTGGCAAACAGCGCCATGATCTGATCGCCATCGGCCACGTCGCCGTTCTCGTCCAGCAAGATCACCCGATCCGCGTCCCCATCCAGGCATATCCCCACGTCAGCACCAACCTTGCGGATCATCGCGGCCGCGGCTTCGGGCGCGGTCGATCCGACACCATCGTTGATATTGGTGCCATCGGGCGACACGCCGATCGCGACCACCTCGGCGCCCAGTTCCCACAAGACCTCGGGTGCTGCGCGGTAGGCGGCCCCGTTGGCGCAATCCAGCACCACCTTGAGACCGTCCAGCCGCATGCCCTGCGGGAAGGTCCCCTTGACCCGTTCCACGTAGCGGAACCTTCCGTCGTCGATCCGTTTGGCCCGGCCGATGTTTTCCGCCCTGGCCAGGTCGAATTCGCCAAACACAAGCGCTTCGATCTCGGCCTCGGCCTGGTCGGACAGCTTGAACCCATCGGGACCGAAGAACTTGATGCCGTTATCGGTCGCGGGGTTGTGGCTGGCCGAGATCATGACGCCCACATCGGCACGCATGGAGGGCGTCAGCAGGCCCACCGCCGGTGTCGGCACCGGCCCCAGCAAGAGCACATTCATACCCGTGGAGGTGAACCCGGCCGTCAGGGCAGTCTCGATCATGTACCCCGACAGGCGCGTATCCTTGCCGATCACCACGCGGTGCGCGCGGCTGTCGTCACGCCGGAAATAGCGCCCTGCCGCCGCCCCGAGGCGCAGTGCCAGTTCAGCGGTGATCGGATAACTGTTGGCCTGGCCCCGCACCCCGTCAGTGCCAAAAAGCTTGCGTGTCATGCCCTCGTGCCCTTCCTCGGTCATCGTCGGCGTTATCCGCCGTTTGTCAGCGTGGCCCAAAGCGCCAGTGCCTGCTTGTGCAGTCTTATATCATGGACGCGCAACATCTGTATGCCTTGACTGACTGCCCATAAGCCAATGGCCGCCGATCCGGGCCCGCGCGCGGCAGCATCGGGTTCGGCTGCGATCGTGCCGATCATGCCCTTGCGCGACGCCCCCAGGAGAACCGCGCAGCCCAGCCCGTGAAACAGGCTGATGCGGCGCAGAAGGGCAAGGTTTCCCTCGAGAGTCTTGCCAAACCCGATGCCCGGATCGACCATGATCCCATGGCGCGGCACCCCCGCCGCCTCGGCCATCTCGACCGCGCGCCGCAGCGCGTCATAGGCATCCAGCAACACATCGGTATAGGCCGTCTCCGCCATGGCCTGCATGGTCTGTGGCGTGCCGATGGAATGCATCAGGATCAGCGGCGCCCCCGCGGCGGCGGCGCTATGGGCGAGATCACGATCATACCGCAATCCCGAAACATCGTTCACGATATCAGCGCCGGCAGACAAACCCGCCCTGGCCACCGCCGATTTGCGGGTATCGAGGCTGATGGGGGCTTGCACTCCGCCCTGTCGCATCGCCTGCAACACCGGGGCAATGCGCGCGATCTCGGCCTCCACCGTCAGGTCCTGTGCCCCTGGCCGGGTGGATTCGCCTCCCAGGTCGATCAGGTCGGCCCCCTCTGCGAGCATCGTCTTGGCGCGGGCGACCGCGGCCGCGACCCCGGCATGCTCGCCGCCATCCGAAAAGCTGTCGGGCGTCACGTTGAGGATACCCATCAGGCGCGGCACGTCGAAACCCAGCCCGGATATGGGCGCGCGCGCAGAGACGAACGGCGCCAGCTCGGCGTCCGTCAGGTCGGATACCGGCACCACCTCCGAGCGGCCATCACGCGACAGCCGCTCGACCCGGTCAAAACGGGCCCATCCCCCGGCCAGCAGCAAGCCAGCCCCCGAGGTCGCGGGATCAGTCAGAAGGATTGGGCGAAGATAGGTTGTCGTCATTGCGAGCGCCTAACGGCTTGAGCCAGGGTTTGACAAGTGTGACGTTATGATTCAGCGATGGTGATCGCTTTCTGAAAAGGAATTGTTGACGTTAGGTCAACAACTCGTCTTGGTAATCTGATGACCAATGATGTCCTGTTTCGAACCGCCCGCATGTCGGGCCGCGCGCCTCATGAGGGGGCGGCGCCTTTGTATGCGGTTCTTTTCGGACCTGCGGAGGGGCCCTCACGCCTGTCGCGCGACATTCAGGACTGGACCCGCCACCAGGTGGCGCCATGGGTGTTGAGCCATGCCGGCAATCCGGTGGGCGTCGCGGGCTTTCGCATCGGCTTTGGAAATGATGGTCTGGAATTGAGTTTTCATTTCCTGCCCGAGGTTTGGGGCCAGGGACTTGCAAGTGAGTTCGTCCAGGCAGCGCTGGATTATGCTCATACCACCCTGCGCGAAACCTGTTTTTTTGCGTTGGTCGAACTGGATAATGTCGCGTCGATCCGGGTTCTGGAAAAGGCCGGCTTCGTGCAGGAGGCCCAAGAGCCCTTGCCGACGAACGCGCGCGATATCACCGCGGTTGACCTAGCCAGCAGGCCCGGGCTTTGGCGGCAGTGCGTCGCCGGCTAGGTGTGTGACCGCAATCGCGGGCCGCGCATCCCGACCGCCGTCGGCAACGCCAAAGGCCATGACCGATTGCGCGTCGAAGGCCGACGCCAACCATAGCGCCAGCCGATAGGGATCGGTCAGGTTCGAAGGCGGACCCTCGACAGCATCCAGCACCAGCTTTGACGGCGCCCACACGCTGATCTGCCCCTGGCGCATCGCCCATTCAAGTTCAGTCCGGCTTTCCACCACCACGCAGCGCGGGTCGCAGGCGGCCAGCACCCAGGCCGATTGTTCTATGGCCAACAGATCGATCCGGCGTTGCGGCATGGCATGGGCGGCCTGCGGCGGCGGTGCAGCCGGGCGGTCAACGCACAAGATCAGGGGCGCGTCCGATCCGTCCAACGCATCAAGTAGGTCGCCCATATCGTCGCGGGCAAGGGCAGAGGTCGACAGGAAGACCACCACAGGATGCGGTGCGCCGGGCTGCAGCAGGCGCATGTTCCGCCGCCCCTCGGGCGCGTTGCGCAAGATCTCGACCCCCAGAACGTAGGGACCGCGATCCAGCTTGCCGATCCGCACGATACAACGCGCCGCCAGCGGATGCGCAAGAATGTGGTCGGCGATACGCGCGGCCAGCGTTTCCAGCAGGTTGACCCGTTCGGCCGCAAGGGCGGCATCGATGGCCTCGATGATGGTGTCGTAGGACAGGATACGATCGACATCGTCCACCGCCCCCTCGGCGCGGGTTTCCACCTCGACCACGACATCGAACTGGACCGTCTGGGTCACGCCGCGTTCGGATTGAAACGCCCCGATTTCAACCTCGCGCCGATGCTCGGTCATGGAAATGCGGTCGCGCGGCGGGTCGCCGGCCAAGGCTTTTGCACGTTCGGAAGGATGGCGAAACGCCTGGGTAATCTCGTCACTCATGCATGCCGCCTAACATGAACGCCTCGCTGGCTCCATGCCCGGTGGCGGCACGCTGAGGGCCGTCTGCGACCGGTGCCGTGTCAGTATTGCTGACGATAAAAGATATGCTGCCCGTATTGCGCGGTGCGCGGATAGACGCGCGCCCAATGTGGATTGACCCAATCGGCATGGTAATGGGTCGCCCCGCGCGTCAGGTCACGCGGTGCCCCGTCGATCATGATCCGGGCGATATGGCCCAGGCGGTGCCACGACCGGTCATCGGTCACGCGGTCCGGGATGCCGTCACAGGTATAGGTGAACTGGCAGGCATTGCGCCGCCCCGTGCCCTGGTTGACGACTTCGCAGATCGAATTCGGATAATTGGCGCTGTCGACACGGTTCAGGATCACCTCGGCCACGGCATACTGCCCTTCGGGCGTCTCACCACGGGCCTCGAAATACAGCGCTTCGGTCAAGCAGCGCCATTGGCGGTTGCCGCGTGCACGCGGACGCCTGTCCAGAACGGACATATCGGTGACCCGAGCGTCCTCTGCGCGCTGCCGCCCTGTGAAAGGAGAGCCGATTCTACGCAAGCGTGCGCCGGACACCGAAGCAAGCGACGCCGTCTCTACGCCCATCAGATCGCCAAGGCGATTGCCCCAGGCCGCGTCGGGAGAAACGGAAGTTGATATGGTGACATCCTGCGCCACGGCAGGTGCCGAGGCCCAGATCACGGCCGCACACAGGGCCGCCATTGTCCGACGTCCAATCATAATGTCACCCTTTCCGGGGTCTTTCGCCCCGCTACGGCCTGCTCGAATTCTTATTGCCGCTGATTCGGTGTTCTAGCCCCGGAAGAGAAAACTGCCAAACGCGCACCTAATCTTGCGGAAGGCGCGGTTTCGGACTCAACAATTTGATTAAGATCGCCATGCTTCAGCGCCGTTGTTCACACAAAGCATCAACGTCAAAAGACAACTACCTGTCCATAATAGACAATTGCGCGGCCGCAAGTTTCGCCACCGGAACCCGGAACGGCGAACATGAAACGTAATCGAACCCGGCCTTGCGGCTGAAATCGATCGCCGAAGGGTGACCTGCGTGTTCGCCACACATGGCCAAGGTGATGTCGGGCCGCGCCGCGCGCCCGCGCGCCGCGCCCAACAGCATCAATTCCCCGACGCCTTCAACGTCCAGTTGCTGGAACGGATCTTCGGGAAAGACACCTTGCTGAACATAGGCCGACATGAACCGGCCCGCGTCATCCCGGCTGAGCCCGTAGGTCATCTGGGTCAGGTCATTGGTACCAAACGATAAAAACGAGGAATGCTCTGCAATGTCACCGGCCCTCAGGGCGGCGCGCGGCGTTTCGACCATCACGCCAAGGCGATAGGTGAACTCCTTGCCGGTCTTGAACCGCACATCGGCGGCAACGGCATCGACGCGGCTCTTGACCAATTCCACTTCGCGCATGGCCGACACCAGCGGGATCATGATCTCGGGCACGACAGGCGCACCTTTTCCGGAGGCCGTGATGGTGGCCTCGAAAATCGCGCGCGCTTGCATTTCGTAAATCTCGGGCACCGTTACGCCCAGTCTTACGCCCCGCATCCCCAGCATCGGGTTGAATTCCTGCAAGCTTTCGATGCGTGAGGCGACCCGGCTGACGGGAAGATCAAGCGCTTCGGCCAGCGCGCGGATGCCGTCCCGATCGCCGGGAAGGAATTCGTGCAAGGGCGGGTCGAACAGCCGGATGGTCACCGGCTGGCCCTGCATCAGCTTGAAAAGCTCCGTGAAATCGGCGCGCTGCATGGGCAAAAGCCGATCCAGCGCGGCCTCGCGATCGGCTGGGTTTTCAGCAAAGATCATCTCGCGCATCACGGTCAGGCGCACGGGGTCGAAAAACATGTGTTCTGTCCGACATAGACCGATGCCATCGACGCCGAACCGCTGTGCCATGGCGGCATCTTCGGGTGTGTCGGCATTTGCACGGATCCCGATATCGCGGAACTGGTCGGCCCAGTCCATCAGCGTGGCAAAAGCGCCGCCCAACGCCGGTTCGATCATCTCGGCCGACCCCACCAACACTTCGCCGGTGGTGCCATCAACGGTGATCACATCGCCTTCGTGGAACACCTTGCGGCCCGGGACGGTCAACATCTTCTTGCGCGTATCAAGCTGCAGGCTGGTTGCGCCCGACACGCAGGGCAGACCAAGACCGCGCGCGATCACGGCCGCATGGGAGGTCATCCCGCCGCGTTCGGTCAGGATGGCCTGGGCTGCGTGCATGCCGCGAATATCCTCGGGCGAGGTTTCGCGGCGCACGAGGATACACGGCTCTCCCTGGGCGGCCATGGCCTGGGCTGCGCTGGCGTTGAACACGATCTTTCCGGTGGCGGCACCCGGTGCTGCGCCGATCCCGCGCGCGAGGACATCACGCGCCGCGTTGGGCGCGACCTGCCGGTGCAAAAGCTGGTTCAGGGTAAAGGGTGGAATACGCGTAAGCGCCTCTTCCCTGGGAATAATTCCATCTTCGGCAAGCGCCACGGCTATGGCGACCTCGGCCCGGCCCGACCGTGGGCAACGCACCGCATCGAGGATCGACAACTGCCCGTTCATCAAGGTGAACTCGATCTGCATTTCCTCGCGGAGACGGTCTCGCATCAACTGGCCTGCGACCTTAAGCGCGGCAAGCTGATCGGGGGCCACATCCTGAAGCGCGGGGCCGCGCGGGTCGGTTTCGATGAATTGCGCGTCCGCTTCCCTCAACGCGGCACGGCCCTGCCCCTGCGGCAGGTAGCGCCCCACGACCTGAGGCTCGCCGCTGTCGGGCGAGGTGAATTGCACGACCCCCGAGCCGGACACGCCCTGCCCGATGCCCAAGGCCATTTCCTGGACCACTAGGCCAAGCCCGGCATCCAGCGGCGCACCTTGCGCCTGCCGGAGCAGCCGTGCCGTGGTGCCTTCCCACGCGCGGGCCATGGATTTCAACACCTCGGTCAGTTGCACGGCCGCGTCTTGTGGAAATGGCTCCTCCATCTCCTCTTCGAACTCGGCCTTGGCAAGTCGGGGCGTGGTGGGGCCTTCGAATGCGTCCGCGTCCAGGCGCAACACGTCGACGGCATAGGACCGGATGAAACTGACATACAGCGCGTCGGCGGCGGCCTGGCCATGGGTTTCGGCCAGTCGCGCAGCCACGGCGTCGTTCATCCCGATATTCAGGATCGTTCCCGGCCCGCCCCAATCCTGTGCCTCGCTGGAAGACCGCACGGACAACAACGCACCATCCGCGAAGACCCCCAAAAGCGAAGCCATATCAGGCATTTGCCCACTGGCCACGGCCCGGACGGTCTTGAAGCTGAGCGCGACCGTCTGCGGCACCGGCAGATCCATCCGCACGAGCCGCTGCAGGCACTTGGCGCGTTTGCCATGTGTCGTTGTGCGGATCTCGGCGGTTGGCGTGATCTCGGAAATCGGGCGTGGTCAACATAATAATCTCATGATGAAACTGCAGCATAAGATACAACCCCCGCGCCACCTGTCCAGTGAAACGGACAGCCCGGATGTCAAGCTGATGCGTTTTGTCGACGCTGTGGCGCGTCAGCCCTCAAGCCGCGACAGGTCGGCAACCTGCCCGCAGGTTTCCACGATCCCGTGCAGCAGGTTCAGGCGATTGCGCCGGACGATGGAATTTTCGGCATTGACCTGAACGGCTTCGAAAAACGCGTCGATGGGCGCGCGCAGGGCGGCCATGTGGGTCATGGCACCGGCAAAATCCTCGGTGGACAGTGCCGGGGCAATGGCCGCCCTGGCCTGTGCGAGCGCCTCGAACAACGCGCGTTCCTCGTCGGTTTCAGCGAATTTCACGTCCGCGCCGTAACGGTATTCAACGCCGTCCTTTTCCTCGGCCTGATGCAGGATATTGGCCGCGCGGCGGTAGCCCTGCACAAGGTTCTCGCCGTCGGACGTGGACAAGAAGGCCTGCAGCGCGCGGGCGCGGGCGACGACGAGGGCGAGATCATCCATGGGCGGTTTGGACAGGGCCGCGTCGATCACGTCATGGCTGACGCCTTCCGCGCGAAGGTGAACCTTGAGACGATCGTGGAAAAACGCCAGAAGATCGCTCGACAGGTCCGGCAACACGTCGCCCACCGTTCGCAACGCGGACCCCTCGCCGGCATCGGGCGCGGCATCCGTGCCCTTGAGACGGTCGAGAACCGCATGATAGGCCGCGCCGAACACGCCCCTCTCGCCGATTTCCTCAAGAATTTCCTCGAGTGTATCGATCACGCGCTGATCCGTGCCGTGGCGCGACAGCGCGATCTTGTGCATGAGGATCTGGCTGTCAATGAGCCAGTCAAGCCGCACGCCGTTGGGCTCGGCCAGGACAATCCGGATCACGCCCAACGCCGCCCGGCGCAGCGCGAAGGGATCTTTCGACCCGGTGGGTTTCTCGTCGATGGCCCAGAACCCGGTCAACGTATCCAGTTTTTCGGCAAGCGAAACGGCCACGGACAACGGCGCCGTGGGCGCGTCATCCGAGGGCCCAAGCGGTTGGTAGTGTTCTTCGGCCACGGCGGCGATCTCGGCTGAATGTCCTGCCGCTTGCGCGTAGTAGCGCCCCATCACGCCCTGAAGCTCGGGAAATTCGAATACCATTTCCGAATTCAGATCCGCCTTGGCGATCCGGGCCGCGATATCTGCCTGCTCGGGGTCGGCCCCCACCAGGGGCGCGATCCGGCGCGCCAGCGCGGCGATGCGGTCGATCCGGTCAGCGACAGATCCCAGACGGCGTTCGAAGGTCACGTCCTTCAGCCCGTCCAGCCACGCGCCCATCCCCGCCTTGGCCACGCGCAGGTCGTTTTCCCAAAAGAATTTCGCGTCCGACAGGCGCGCGGACAGGACTTTCTGGTTGCCCGCAAGGATCGTTGCGCCGTGATCCGCCGTTTCGCGGTTGGCGACCGTGATGAACCGTTCGATACGCCCTGTCTGCGCATTGCGCACGGAAAAGAATTTCTGGTGCTCGCGCATGGACGTCTGCAGCACCTCGGGCGGCAGGTCCAGGAAATCGGCGCCGATCTGGCCCATCAGGACCACGGGCCATTCCACCAGACCCGCCACCTCGGCCAGAAGTCCGGGGTCTTCGACGACCTCCAGTCCTGCGGCAAAGGCCATGGTGGTGGCGTCGTGCCAGATGGTATCCGCCCGCGCCTCGGCCGAAAGGATCACGCAGGCGGCGCGCAGCTTGGCGTCATAGTCGTCGAAGGATGCAACCGCAAAGCGGCCCGGCGCCATGAACCGGTGACCTTCGGTGGTGGTGCCCGCGGCGATGCCGTCCACGTCGAACGGCACGACAGAGGCGCCCGCCTCATCGGTCAGGATGCACAGGATCGATTGCAGCGGGCGCACCCATTTCAGGCTACCTGCGCCCCAGCGCATGGATTTGGGCCACGGAAAATTGCGGATGATCTGCGGGATCGCCTCGGCAATGATCTCGGCGGCAGGGCGCCCCGGCTTTTCGATGACCGCGTAATAGACATCGCCCTTCTTGTCGGGGCGTACCTCCAATTGGTCTTTCGTCACGCCCGCGCCGCGCAAGAAACCCTCCAACGCCTTTTCGGGCGCATCGGTGCGCGGGCCGCGACGTTCTTCGCGGGTGTTGGGGCTTTCGGCGGTCAGCCCGTCCACCGTCAGAACCAGACGGCGCGGCGTGGAAAACGCACCCGCGCTGGCATAGGTCAGGCCCGCCTCGACCAGCGCCTCGGTCACCAGGCGTTTGAGGTCTTCGGCCGCGCGGGTTTGCATCCGGGCGGGGATTTCCTCGGAAAAGAGTTCCAGCAGGAGGTCGGGCATGGTCAACGCGTCCAGAAGTTGAGGCAGTTAAAGGCGCTGCGCGGGGATTAGGGCGTTTTGGCCGGGACAACAACCCGGCGCGGGCACGGGCAAGCGGTCAGATCCAATCAAGATTGACGCGGGTGATCGGATACACCTCGGTCACGGCCTGCCTGAGGGCGGCGAAACGGGGGCGCAGATCGCGGAATTTGTTTTCATGGGTTTCGGCCACGGTGAGGCCAACCATGTCGAACAGTCCCTCGGCTTGCATATGTTCGAGCAGGTCCAGTTCCGCACCTTCTATGTCCATCTTCACAAAGGCGACTTCGCCGTGGGTGGCGGCCATGTCCCGGATCATCTGCGGCAGGGCGATCATCTCGACCTCGATGGTGGCCGCATCGCGTTCGTCGATCATGCGACCGCCTGCCACCACCGTGCTCTTGACCGATCCGGATTTCGGATTGTCGTCGAAATTGGCCGCCCGCATCAGCCGCACGGACCCCGCCGTGACCCCAACGGCCACGTTGTGCAGCGTGACATTGTCGAACCCGCCGACACGGCGCGACAATTGCTCGAAAGCGTATGGGTCGGGCTCGAACGCGTGCACCTGGGCGCCGGTCTCCGCCAGCGGTTGTGTCACGTCACCCACATTCGCCCCGCAGTCGAAGACAACATCACCGGGCTTGAGCATCGACAAGATGCCCTGCATCAGACCGCGTGCGAAATGCGCGCGTTCGTTGCGTGCCTGACGGCGGTTGAGCTTGTCGTAAGCCTTTTTCAGCGCTGCAAGCTCTGCGTCCGGATCGGCCATGGCCCCCCCTTTTGTTCCAGTGTTCCGTTCAGCCGGTGTCCGGCAGATCCGAGCCTGCCCGGACGGATCGCGCGCGCCCTGACGCCGCCGCGCGCGATGCCGGGCCGCGCTGTGCTCGCCAGGCGGTCGAGACCACGGGCCGCGCCGGTTCGCGTCGCGACCGGGATGTTCTCGGGAAAGGGGACCGGCGCGAGGTCGGGCATGGTCAGCCCCAATAGGGATTGAGATAAATGTCATCGACCGACGCGGCGTAGCGTCTGAACCGGTTCAACCCCCCCATCAGACGCAAGGGCGCAAAACGCTCA
This sequence comes from uncultured Roseicyclus sp., assembly GCA_964460185.1. GTDB lineage: Bacteria > Pseudomonadota > Alphaproteobacteria > Rhodobacterales > Rhodobacteraceae > JAVJPJ01. The sequence continues at coordinate 6,821 of CAYWTM010000040.1, read as the reverse complement.
TGGGTTTCGGCAAACAAGGCATCGCAAGGGCGAGCGCCGTCCATGATGCGTTCGAAGATCGGCCATTCGGCCCCTTCGATATCCATCTTTATCAACCTCGGGCGCACGGGCAATGCGGCCACGAACGCGAACAGGTCCACCTGTTCCACGTCCACGGCGTTGCCATGGTCCATTTCAAACCGGCTGGTGCGGGCAACCGATGATCCCAGCGACTTTGCAACCGGGTCTTTTTCATAGTTGCGGGCCCGCAAAAGGCGGACCGTGGCAGCCTCGGCCCCGATTGCGGCCTGGTAGAGCGTGACATTCCCCCGCGACCCGATCTCCGCTTGCAGACGGGCAAAGGTATCGGGATCAGGCTCGAACGCATGAACCCGGGCGCCCGAATCGGCAAGGATCTTGGTGAACTTCCCGATGTTCGCGCCCAGGTCCAGAACGACATCGTCCTTGGTCAGGTGTTTGACGTGCTCTTGGAAATCCGCCTCGGCCAGTTCTGCAAGACGGGGTTTGATGGCACGGTATGCCGAATGTCCCAGCCCGGCCGGCCAGAAGCCACGGCGCAACCCGCACAAGGCATCCGTATCAAGCTCATAAGTCTGCACCGGGTCCATCATGACGGCTTACTCCAGTGTTCCGTTCAGCTGGTGCCAGGCAAATCCGCGCCCGTCCGGGTAGATCGCAACCACCCTGTCGACGCCGCGCGCGATCTCGACCTGGCCGGTCAGGGCCGTGGCCGTGCCATTTTCCAGATCGGCGCCGATCTGCGCGCCATCATAGCAGTCGAACCAGGCCGGCGCGATCAGCGGCGTGGCGTCGGGATGGGGCACCGCCCTGGCGATCAGGGTGGAGACCTCTGCATCGACCAGACGAAAACAGGCGCGAAACCGCAACGGCGAGGTATCGGCATCGATGCCGCTGAAATCCTCAAGCGCCAGCGTGATCGCCTGCCCATCGGCCCCGGCAAGGCCGAGCTCTGTGAGCGTCAGGGGATCGTAATAGGCGCGGGTTTGCGTATACCACAACGCCAGTCCGAATAGCGCGGTCAGCCCCACGATCGCAATCGCAACCCAGCGTCCGGAATTCACGCGGCATCCCCTTCGGCGGTCCAGCCACCGGCCTCGGTCTGCACGAAAGCATCGGCGCAGGCCTTGGCCAGCGCCCGGACACGTCCGATGTAGGCCTGCCGTTCGGTGACGGATATCACGCCGCGCGCATCGAGCAGGTTGAAGATATGACTGGCCTTGATGCACTGGTCATAGGCGGGGTGAGCCATGATGATGCGCTTGCCGGTCTTTGGATCCTGGGCCGGTTGATCGAGGATCGCACGGCATTCGGCCTCGGCCTCGTCGAAATGGCGCAGCAGCAGATCGGTATCGGCGATGTCGAAATTCCAGCGGCTGTATTCCTGCTCGGTCTGGCGGAACACGTCCCCGTAGCTTAGCGCAATCGGCGTCGTCGGGTCGTTGAACGGCATGTCCATCACGTGATCGACACCCAGCACATACATCGCAAGACGCTCAAGCCCGTAGGTCAGTTCACCCGAAACCGGGTGGCAATCATGACCACCGACCTGCTGGAAATAGGTGAACTGGCTGACCTCCATGCCGTCGCACCAGACCTCCCAGCCCAGGCCCCAGGCACCCAGCGTCGGGCTTTCCCAATCGTCTTCGACAAAACGGATGTCATGCAGGCTCATGTCAATGCCGATGGCCTGAAGGGACCCCAGGTAAAGGTCCTGCAAATCCGGCGGGCTGGGTTTGATCAGTACCTGGTACTGATAATAGTGCTGCAGCCTGTTGGGGTTTTCGCCATAGCGCCCGTCGGTGGGGCGGCGCGATGGCTGCACATAGGCCGCGGCCCAGGATTTGGTGCCAAGCGACCGCAGGGTCGTGGCCGGGTGAAAGGTGCCCGCGCCCACCTCCATGTCATAGGGCTGCATGATCGCGCAGCCCTTCGAGGCCCAGTAACTCTGGAGCCGCAGGATGATGTCTTGAAAGCTTTGGGGCGTGTCGGGCATGGGTCCGGTCCGGCGATTGGGGCTGCGCCGCATCTCTAGTGTCACACTTGCGCACGGTCAACGCGGGGGTTTGGCCGATGCGCTTGCAAAACGTGGGCGATCCGGGTCATGTCACAGCGAATTTTCGACCCGCCCGCCAAGAACGCTGCTATGCGCACAAGCCAGGAGCGGGCAATGTTACGATCGAGGAATGTAGAACTGATGCAGCTTTCCCTGTTTCGCGGGCTCTGGGCCCTGACGCTGACGCTGGCACTTGCCCTGGGCCTTGCCATGACCTGGTCCGGTGCAGCGCGGGCGCAGGACGGCGTGTTCCTGCAGATCGAAAGCCATCCGTCCCTTGCAACGGCGGAACAGCGCGTGCGCGCCTATGCGCAGGTGGTTCCGAACGTGAACGGATTTCGCGCCGGAAACGGATGGTATGCCATCGCGCTTGGCCCGTATTCGCCCCCCAACGCGCAGCGTGTGCTGAATGATCTGCTGGCGCAGGGCCTGATCCCGCGCGACAGCTTTGTCGAGACCGGCGATCTGTATGCCACCCAGTTTTTCCCCTTGGGCAGCAATGTGTTGAACGCAGCCCCCGCAAATATCGAAACGCAGGTCGAGGTTGCCGCCGCGCCCGTGGTTGAACCTCAACCCATCGCCGACGAAACCCCGCAAGAAGCCCGCCAGAGCGAGGCGCAGCTGGACCGCCCGGCGCGCGACGCGCTGCAGATCGCCCTGCAGTGGTTCGGGTTCTACAATTCGGGCATCGACGGGGCGTTCGGACCGGGAACGCGCGCCGCCATGACCGCCTATCAGGACGCCCGCGGGATGGAGCCGACGGGCATCCTGACCACCCGGCAGCGGGCGCAGCTTCTGGACGAATACCAGGGCGAGCTTGCGGCCCTTGGCATGCGCACCGTGCGTGACGACCGCGCCGGGATCGAGATCGAGCTGCCCATGGCGATGATCGAATTCTCGCGCCACAATTTTCCCTTTGCCCAGTTCGATCCCATCAATGACAGCGGCGTGCAGGTCCTGCTGATCAGCCAGCCCGGCGATCGCAACACCCTGTTCGGCCTGTACGAGATCATGCAGACGCTGGAAATCGTACCGCTGGAGGGCGAACGCCAGCGTGGCGCCGACAGCTTTCTTCTGACCGGGCAGTCCGATGTGCTGCGCAGCCACACGGAGGCACGTCTGGTCAACGGCGCCGTCAAGGGGTTTACCCTTGTCTGGCCGCCCGAACGCGACGACCAGATGGCGCGCGTTCTGCCCATGATGCAGGCCAGCCTGCGCCCCGTCGAGGGCGTCCTTGACCCCACAGCCATCCCCGACGGGATCGACGCCTCCATCGACATGGTCTCGGGCCTTGATGTGCGCCGGCCTGATCTGGTGCGGTCCGGCTTTTTCGCCGATGCGCAGGGCAGCGTGCTGACCACGACCGAGGTTGTGGCGGGCATGTGTGCGGAGATCCTGATCAACAATGCCTACCCCGCCGAGGTCGCGTTCCGTGACGACGCGCTTGGACTTGCGGTCCTGCGCCCGCTGCAGCCGCTGTCGCCGCTGGCCTTTGCCGAGATCAGCGGCCAACCCGGTCGCGTGCGGTCGGATGTGGCGGTTTCGGGCTTTCCCTTCGACGGGGCGCTGAACGCGGCCTCGATGAGTTTCGGCAGCCTTGCGGATCTTCGCGGGTTCGACGGCGAACAGACCGTGCAGCGCCTTGATCTGAGCACGGCCGACAGCGAGGCCGGGGGCCCGGTGTTCGACGTGACCGGATCGGTCCTTGGGATGGTGCTGCCCGGCACGGCATCGGGGCGCGCCCTGCCCCAGGACGTGACGCTGGCGGCCCAGGCAGATCAGCTGGCAAACGCTCTGGCGGCAGCGGGACTGACCGCACAGATCTCGACCCGGCAAGACGCCATGAACCGCGAAAACCTGGCCCGCCTGGGGGCCGACATGACGGTCACGGTCAGCTGCTGGAACTGAGACCTCACCGCCCCCGGCGATCGCGCCGGGGCGTCAGGGGCGCTGCAACGGAAGCGGTGGAAACCAGTCCGGAACGATATCCATTGCCGCGCGCGTTTCGAGCGGCATCACCCAATCATCGGGGCGGAACCAATTGTAGCGCACACTCGTTAGATCGACCGTGGGATCAATGTAGGTCTGTGCCGGTCGGCCGTTGAGTGATTTTTCGATCCGCGCATACACCGCCACATCGCCGTGACCGTCGTCGGCCCATCTGTCCTCCAGCCATCCGGCGAAATCATGGATCAGGTCCGTTCGGGTCAGCACCGCGCGGGCCTGGCGGCGGGTCAGGAAATCCTGCGGGTCCACGATCCAGCTTGTTCCATCGGCGGCCACCACCTCGAAATGCCCCTCCGCGTCACGATCGTAGATGCGCATGCGCCATGAAAACCGGTGCCCATCGCCCGTCCAGCCAACGAGGTTCGGAAAGAATATCTGGCGTTGCGGAACAACGATCTGAACAGCGAACCAGACGGCCAGGACCAGCAGCAATGTATTGGTCAGTGGTGCCACCGACAACGCGGGCGGCGTGTCTTCGACCGGCCTTTGGGGCGGCAGGGTCTCGAACAGCGACAGACCGCGACGCAGCAGGCGCTGTGGCCAATCCGGCGCGAAGAAGATCGTGGTTATGGCCATCGTGATCCACGGAAAAATCCCGATATTGAAGAAGATCGAATTCGAGACATGGAAGGCGCAATATACCGCGAAAACGTAGATCCGCGTGCGGTGCCAAAGCAAAAGCGGTGCACCCAGCACATGCAGTGCCACCGTGCCCCACGTGGCGGCCAACAAGAACAGGTCGTTTTCAAAGATCGTCGCAAGCCAGATGTCATCCATCCGGGCGTGCATCCACATCCTCAGCGGTTCACCCCGCAGCCAGTCGTCGGTGATTTTGACCACGCCGGCGTAGATCAGGATGATTTCGGTCTGCAACTTGATCGCCGTGACCGGCCAACGGGGAATGATCAGCGACCGCGTTACAAAACCCAGCCACGCATCCAGCGAAAACGCCCTGTTGGTTGGCGCCAGGGCCAAGAGAAAGGCGTAAAGCAGGACCATGTAGTTGTGGTTCAGGTACTGGGTCCGATCGAGAAGGAAGAAGTATCCGAAGATCAAGATGAACGCGACAAAGGCGAAACGGGTGAACAGCCCCACCATGATCAGCGCCGCCGAAACCCCCATCCCGAGCCAGAGGTAGTGAATCCAGGGATCCGGCAGCGGCCGGATGAAATCGAGCCCGAAATACGGAAAGTTGACCTGCACATCGACGTAGTAGCGCTCGATCCGGGTATAGCGGATGTAGCGCCAGCAATCCCAGACAAGGATGGCGCCGAAAACGATCCGCACTGCGGCAAGCGACTGAATGGAAACGGGCGACGACAGATGGGCCTTGATGGCTGCAAGCCAGCCTGCCGTCGCGCCGGCGCGCACAAGGGTGCCGTCCAGTGTTGTCATCCGTCGTGGCCCCTGTGTTGCCTGGTCCGTGTCACCGGCATCTTGCGAAGTCGCGGCGTCCCAGGGCAATAAACCCACGGTCTATATGCGGCTGACGCAACATAAGATTATGGAGCGCGGCCGCCGATTGGCGCTATTGTGCGTCCCATGAGCGACATGCCCCCAAACCCGGACGCGATCACCATCGTTTATGATGGGGATTGTCCCTTTTGCGCCGCGTTCGTGCGCATGACACGACTTCGTCAGGCTGCGGGCGAGGTGCGGCTTGTGGATGCACGCTCGGCCGACGCGGCTGTTCAGCAGGTGACGGAGGCAGGATACGACCTGAACGCCGGCATGGCCGTCTTGATGGGCGACACGATCTATCACGGCGACGCGGCAATGACAGTGCTGGCGGCGCTGACAACGCCCTCGGGGATGTTCAACAAGCTGGTCCGGGTGATGTTTCGGTCGCCTGCCCGCGCGCGCCTTTTGTATCCGCCGCTCACATGGGGCCGCGCACTGACTCTGCGTCTACTGGGACGAAAACGGCTCGGGGTCTAAGCCCTTTCCCTTGCAGCCCCGCGCGATATGTTGCATCCCGCGAAGACGCAACATCCAACCCCAGAACACCTCGAGGACGATATGGCAGACGGCAGCTTGAGCATGGACGCGAAACCCACCGAGGAAATTTCCGTTCGCGAGGTCTTTGGCATCGACACCGACATGAAGGTGAAAGCCTTTCCCGAACGCACCAGCCGCGTGCCCGAGATCGACACGACCTACAAGTTCGACCCCGATACCACGCTCGCGATCCTGGCAGGCTTTGGCTACAACCGCCGCGTGATGATCCAGGGCTATCACGGCACCGGGAAATCGACCCATATCGAACAGGTGGGCGCACGCCTGAACTGGCCCACGGTGCGTGTGAACCTGGACAGTCACATCAGCCGGATCGACCTGATCGGCAAGGACGCGATCAAGCTGCGCGACGGCAAGCAGGTGACCGAATTCCACGAGGGCATCCTGCCCTGGGCGCTGCGCAATCCCGTGGCCATCGTGTTCGACGAATATGATGCGGGCCGCGCCGATGTGATGTTCGTCATCCAGCGGGTGCTGGAACATGACGGCAAGCTGACGCTGCTGGACCAGAACGAAATCATCACGCCGAACCCGTTTTTCCGCCTGTTCGCCACTGCCAACACCGTCGGCCTGGGCGATACCACGGGCCTGTATCACGGTGTGCAGCAGATCAACCAGGCGCAGATGGACCGCTGGTCGCTTGTGGCGACGCTCAACTATCTCAGCCACGACGCCGAGGCCGCGATCGTTCTGGCCAAGAATCCGCATTACAATACCGAAAAGG
>CAYWTM010000039.1:0-24669 GCA_964460185.1 uncultured Roseicyclus sp. | reverse complement strand
CCCGACATGCGCGGGCGGCTGGTCTCGCGCCCCGCCGACGCAGTCGTGCGCGAGGCGGAACGGCTGGTCGCGGCCGGCGTCAGGGAACTGCTGGTGATCAGCCAGGACACCTCGGCCTATGGCACCGACTGGAAGGGGCGCGACGACAAGTTTCCGATCCTCGATCTGTCGCGGCGACTGGGCGAACTGGGGGCGTGGGTGCGGCTGCACTATGTCTACCCCTACCCGCATGTCCGCGACCTGATCCCGCTGATGGCCGACCCCGCGAACGGTGTGCTGCCATATCTGGACATCCCGTTCCAGCACGCGCATCCCGATGTGCTCAAACGCATGGCGCGCCCTGCCGCCGCCAGCCGCACGCTGGATGAAATCGCGGCATGGCGGCGCGACTGCCCGGACATCACGCTGCGTTCGACCTTCATCGTGGGCTATCCCGGCGAGACCGAAGCCGAGTTTCAGACGCTTCTTGACTGGATGGACGAGGCGCAACTCGACCGGGTTGGGTGCTTCAAGTACGAGAACGTCGCTGGCGCGCGGTCCAATGCGCTGCCCGATCACGTGCCGCAAGAGGTCAAGGACGACCGCTGGAACCGCTTCATGGAAAAGGCCCAGGCGATTTCCGAGGCCAGGCTTGCCGCAAAGGTTGGCCGCCGCATGACCGTGCTGGTCGATGCCGTGGACGACGAGGGCGCGACCTGCCGCACCATGGCCGACGCGCCCGAGATCGACGGGAACCTGTTCATCGACGAAGGCTTTGACGGCCTGACGCCCGGTGATCTGGTCGCGGTCGACGTCGATGAGGCAAGCGACTACGACCTTTGGGGCCGACGGGTCTAGACCAGGGCCTGCCGCAACATCGCGTCATGGATCGCCAAGGTAAACACGCACTGCCTCGGCCACGTGGCGAAACCGGTCCCCGCCCAGATGCTTGCCGCCATACCAGCGGGTGACGACGATCACGTGGTTTGTCAGGCCCGCGCGCTCCAGCATGGCGAGGATGATATTGCCCGCGCCGCTTTCGCCATCATCGGATTTCAGCGGTCCGTCACGCAGCACCACGGCCCAGGAGTTATGGGTGGCCTTGGCGTATTTCTTGGTGCGTTTGAGATCCTTGAGAAAGGCGTCGACCCCGTCCCTGTCCGAGACAGGTCCACCTGAGACGGCGTATTTCGACCCCCGGTCGCGGATGACATTTTCGATCTGGCGCATGGGGGATGGCCTGCCTGATCCGGGCCCGCATCGCAAGGCCCCGCCCGGATACGGGTCAGTCCAGGCAGTGCTCGAACAAGGCCGCGTTGCGGCAGACCACGGGGATTTTCGCCGCACCACGCTGCTGCGCCGCCATCCATGCGTCGCACCCCTCGGTCCATTGACATCCGCGACACCGATGGACGGCCTGCGCCCAATCCGCATGGGTGATCAGGCCCGTTTTCAGCGCCTTCTGCAGATCGGCGCCCGTGGTCTTGGCCATGTTGAGCGCCATCCAGTAGTGCCGATTGGCAGAGCCCAGGGGGCGCGGGTTCGGGCGCGGATAGGTTTGGTTTTCGGGGGCAGTTCTCACGGCAGCAGCAATTCGCTGAACCGGTCGCGGTTGCGGCAATATTGGGGTGCTTCGACAGCGACCTGCGTCACGGCCAGCCAGCGCTGACACTTGCCCGGATTGGCGCAGCCCGTGCAGGCCAGAACCATATCTTCCCGCGCGTCGGGCGGCAGCGCGCCGCGCAACTCCGCATCGTCGAGGTCGACACCAAGCGTGGTCGCCATCCGACCGACCAAGGCCTCGTGCTGGTCCAGTGTCTTCTGTCCGGGCATGGGCGCTATCCTTTCGCATGGGCACGTCATGGCGCCGACCGGACGGGCCGCCACCTTGTTCCAAGGATGCGGCGAGGCGCAGAACGGCACCTTGATACAGATCAAGTTCCCGGTGCGCCGCCCTCATTGCGGATCTGGCGCACCGTGCCGCGCACCACCCCGACGCGCGCGGCATTCGGGGGATGGGTGCTGAGAAACGGATCGTCAGGATCGGGAATGCGGGTGAAGAACTCGGCTCCGATCAGGGGGTCGAACCCGGCACGCAAGGCAATCGCGGTGCCGATGGCATCCGCCTCAAGCTCGGCCTGCTGGCCGAACTGCCGGGACGCCACGAAGGATCCCAGTTGCGCGGCCTCGGTGATTTGCCGCGCATTGGCACCGCTCTGGCGGGCGACATCGCTGAACACGCGCGCGCCCTCGACCGAGCGGGCCTGTTGCTGCAGCAAGTGTTGCGCGATGTGATGGCCCGCCTCATGGCCCATGATAAAGGCCAACTCGTCGGTGTTGCGGGCCTCGGCGATCAGCCCGAGCGTAAAGATGATGGCCGGACGCCCCGCCGGGTCAACCGTCTGAAAGGCGTTGACGCCCGAGCGGGGATCGCGGTCGACGAAGATGCCGAAATCGCAATTCTGCCGGGGCGTTCGTTCGCGGCAGACCTGTTCCGCGACCGGTTCCACACGGTCCACCACGATCGCGAAATTCTGCACCGCCTGCCGGGCGCGGCCTGCAAGTTCGGCGTCGTTCGGCGCGGGCTGTGGCACGGGCGTGCTGACGCAGGCCGACAGGACAAGCACCACAGTCAGCAAAAGGACAGAAACGCGCATCGGGCTACCTTTTCGCGTGAGGCTGGTGGCAACCCTAACCCTTGCGCCCGCCGCGTCCAGCCTGCCTCACGCAGATGTGGCCCCGCGTCGCGTCCTCGTTGACGGCGTCATGGCCAGACTTATCTCACGCCAATGGGACACACACGCATCCTCTACAATGACCGCTGCCCGATTTGCCGGGCCGAAATCGCCCATTACCGGGCCCGCGCCGCCCAAAGCGGCGCGCCCCTGGTGTTCGAGGACCTGAACACCGCGGACCTGGGGTCATGGGACTTGACGTCCGATCAGGCAAAGCGCCGGATGCACGCGGCCCTGCCGGACGGACGCATCGTCAGCGGCATACCGGCCTTTGCCGCGATCTGGCGTGATCTGCCACGCATGGGATGGCTTGCGACATTGGTCATGCTGCCGGGCCTGCGACAGATCGCGGATATTGCGTACAATCGCTTGGCAGCCCCCTGGCTCTACAGAAAACAGATGCGCCGCGAGGCACGTGGGCTTGCAGGGCGTGCCGACCGCGCCTAACCTGACGGTATGTTCACGATCGAGCACGAATTCGACGCTACCATCGTGACTCTCGTCGACGAAGGCGAGGGCGTGACCGGCGCATACCTGCAAGAAGATGTCACCATCGCGAGTTTCGATGAATGCGTGACAATCACCCAGGTCGATCCCCGTACCGATCGCGAACATGTGGTGACGCTGTCCATGGCGCAGGTTCGCGATCTGGCCGCCGCACTGGATTTACCCGAAGGTGCCTACCGGCTTCGGCCCGAGCACTGATGGGCGCGCGATCCGGCGGGAAGCGGGCATTCGGACCATACCAGCGCAGGGCGACCCGGCCGGGCATTCCTTCAGTATTGTGACCTGAGTTGCTTGAAAGCCGGTGATTTGGCCCCGCATCTTTAGAAATTTTGATGTGCTCACAGATCTATCCACATGCGGTATCTTTGATGGACAGACCCACCAGGGCGCTTCCATACTGCGCCGGACGCGCAATGGGAGGACACAATGGCGACCGGCTTCTTGTGGAACGAACGCTGCTTTTGGCACTCGGGCGGGAACTACAGCTTCATGACGCCCGTGGGCGGGTTGATGCAACCCCCTGCCGCCGGGGGGCTGCCGGAGAACCCCGAAACCAAGCGCCGCTTGAAGAACCTGATGGAGGTGACGGGCCTGATGGGCGAGGTGATCCAGCGCCCCGCGGCGCCCGTAACCGAAGACGACCTGTTACGGGTCCATCCCAAACGCTATCTGGACAGCTTCCGCGCCAAGGCGGCGGAAGGCGGTGGCGAATTGGGCCTGCGCACCCCGTTCGGCCCGGACGGGTTCGAGATCGCCGCGATTTCAGCGGGTCTGGCCAAGGCCGCACTGTTCGATGTGCTGCAAGGGCGGCTCGACAATGCCTATGCCCTGTCACGTCCGCCCGGCCACCACTGCTTGCCGGATTTCCCCAACGGGTTTTGCCTGCTCAACAACATCGCCATCGCGATCGAGGCCGCGCAGGCCGCCCGCCTGACCGACCGCGTGGCGGTCATCGACTGGGATGTGCATCACGGCAACGGCACCGAGGCGATCTATTACGAACGCGATGACGTGTTGACCATCTCGATGCACCAGGAACGCAACTACCCCCGCGACAGTGGTGATTTCGAGGATCGCGGGGCCGAACGGGGGCAAGGCTACAACCTGAACATCCCGCTGCCGCCGGGCGCGGGTCATGTCACCTATATCGAGGCCTTCGAACGCCTGGTGCTGCCTTCGTTGCAGGCATTCCAGCCCGACGCGATCATCGTGGCATGCGGTTTCGACGCGTCGGGCGTTGACCCCCTTGGGCGGATGCTGGCCGGGTCCGATACATTCCGCGTGCTGACCGAACTGACCATGGAGGCCGCGGCCGACCTGTGCGACGGGCGGCTGACGCTGGTGCATGAAGGCGGCTATTCCGAAGCCCATGTGCCGTTTTGCGCACACGCGGTGATGGAAACCCTGTCGGGCAGTTCCATCACCGCCGCCGATCCGCTCAAGGCCAGGCTGGACGCGCAACAGCCCGGCCCCCGCTTCGATGCCTTCTGCTCGACGCTGATCGCCGAAATGGAAGCCGCTCTGGATCCTTGATCCGTCGCTGCAACGCGGCAAGCCGCGTTGACTTCCACGCGCGCGCGCGCCAACGTGCGAACGGGGTTTGCCAAAGGGAATGCACGCGATGAAAAAGGTCTATGGCTCAGCAAAAGAAGCACTCGACGGGGTGCTGTTTGACGGCATGTTGATTGCTGCGGGTGGCTTTGGTTTGTCCGGCATCCCCGAGCTGTTGATCGACGGGCTCGTCGAAAGCGGCGTCAAGGATCTGACGGTGGCCTCCAACAATGCGGGCGTCGATGATTTCGGCCTGGGTAAACTGCTGGCAACGCGCCAGATCAAGAAGATGATGTCGTCCTATGTCGGCGAGAATGCGGAATTCATGCGCCAGTACCTGTCGGGCGAACTGGAACTGGAATTCAACCCGCAGGGCACGTTGGCCGAACGCATGCGCGCGGGCGGCGCGGGCATTCCGGGCTTCTACACCAAGACCGGCGTCGGCACCGTCATCGCGGACGGCAAGGAGGTGAAGACCTTCGACGGACAGGATTACATCCTCGAACGCGGCATCTTTGCCGATCTGGCCATCGTGAAGGCATGGAAAGCCGATGAAACCGGCAACGCGGTGTTCCGCAAGACGGCGCGCAACTTCAATCCGCCCGCCGCGATGTGCGGAAAGATCTGCATCATGGAAGTCGAGGAAATCGTGCCCACCGGCAGCCTCGATGGCGACCATATCCATTTGCCGGGCATCTACGTGCACCGCCTGATTCAGGGCGAACACGAAAAGCGCATCGAACAGCGCACAACGCGGCCGCGCGCCGCGTGACCCCGGATGGCGGCGTCCCCTTATAGCGGACGACCGCAGCGTGCCTTCTGGCGCGGTGGCGTGGCGGGCGCGGATCCGCTGGCCTTGCCCGATCTTTACCAACCGCGCTTTCCGGTCACCCCCCGGACACAGGTGTTCACCGCCGGCAGTTGTTTCGCACAGCACGTGGGGGCGGCCATGAAACAGGCCGGGATCGCCGTGATCGATGCCGAACCCGCTCTGCGGGGTTTGCCGCCCAGGACCGCGCACCGCTTTGGCTATGGCCAGTATTCGGCCCGGTTCGGCAATATCTACACGGTACGACAGTTCCGGCAGCTGATCGAAGAGGTCACCGACCTGCACAAACCGGCGCTGCCCATCTGGGAACGCAATGGCCGGTATTGGGATGCCTTGCGCCCCGGCGTCGAACCAGAAGGCCTCGACAGCCCCGAACAGGTGGTCGAGATGCGCACCCAGCATCTGATTGCCGTGGCCCGCGCCCTCGAGGCGGCCGAGGTGATCGTGTTCACCCTTGGCCTGACGGAGGCCTGGGAACATCGCAAGAGCGGCACTGTCTATCCCACGGCACCCGGCACCATTGCCGGCAGCCATGATCCCGATGTCTTCGTGTTCCGAAATTACGGCGCGGCCGATATCCTAGAGGATTTCACCGTGCTGGAAGAGATGATGGCACAGATCAACCCCGATCTGAAATGGCTGCTGACGGTGTCGCCCGTGCCGCTGGTGGCTACGGCCAGCGACCATCACATCCTGACTGCCACGATGCGATCCAAGGCGATCCTTCGGGTCGTATGCGACATGCTGTGCGAAAGCTCGGATCGGATCGATTATTTTCCAGCTTATGAAATGGTGATGTCCCCCGCCCATCTCACCAGCGTGTTCGCACAGGATCTGCGTACGGTGAAACCCGAAGTGGTCGCAGCGGTCATGGCCCAGTTTCTGGCAGCTCACGGGCTGTACGCCCCGTCCGGAAACGACCGGGCCGCCATCCCGGCGACCGGTGAGGACATCCTTTGCGAAGAGCTGCTGATCGAGGCGTTCCGCCCATGACCAGGGTCGCGGTTGTCGGAACGTCGAATATCGGCGCGATCAAATACGCTCTGCCCGAGATCGCGCAGGACTGGCCCGGGTTCGATGTGACCTGTTACGGCCTGCCCGGTGGCAAGTTCGATGCCGCCGCCGTCGATGATGCAGGGGTGTTTCGGCCCTCGTCCGGCGACGCGGCCACCCTCAAGCTGGCGCGCCGGGTCAACGGCACCGAGGCACTGGATCTCAAGTCTTTCGATACCGTGCTGGTGATCGGCGACACGCTTGGGATGCCGGCCACGTTGTATACCGCGCTCAACTACGACGTTGTGTCGTGGGCCACGCGGCGCAACAGGCCCCTGATTTCGGCACATGGGTTCCTGTCCGCGATGGAAGAAGCTATTGCCGAACGCACAGCCCATCTGGCGGGGCAGTTTCGGGATATCCGCCCTGTATTTGTCGCTCCCGCGCCGTATCCCACCACTGCCGTCGTGCCCCAGGGGGCCTTGCAGCAGCAACCCTATGCCGCCATGGCCGCCCATCCGGAGGCCGCGCGACTGCAGCAATTGTTCCGGGCCGCACTGGCGCGCGCCCTCGAGACGCATGCGATCGGTCTGGTTCTTCAGCCAGACCACACCATTGCGCGTCCGTTCCTGACCAAACCCGAGTTCGGTATCAGCGCGATGGATTTCCGCGCCGAAGGCCAGATCCTGGATGATCACCGTCACATGAATGCGCAGTTTGGCGCTTCGCTTTTCCGCGCCTTTGCGCTAGCCCTGTCCGCAACACCGGCGGGGTCACATGACCTTGCCACCCGCAAAGATCAAGGAGCCTGAACCATGCCCTGGGACCGCAATCAGATGGCCGCACGTGCGGCACAGGAACTGGAAGACGGGATGTACGTGAATCTCGGCATCGGCATTCCGACGCTGGTGTCCAACTATATCCCCGAGGGCATGACGGTGACGCTGCAATCGGAAAACGGAATGCTCGGAATGGGGCCTTTCCCGTTCGAAGGCGACGAGGACCCCGACCTGATCAACGCGGGCAAGCAAACCATCACCGAACTGCCCCACACCTCCTATTTCGACAGCGCCCAGAGCTTTGGCATGATTCGGGGCGGCAAGATCGCGATGGCGATCCTTGGCGCGATGGAAGTGGCCGAAAACGGCGACCTGGCAAACTGGATGATCCCCGGCAAGCTGGTCAAGGGCATGGGCGGCGCGATGGACCTGGTCGCCGGCGTGGGCCGTGTGATCGTCGTCATGGACCACACCAACAAGCATGGCGAAACCAAGGTTCTCAAGGAATGCACCCTGCCGCTGACCGGCACGGGCGTGGTGGACATGATCATCACCAACCTGGGCGTCCTCGAAGTGGTGGAGGGCGGTCTGAAGATCGTCGAACTGGCCGACGGCGTCACCGAGGACGCGCTGCGCTCGGCGACCGAGGCCACTCTTGTCTGAGGCAATCGCCCCCAAAGGCAACCTGACACTGCAAACCGTGCCCATGCCAGCCGACACCAATCCGGGCGGTGATGTGTTCGGCGGGTGGGTCGTCAGCCAGATGGACATCGCCGCCGGCACCACGGCAGCACAGCGCGCGCAGGGTCGCTGCGCCACTGTCGCCATCGAGGCACTGCGCTTTCACGCACCCGTTGCGGTGGGTGACCTGTTTTCGGTCTATACACGGATAGAACGCACCGGGCGCACATCGATCACCATGCATGTAGAAGCCTGGGTGCGCCGTCAGCGGACTCGCGAACTTGCCATGGTGACCGAAGGCGACTTCACCTTTGTCGCGATTGCCGAATCCGGGGTCACCCGCGAATTGCCACGCGAAGGGGTGACGTGATGACCGACATCATCCGCGAGGTCTCTGGCTCCAAGGGGCGCTACATCCTGCGCGAGGCGGGCGCCGAGGCGGAACTGACCTATTCGATCATGTCGCCAGGCATGATCATCGCAGATCACACCGGCGTTCCGGACGCCATGCGCGGCACCGGCGCGGGCAAAAAGCTGGTCGAAAGGCTGGTCGCCGATGCCCGGGCCGAAGGCGTGAAGATCGTGCCGCTGTGCCCCTTTGTCCGATCGCAGGCCACGCGTCACCCCGAATGGGCGGATGTTTTCGACTAGGCCGTGTCGCGGTCAGTTCAGGGCGATCTGCTGAAACACGCAACCATCCGAAATCAACTCGGGCGGCGTACGGCACAGGCTGCGCGCCAACAGCCAGGTGGCCAGCACCTTGGGGACGTAATCGCGGGTCTCGGCATAGTTCGGTACGCCGCCCGCCTGACGCACGGCCCCCTCGCCGGCATTGTAGCCGGCCAGCGCCAGCACCGGGTCACCGTCGAATTCCTCCAGCAGCCAATCCAGATAGGCCATGCCGCCTGAAATGTTCTGCACGGCATCGAACGGGTCGGACACACCGAACCGCGAGGCCGTGGCCGGGATCAGTTGCATCAGGCCTTGCGCACCCGCCGAGCTGACGGCCTCGGCCCGGCCCGCCGATTCCACCGCGATGACCGCCAGCGCCAGCGCCGGCGACACGCCGGTTTCGAGGCTGGCCATCAAGATGGCGCGGCCATGGGTTTCGGCGATGCCGCTCAGCGTGGACAGGCGGGGCACATTCAGGTCGGCTGCCTGCGGGGCCGCCTGCAACAGCGTCTGCGCCGACCAGAACCGCGCGGGATCGGCGGGCAACGCGGGTGAGATTTCAGCCCAGAACCAGCCAGCACCGCCTGCCACCCCTGCCGGCAGGCCCTGATCAGCATCGGGGGGAGCGGTCGTCTCAGTCGTCGGTCTGCGCCCCACGGGGGGCGAAGACGCGGCGGCATGTTCCTCGGGGGTGATCTGGATGTTGATGCGCGGCCCGGTCTGACCCGGCTGCGGCGGCGTCACGGTGCGGAAACTGAATTCCCGAAAGGGCGGGGGATCTGATTCCTGCGCCTTAACCGAATATGAGAACACGCATATAAAAATTAATGCCCCGATCGGTGCAATTGTCCGTGCCCACATCGCGTTTCACCTGCTCCAACCTTTGAGACGCCTTATTTTATTGGGTCTTGGCGCCTTTCCAACCGAAAGTAGCACAGTTTTGCAAGGGTTTCTGCCTCTAAAGAACCCCTTACAAATCCCAACAATTTCCAAACACCGCCCCATTGCTGCCCTGATCTGAGGCCAGAACAACGGCATCCCCAAGGGCAAAAAGGTCCTAGGCGAGACAGAAACCTGAGCAAGTAAAACCCTTCTGGAGACCAAGACGATGACCAACATGATCAAGAACTTCGTACAATCCGAATCCGGCGCCGTGACCGTTGACTGGGTCGTTCTGACCGCAGCCCTGGTTGGCCTGGGCCTGGCCGTGATGGCCGTTGTGTCCGGCGGCATCGAAGACCTTTCGGGCGAAATCCAGGCAAGCCTGGTCACCGCAGACCCCGCAGACAACCCGTTCGGTGGTGTCGTCATCACCGCAGCACCGGACGTGATCGCCGACTGATCCGACCGGATGACGTCAGCGCATCAAGCGCATTATTGGGCCGCACGAATTTCGTGCGGCCCTTCGTCTTTGATTGCCGTCGCCGCAACATCCAAGGCCGCGATGCGGCCCCACCAAAAAAACCCTTTAAAATTCGCAGCAATTCCCTGAACGAGCCTCATTCCCGCCGCGTTTAAGCGGGATCGTCATGATACACCATTTGGCTGTGCTGGCCGTGGACCACTGATCTACTTGAAACCTGATGGAGCATGACAATGACCAACCTGATCAATTCCTTCCTTCAATCCGAATCCGGCGCCGTGACCGTTGACTGGGTCGTCCTGACCGCAGCCCTGGTTGGCCTGGGCCTGGCCGTGATGGCCGTCGTGTCCGGCGGCATCGAAGATCTTTCCGGCGAAATCCAGGCGAGCCTGGTTGCTGCAGACCCAGGCACGACCACGTTCGCTGGCGTTGCCATCACCGCTGCACCGGACGTGATCGCCGACTAATCCGTCCTGATGCCATCCGGCGCGTGACGCGATCAACGAGGGGCCGCGCAGCAATCTGCGCGGCCCCGTTCCGTCTTTAGGTGCGCCACGACACACATGTGCAGGCCATCCCTGACCGCACAAGGACACTTCAATTGTCCGCTGCGACCCAAAAAACGCCATATTCTCGGGGCATGTGTACACCAAAGTTGAATGTTCGTGTGGGTCGCATGTCGATCGCACAGCCCGAAAAAGGATAAGACGATGAGAGCGGTCTTCGCACTGGTACTTATATTGGGGGTTGGCCTGGCAGGGTTTGCCGTCAAGATCGCGATGGAGCGGTTCGAGCAATATCAAACGGCCCTCGATTCTCAGCGCAACGCGATTGTCCCCACCACCGATGTCTACGTGGCGACCCGCGCGCTGCGCTATGGCGAACGCCTGAGCACCGAGGACGTTCGTGCCATCCGCTGGCCGGCCGACCATGTGCCGTTCGGCGCCTTTACCGCGCTCGAAGACATCTTCCCCGAAGGTGACGATGGCTTGCGCACGGTGTTGCGCGCGATGGAACTGGATGAGCCGCTGCTGCTGGCAAAGGTCACCGCGCCGGGCGAAGATGCCGGCGTCGCGTCCAGGCTCGAGCCCGGAGCGCGCGCCTTTGCCCTTCGCATCGACGTGACGTCCGGCGTGTCCGGATTTCTGCGCCCGGGCGACCGGGTCGACGTCTACTGGACCGGCACGGGCCGTGACGGAGACAGCGTGACGCGCCTGATTCGATCGAACGTGCAGATCCTGGCCATCGACCAGATCACGGATGAACAGCGCAACAACCCGATCATCGGCCGCAACATGACCATCGCGGCACAGCCGCAGGAAATCGCGGCCCTGACCCAGGCGCAGGCGAGCGGAACACTGACACTTGCCCTGGTCGGTGTGGGCGACGAGACGACCACGACCGAGGAAATCGAAGTGTCGCGCGACTCCATCATCGGTCAGGAACGCGAAGTGGCCGAGGTGGTCGAAGGGCCGCGCATCTGCACCGTGCGCCATCGCCGCGGCGCCGATGTGGTGACCCAGCAGGTCCCCTGCACGAACTGACAGCCGGCACCGGTGTCCCTTTCCAGCCCCGCAGAGCAATCTGCGGGGCTTTTTCACGCCTGAAAGCGTTGTGGAAAGAGCACATGAACAAAACACGCCAATACATTGATTCTTGCGTGAAATCCGAATGTCGGGCATATTGGCCATAATTAGGCGGGAAAATCCGCCACTTCGTGATCAAAGAGGCAGGATCACCATGAGCATGATGAACATTGCGCGGGCATGCCTTATCGGCTGTGCGCTTACGATATTCCAAACCGCCCCGACATCCGCACAAACCCTGCGCGTCGTCGAAGGTGCGACCACGGCATCGCTGAGGGTTCCCATGAACCGCGCGGTCGTGGTCGAAAGCGACTTGCTGTTTGCCGAGCTTTCGGTCGCGAACCCGGCAATCGCGGATATCGCAACCCTTTCGGAACGCACGATTTATGTACTGGGTCGAACGCCCGGGCGCACGACCCTGACGCTTCTGGGGGCCGATGGCACCCTGATCGCGAATGTCGAGGTGCAGGTCATCCCCGATGTCGCGGAATTGCGCGAGCGTCTGCGCGATATCCTTCCCGGGGAACCCGTCGAAGTGCGAACCGCCAATGACGGCATCGTTCTGTCGGGCACGGTCAGTTCGGGTCGCGTTGTCGATCGCGCCATGGAGCTGGCTGATCGCTATGCAGTCGGCCGGATTTCGAACCTGATGCTGGTCGGCGGCTCTCAGCAGGTGATGTTGCAAGTGCGCTTTGCCGAAATGGAGCGCACCGTCCGCCAGGAACTGTCCACCAGCCTCGGCCTGACCGCCACGGGCGGTGATTTCGGCGGCGCTCTGGGCTCCGGCACCAGTGGTGTGACCACATTCGGAACAGGCAGCATCCCGGCCGGGCTGGACGGCCGAAACGGCGCGCTCGGCGTCAGCTTCTCGGGCAGCGGCATGCAATTGTCGATCTTGCTGGAGGCGCTGGAAAGCAACGGCATGGTGCGCACGCTGGCCGAACCGAACCTTACCGCCCTTTCGGGCCAGACGGCCGAATTCCTTGCAGGTGGCGAATACCCGATCCCGACCGAAAGCGAGAGCGGCGGCACCACGATCCAGTTCCGCCCCTTTGGCGTGTCGATGGATTTCACCCCCACGGTCGTAGACGGCGACATCATCAACCTTGCGCTGAATACGGAAATTTCATCGATCGGCGAAGTTCTTGCCGGAACCACAAGCCCGTCTCTGAACACACGATCCGCGTCGACCACGGTCGAATTGCGCGACGGCGAAAGCTTTGCGATCGCAGGACTTTTGCAAGATGATTTCCGCAACTCGGTCGGTCAGGTTCCATGGTTGGGCGATCTTCCGGTCCTGGGGGCGTTGTTCCGCTCTGCCTCGTATCAGCGGCGCCAGTCGGAACTGGTGATCATCGTGACTGCGCACCTGGTTTCGCCGGTTCGGGGCGAGGCGCTTACCCTGCCCACCGACCGTGTCGCCATCCCGACAGAACGGGAATTGTTCCTTCTCGGCAACGTGGTCGGTTCATCTGGTCCCGCCGGGGATGTCGCGCAACAGGATTTCTCGGGGTCCTATGGCTATGTGATGGAGTGAGACCATGACGAACGCGATGACCAACCTTCCATTGAGAACGAGCCTGCAACGCAAATCGGGGGCGGCGATCTGCCTGCTGACCGCATTTGCCCTTGCCGGATGCGTGGCGGATCGCAACTGGAATGCGCCCCTTGGCGCAAGCATCGATGAGGGCGGCTTCGGCAATCCGACGATGAACAACACTCTCTTGCACACCGGCGAGATCAGCTATGCGCAGATCCTTTCGCGCCGGTTCGCCGAAGAAGTGCCGACGACGATCAACTTTGCCTTCAACTCCGCCGTGCTGGATGCCGAGGCACGCGCGATCCTGCAGCAGCAGGCCCACTTTATCCGCAACTTCCCCGAAGCGCGCTTTTCGGTCTACGGGCATACCGATCTTGTCGGCAGCAACGCCTACAACAACCGCCTGGGCCTGCGCCGGGCACGGGCCGCGGTGAACTTCCTGGTCAGCCAGGGGATCGACCGGCATCGTTTGGATGCGCTGGTGTCGCTGGGCGAGACCCAACCGATCGTGGCCACCGAGGCAGAAGACCGGCGTAACCGGCGCACGGTCACCGAGGTGACGGGCTTTGTGGATTCCAACCCGCTGGTTCTGGACGGGCGTTACGCACAGATCGTGTACCGCAACTACGCCGGATCGGCCGGCGGCGGCGGCTGATTCGAGAACAGCCACTATCGTTAACACTTTCAGGGGCTTGTCGAAGTCATACTTCGGCAGGCCCTTTGTTTTTTCGCTGCAGAGGAATTCCCACGATTTCGTCCTATTGTTGCCGCTTTTTCCGAGGACATTCACGTGAGAAGCCCGAATGCCGTTCATTTGAATCGTCGGTGAAAGGGTACCCGTAGCGGGTCCTTCGACCTGTACGAATGATGATCCGGGACACCCGGGCAGATTAGGACTTGAGGCATGAGCAGCGGATTAGCACTTAGATCGGACCCGGCGCCAATTCTGGCGTGTACCGTATCACAGAACGTTCATCACTTCGATCTGCTGATCGAGGACATGGAGGCTGAACTGGGCGAAGCATGGGGTGACCTGACCTTCGATGAAGCGCGCCCGTTTCTTGCCCAACCCGATGCAGAGAACATTCAATTCCTGGCGCTCGCGATCCGTGCCGAGGATGAACACGATCTCGGCATGGTCGGAGAGTTGATCCGCACGGCCAAGTCCGAAGGCATCCACTGCATCTTGATCGCTCACAATGTCAGCCCCGCCACCCTGCATGAACTCTTGCGTCTCGGCGCCGATGACTTCGTGCCCTACCCGCTGGCGAAGGGCGCCCTGCATGACGCAATCGCGCGAATCCGTGACCCGAAGGTGCCTGCCGCCCCCGAGCCCGCGGCGCCTCCCGCTCCGGCACGGGAACCGGCACAGGCGGACATGCCGACGCCCGCCACGGACCCTGCGCCCGCACCCGCCCCGGTGCAGGCAGCCGCGCCGACGCCCGCTGTCGCAGCGGAGCCAGAAACACCCGCCGCCCTTCCTGCAAAATCCAGCTTCGCCGTCGGCCAAAGGATGGATGGGCGGTCCGCCGTCTTTGCCGTTCAGGGACTGGCTGGTGGCACCGGGGCCTCGACGCTCGCGGTCAACATGGCTTGGGAACTGGCGACCATCGAAAAGAAGAATGCGCCGTCGGTTTGCCTGATGGATCTGGATCTTCAGTCCGGCACCATATCGACCTACCTGGACTTGCCTCGGCGCGACATCATCACCGAGATGTTGCAAGACGCGCAGGAAATGGACGTGGACGCGTTCAAACAGGCGCTGTTGCATTTCGAAGACAAGCTTGCCGTCTTCCCTGCCCCGCCCGAGGTGCTGCCGCTGGATCTGATCGGCCCGGAAGAAGTCGGAGCCCTGATCGACCTTGCTTCGCAGTGTTTTGATATTGTTATCATCGACATGCCGCATACGGTGGTCATGTGGACGGAAACGGTGCTCAACCGTGCTGATGTCTATTTCACCACGATGGAACTGGACATGCGCTCTGCCCAGAACGCGATGCGGTTCATCAAGGCGCTCCGGTCCGAAGACCTGCCGATAGAAAAGCTGCACTTCGTGCTGAACCGCGCGCCTGGCCTGACCGACCTGAACGGGAAAGGCCGCGCCAAGAAACTGGGCGAAAGCCTCGGGGTCAAGATCTCGACCTACCTGCCCGACGGCGGCAAGGCCGTGATGCAAGCCGGCGATCACGGAGAGCCGCTGGCCGAAACCGCCAGAAAGAACGCACTGCGCAAGGAAATTCACAAGCTTGCAGATGGCCTGCACAAAGCCATGGCCGGCGACGCCAAGGCGTCCAAATAGGGCAAGAAGGGGCTGACCTATGTTTGCCAAATATAAAAAATCGGGAAAGCCGGGCGACAGCGACGCCGCTCCGGTTGCGGCCGTTGCGGCGCCTTCGGGGCAGGATGCCAATTCCGTTCGCCGCAAACCGGCGACGTCCAGCGAAGCACCGAAAACCGCCGCACAGGTTGCGGATGGCGACAAGGATGTGAAACGCCGGCTGCGTCTGGATGAAATCAAGACGGAGATGCACAGCCGTCTGCTCGACAACCTGAACCTGTCGGCGCTGGAAGGCGCCAAGGAAAACGAGCTTCGCGCGGAAATCAACGCCATCACGTCGGAACAGCTGAGCGAATTGGGCGTGGTGCTGAACCGCGAAGACCGACAGACGCTCAACGTCGAGCTGTTCGACGAGGTGACCGGGCTTGGCCCGCTCGAACCGCTTTTGAAAGACCCGGACGTCAACGATATCCTGGTCAACGGTCCCAACCGGGTTTTCGTGGAACGCGCCGGCCGGCTGAGCCTGACCGAAGTCCGGTTCAAGGATGAACGCCATCTTCTGCGGATCATCGACAAGATCGTATCGGCCGTGGGCCGGAGGGTCGACGAATCGAACCCCTATGTCGACGCCCGCCTCAAGGACGGCTCGCGATTCAACGCGATGGTGCCGCCGGTCGCGGTCGACGGGTCCCTCGTCTCGATCCGTAAGTTCAAGAAAGACAAGCTCGCCATCGACGACCTGGTTCGCTTTGGTGCGTTTTCCGAGGAAATGGCGGCCTATCTTCAGGCGGCCGTCGCCACGCGCCTCAACGTGATCGTATCCGGTGGTACCGGTTCCGGTAAAACCACCACGCTCAACGCGCTGAGTTCGTTCATCGACAATGCCGAACGCATCCTGACGATCGAGGATACGGCGGAACTTCAGCTTCAGCAGGTCCATGTGGGCCGGATGGAAAGCCGTCCGCCGAACGTGGAAGGCAAGGGCGCCGTCACCCAGCGTGATTGTTTGCGCAACGCGCTGCGGATGCGTCCAGACCGTATCATCGTCGGCGAAACGCGTGGCGAGGAAGTCATCGACATGCTGCAGGCCATGAACACGGGCCACGACGGATCGATGACGACGATCCACGCCAACTCGGCCCGTGATGCGTGTTCGCGCCTTGAAAACATGGTCGCCATGTCCGGGATCGAAATGCCGATCAAGGCCGTGCGCGCCCAGATCTCGTCTGCTGTGAACCTGGTCGTACAGGCCAGCCGCCTGCAGGACGGGTCGCGCCGGATGGTGTCGATCACCGAGATTACCGGGATGGAAGGCGAAGTTATCTCCATGCAGGAGGTGTTCCGCTACCAGCGCACCGGGCTCAAGCCGGACGGCACCATCGTTGGCCATTTCACGGCCTGCGGCGTTCGGTCGAACTTTGCCGACCGGTTCCGCCAGTGGGGCTATGACCTGCCCAATTCCATCTACGAACCGATCGCGGCGGAGTAAGTCACATGCAGCTATCCATCGAACCGCTTATCTATATCGGGATTTTCGTAGGCGTCGTGATGCTGGTCAACGGCGTTTACCTGGCCGCCTTCGGCAAGACGATCAGCCTCAATGCCCGCGTCAATCGCCGCATGGCGATGCTGGAAAAGGGTACGTCGCGTGAAGACGTTCTGGCCAAGCTCCGCAAGGAAATGGACCAGCACAAGGGGTCGGTCAGACTGCCGCTTTATTCCCTGATTGCAGACAAGGCGCAAAAGGCCAACATCGCCTTCACGCCCGGTCAGCTGATGATGGTGATGGTGGGGATGACTGTGGTGGCCTTCTTGCTCCTGACCATCCTGACCGGGGCATCATTTCCGATCCGTTTGCTTGTGTCGGTCGGCATGGGTGTCGGTGGCATCTATTTCTGGGTCAATTCCAAGGCCAAGAAACGCATGGCGATGCTGGATGAACAGCTTCCCGACGCTGTCGAACTGATGGTTCGCTCGTTGCGGGTCGGGCACCCGTTCATTTCGGCGATCAACACCGTGAGCAAGGAAATCGCAGACCCGCTGGCCTCCGAACTGGGCGTGATCGCGGACGAAGCCGCCTATGGCCGCGACGTGGCTGAATCCATCCGCGCCATGGCCGAACGCCTTGATAGCCAGGATTTGCGTTTCCTCGCTGTGTCGGTCGGCATTCAGCAGGTCTCGGGCGGCAACCTCGCGGAAATCCTGCAGGGCTTGTCGCTGGTGATCCGCGCGCGGTTCAAACTGTTCCGCAAGGTCAAGGCGATCACCGCCGAGGCGAAATGGTCGGGCACCTTCCTGTCCATCTTTCCGCTGCTTGCACTGGTCGGCATCAATGTCATGCAACCCGACTATTATGACGAGGTCATGCAATCACCTGTCTTCATCCCGGCCTGTGCCGTGGTTGGCGTGATGCTGTTCCTGAACATGGTGTTCATGCGCATGCTCGTGAACATCAAAGTCTGATCGGAGATCACCCAAATGCAGTTTCTATCAGACCTCTTCAACCGAGCAAACGCGTTCATCATCAGCCAGTTGGGCGATCTTGGCCCGCTGATCGTCGCGGGTGGTCTTGGCGTGCTTCTGGTGCTCATCGCACTGCCTTCGATCCTGTTCAAAAAGAAAGATCCGCTCGACAAGATCCGCGATATGCGGCTCGGCAACGATACCGACACCAGCACCCCGAACGCCCTGCGCCGCGGCGGCAAGGATGAACGGCTCGACCGGTTCGCCCAGTATCTCGAACCGCAAGATCAGGACCAATACAGCGCCACGCAACTGACGCTGGTGCGCGCCGGCTACCGGTCCAAGGGCGCGGTCCAGGCCTTCCATTTCGCATCCTTTGCACTTGGCATCGGCGGGCTGCTGTTGGGCACGCTGTTTGTCATCATCAATGGCAGCGGATCGGCGCAATCGTCGATCCTGTCGGTTCTGTTGCCCGGTTGCCTTGGATACTACGCCCCCAAATACTGGGTGCAGCGCCGCGTCCAGGCCCGCGAAGAAGAGATTTCTTCCGGTTTTCCCGACGCGCTTGACCTGATGCTCGTCTGCGTCGAGGCAGGTCAATCCCTCGACCAGGCCATCATCCGGGTGGCCAATGAGATCAAGACGGCCTATCCCGCCCTGTCCGAGGAATTCCAGATCATCGCGTTCGAGATGAAGGCCGGCAAGGACAAGACCCGCGTTCTGCGCGACATGGGCGAACGGGTCGGCCTGCAAGACGTGAACAGCTTCGTAACCACTTTGATCCAGTCGGCCACCTTCGGCACCTCGATCGCCGAGGCGCTTCGGGTCTATGCAGACGAGATGCGCGACAAACGGGTGATGCGCGCAGAGGAAAAGGCCAATAAGCTGCCGACGAAACTGACGCTTGGCACAATGATGTTCTGTCTTCCGCCGCTTTTGATTATCCTGATCGGGCCATCGGTCTACGGCATCGCGATGGACCTTCAGGGCGCTCGCTGATCCCGGCGTGACGCCATATCATGGGAGGGACTGATGAGGGGGCTCATCATCCTGACGCTTACCTTCAGCACAGGCCTTTCGGCCTGTGTTGGCACGACCGGGCAAAACCCGCTTGATCCGATCCGCAATGGGGTCGACGCCCCGCAAGGGACCGTCGTGCTGCGCGACGCGGTCGACGGATTGTTGGTTGGTGACCGCCTCATGGAGGCAGGCGAATACGAACTGGCGCTCAGGGCATATTACCGCGCCGGCGCGGAAGATGGCCTTACGGCCGATGTCTTGACGTCGATCGGGTCGGCCAATCTTCAACTGGGCCGCATCGGACAGGCCGAACAACAGTTCCGCAGCGCGCTGGATGTTGACGAAACCTTCATTCCAGCATGGAACAATCTGGGGGTCGTCTTGATGGAACAAGGTGAATACGGCGAGGCGAGGCGCGTGTTTCAGCAGGCCTTCGCGCTCGATAGTGGCCATTCGGACGCGATTCGCGACAACCTCAGACTGGCTATCGCGCGAATGGAAAATGCGGTATATGCTGGAGACAATAATGAAAATGGCCCTGAGCTGATCCGGCGCGGTGGTGGAGTTTACGAACTTCACTCCGACCCATGAGAAGACCCGGGGTTGAACACGAGCAGTTAAGAGGTCGCCCATGCCCTTCAGCCTCCGGATGGTCCCGGTGGTCGTGATCGCCCTGGCCACAGCGGCGTGCGATACCGCACGTTCGCCCGATGTGGACCGGGCGCTCGACCCGATGAACGTGATCGATGAGACCAACCTAAACGACATCATGCTGACCGCCGCCGCCCCCGATGAGGCCGTGGCCTATTTCCAGCGCTCGCTGAGGGATCAGCCCGACCGGATCGATTTCCGCCGTGGGCTCGCGACCAGCCTGGTCCGCGCCGGTCGCGCGGACGAAGCCGTGCCGGTCTGGCGCGATATCGTCGCCGATGATGCCGCAATCGAACAGGACAGGATCGATTATGCCGATGCCTTGATCCGGACCGGCGACTGGGACGAGGCCGAGGCGCAGCTTGACCGCATCCCGCCCACCTTCGAGACCTATGAACGCTACCGGCTCGAGGCGATGATCGCAGATGCCAACCAGGAATGGGACCGCGCCGATCATTTCTACGAAACCGCGTCCGGACTGACGACCAGACCGGCCAACGTTCTGAACAATTGGGGTTATTCCCGTCTGACGCGCGGGGATTTCGACGGCGCGGAAGATCTGTTCGTCGAGGCGATCTCGTATGATCCGGATCTCTTCACCGCCAAGAACAACCTGGTTCTGGCTCGGGCAGCGCAGGGCAACTACAACCTTCCGCTCGTGCGCATGACCCAGGTGGAACGCGCTCAACTGCTGCACACGGCAGGCCTGGCGGCTGTCCGCCAGGGCGAAATCGACCTTGGCCGTGGCCTGTTGACCGATGCCATCGACACGCATCCGCAGCATTTCGAGGCAGCCGTTCGTGCGTTACAGGCGTTGGATACGGAGGTTCGCGGCTGATGACGCTCGACCTGACATTTGCCGAAGCGATCTGGTTTCTGCCCCTTGCGCTGCCGATCTGCGTCTGGGTCGCGATCAGCGATTTGCGGGCCATGAAGATCCCCAACATCGCCGTCTTGGCCCTTGCGGGTGTCTTTCTGGTCGTGGGCCTGATCGTGCTGCCGCTTGACGCCTATCTCTGGCGGCTTCTGGCGCTGGTCATCGTGCTGGTGATCGGGTTCGTCATCACGTCGCTTGGCATGGTGGGTGCGGGCGACGCAAAATTCGCCGCCGCCATGGCGCCCTTCATCGCGCCGGGCGATGGGCTGTTGTTCTTGCTGTTGTTCGCGGCTGTCCTGATTGGATCGTGGATCACCCATCGTGGCGCGGGACGGGTGCCGGCAGTGCGCCGGGCGACGCCGGAATGGGCGTCTTGGGAACAGGGCAAACTGTTCCCCATGGGGGTGGCCTTGGCCGGGTCGCTGGTGATCTACCTGGCCCTGGGGGTGAACGCCGGGCTATAGGCCTTTTCGCGTTTCGTATCAAAAACTTGCACACAGATATGCGGCTCACCCTTGGGTGGGCCGCTTTGCTTTGGCTGCAGCATACAGAATGCAATACGCCCTGCTTCCATCCCCACTTCGCCAATAAACCGCCGCAATTACACGGCAAGTTTTGCAGGTCTCTGACTACGCGGGTGATCCTATGAACATGCAAGTTACGCCACCGACGACCGAACCGCCGCCGCCGCTGCGCAAGCTGACGGATACCGGCCTGACCGTCGTGATGATGCGTGACATCGTGCTCAAGACCGTATTCCGCAAGAACATCGAACAGGCCTCCGAGATTGCGGCAGCCATCTGCCTGCCCCTGCCGCTGACGCAGCAACTGATCGATATGCTGCGCGAAATGAACCTGATGCAGGCAACCGGCACGCTGCACGCCACATCGAGTTCGGAAATGGGGTTCCAGTTGACCGATGCCGGCAAGGCCCGCGCGCTCGACGCGCTCAGCCAGTCGGAATATTATGGCGCGATGCCCGTGCCCCTTGAGGATTACAAGGTTCAGGTCAAACGCCAGTCGATCCGGAACGTGCGCCTGACGCGCGCCATGCTCGAGGCGTCGATGGGCCATCTGATCTTGCCGCACGGCCTGATGGACCAGCTTGGACCAGCCGTGGGGTCGGGCCGTTCGGTCCTGATGTACGGCCCGCCGGGCAATGGTAAATCCTCGATTGCCGAAGGCATCCGCGCCGCGATGGGCGACAACATCTACGTTCCCCACGCGCTGTCCTATGCCGGGCAGGTGATCACCGTTTATGACCCGATCGTGCACACCCCCGTTTTGGCCGGCGACGAAGATGTCGGGCCCTTGCGCAAATCCGTGGCGCGTCATGACACCCGCTATCTTCTGTGCACCCGGCCCACCGTGATGACCGGTGGTGAGCTATCGCTTTCCATGCTGGATCTGAACTATAACGCGGTCAGCCGCACCTATCAGGCCAGCCTTCAGCTGAAATCGACCGGTGGCGTCTTCATCGTGGACGACCTTGGCCGACAAGAAGAACCGCCCCAGGCCCTGATCAACCGCTGGATCGTGCCCATGGAGGTGAACTACGACATCCTCGCCCTGCAATCGGGCGAGAAATTCGAGGTCCCCTTCGACACGCTGGTGGTGTTTTCCACCAACTTTCACCCCAATGAGATCTTCGACCAGGCCGCGCTGCGCAGGATCTTCTTCAAGGTCAAGATCGACGGACCGAACCAGGAACAATTCCTGAAAATCTTTGCCATGGTCGCCAAGAAGAAAGGCGTGCCGCTGGATGAAGCCTCGCTCATCCACATGCTCAAGACGAAATATCCGACCATCAACAATATCTACGCGAATTATCACCCCGTGTTCTTGCTCGACCAGATCAAGGCGATCTGCGATTTCGAAGGCATCCCCTACCAGATGCGCCCCGAATTCATCGACCGCGCGTGGGAGAACCTCTACGTCAAAGAGGAAAAGATCGTTCACTAGGAACGAAAATCAGCCTGCCTCAGGTTGGAAGGGCGTCCGGAAACGGGCGTCCTTTTTCTGTTTGGCCCTGCTGGTGCGTGGCGCCGAACGGTCTACACTCCAGGCCCATGACAACGCCCCTTCCCCCACAGATCGAAGACTGGTTTCAAGGCCGTGGCTGGTCCATCCATCCCCACCAGCGCGCCATGCTGGACCGCGCGCACAGCCCGTGTCAGCTGTTGATTGCACCCACCGGCGGCGGCAAGACGATGGCGGGGTTCCTGCCGACGCTCGGTGATCTGGCCAATGGCACCCATGCGGGCCTGCACACCCTGTATATCAGCCCGCTCAAGGCATTGGCCGCTGATATCAAACGCAATCTCACCGGGCCCATCACTGAAATGGGACTGCCCATAAGGGTCGAGGACCGCACCGGCGATACCTCATCGCACACCAAGCGACGCCAGCGCGCGGACCCGCCGCATATCTTGCTGACCACGCCGGAAAGCCTGGCTTTGCTGATCTCCTACGAGGACGCGCAGCGCACATTCGCGGGACTGCAACGGGTGATCGTCGATGAAATCCACGCGCTGGCGGAATCCAAGCGCGGCGATCAGCTGATGCTGGCGCTGTCGCGTCTGTCCACGCTTGCCCCTGGACTGCGCCGGATCGGATTGTCGGCCACCGTCGAAGATCCCGCCGCCGTGGCGCGTCTGCTGGCGCGCCATCCCGACCCGTGCGATATTCTCGAGGCCGATCCCGGCCCTGACCCCGATATCGCCATGCTGACCACCGATGAACCACCCCCCTGGTCCGGCGGCGGGGGCAAATACGCCATTCCGGCCGTGCTGGAAGAGGTCAGGAAACATCGCACCACGCTGATCTTTCACAATACGCGCGCGCAGGCAGAGCTGTTTTTTCACAACCTCTGGCTGATCAACGACGATCAGCTTCCCATCGGAATCCATCACGGCGCATTGGCCCGCGAGCAGCGCGAAAAAGTGGAACAGGCGATGGTGGACGGCAAGCTCAAGGCCATTGTCTGTACCGGATCGCTGGATCTGGGAATCGACTGGGGCGACGTCGACCTGGTCATTCAGGTCGGCGCCCCCAAGAACGTCAAACGGCTGGTGCAACGCATCGGACGTGCCAATCACCGTTACAATGCCCCCTCCAAGGCGCTGATCGTGCCCGCCAACCGGTTCGAGGTCATCGAATGCCGCGCGGCGCTTGAAGCGGTCGCTGAAAAAACGCTGGACGGCGACACGAACCACAGCGGCCCGCTGGATGTCCTGTGCCAGCACATCCTGATCTGC
This sequence comes from uncultured Roseicyclus sp., assembly GCA_964460185.1. Classification (GTDB taxonomy): domain Bacteria; phylum Pseudomonadota; class Alphaproteobacteria; order Rhodobacterales; family Rhodobacteraceae; genus JAVJPJ01. The sequence continues at coordinate 908 of CAYWTM010000039.1, read as the reverse complement.
GCCACGGCCGGTCCTTTTCAAGCTGATGATTTGTTTGCCGAAATCCAAACCACCGGGGCCTATGCCGACCTTCCGCGCGCCACGTTCGATCGCTGCCTCGATTTCTGTGCGACGGGGGGCTATGCGCTCAGGGCCTATGATCAATGGCAGCGCCTGGTCCAGCGGCCCGACGGCACGTGGGGCCTGCGAGATCCGCGCAGGGCCGCCCGCATCCGCATGAATATCGGCACCATCGTGGATGCCGACAAGATGCAGGTCCGCTATCAGCGCACGCGCGGGGGCGCCCCGCTGGGCGAGGTCGAGGAATACTTTGCCTCGATGCTCAACACGGGCGACACCTTCCTGATCGGCGGCAAGATCGTGCGCTACGAAGGCATGCGCGAAATGGTGGTCGAGGTCAGCCGCACACCGTGGAAAAAGCCGAAGATCGCCACCTTCATGGGCACGAAATTCGCCACCTCCACGCAACTGTCGGACCGCATCTTGCGCATGTTCCGGCAAGACGACTGGCCCGACCTTCCCGACCACACAAGGCAATGGCTGCATCTGCAGCGCAAGGTATCCCGCATGCCCGAACGCGACCGTTTGCTGATCGAAAGCTTTCCCCATGACGGGCGCGAACATGTGGTGGCCTACGGCTTCGCGGGCCGAAATGCCCAACAGACACTGGGGCTCTTGATCACCAAACGGATGGAGGACATGGGCCTGAACCCGATGGGGTTCGTATCCACGGACTATGCGACGCTGATCTGGGGGCTGGAGGCGCTGGAAGACCCTGTTCCGCTGTTCGCACGCGAAAACCTGATGGACACGATGGAGGCATGGCTGGCCGACAACGCGGTGATGAAACGCACCTTCAAGGGATCGGCCATCATCGCCGGGCTGATCGACCGGTCCTTGCCCGGCGC
>CAYWTM010000038.1:0-24810 GCA_964460185.1 uncultured Roseicyclus sp. | reverse complement strand
CGGCGGCTTCCTCGTGACACGGCGCATGCTCGCCATGTTCCAGAAATCTTGAGCGCGGGGTAAGGGACAATGGATTTCGGATTTACGATTGCGGCCTATGCGGTCGCGGGTGTTCTCTTCATCCTCTCGCTGGGGGGCCTGTCGGGGCAGGAAAGCGCGAAACGCGCGGTCTGGTACGGCATCGTCGGCATGGCGATCGCCGTCGTGGCCACCCTGATCGGGCCCGGTCAGGGCCTGTGGGGCGCGTCGATCATCCTGATCGGCCTGGGCGCCGCGGTCGGGTATCAGCTGGCCACGCGTGTCCAGATGACGCAAATGCCCGAGCTTGTGGCGATCATGCATTCGCTGGTCGGTCTGGCGGCGGTGTTCGTGGGCTTCAACGCCGATATCGAACTGTCGCGGGTGGCGGGCATGTTCGCCGACGCGGGGCTGCCCTATCCGCAACCCGAAGGCGTGCTGAGCACGGCCGCCTACGAGCTGAGCGGCGGCCTGTCGGCCTTTGCGGCGCTTCTGGCCAAGAAGACCGCGGTCGAGGTCGGCATCTTGCGGGTGGAACTGGTGCTGGGCATCTGGATCGGCGCGCTGACCTTCACCGGCTCGGTGATTGCCTATGGCAAGCTGGCGGGCAAGGTGGACACCGCGGCCAAGCAGCTGCCGGGCGGTCACATGCTCAACGCGGCGGCGGCGGCGGCCTCGGTCGTTCTGGCGGCGATGTACCTGGGTGACGCGGGCAGCTGGACGCTGGTTCTGCTGACGCTTCTGGCGCTCTTCATCGGCTACCACCTGATCATGGGGATCGGCGGGGCGGACATGCCGGTCGTGGTGTCGATGCTGAACAGCTATTCCGGGTGGGCGGCGGCGGCCATCGGCTTCAGCCTCGGCAATGACCTGCTGATCGTGGTGGGCGCGCTGGTCGGCTCGTCGGGTGCGATCTTGTCCTACATCATGTGCAAGGCGATGAACCGGTCCTTTGTCAGCGTCATTCTTGGCGGCTTTGGCGGGGCCAAGGGCGAACAGATGGCGGTCGAGGGGGAACAGGTCGCCATCGATGCCGACGGCGTCGCCACCGCGCTGAACGAGGCGGACAGCATCATCATCATCCCGGGCTACGGCATGGCGGTGGCGCAGGCGCAGCAGGCGGTCAGCGAGTTGACCCGCAAACTGCGTGCCGCCGGCAAGGAGGTGCGTTTTGCGATCCACCCCGTGGCGGGCCGCCTGCCGGGGCACATGAACGTGCTGCTGGCCGAGGCCAAGGTGCCCTACGACATCGTGCTGGAGATGGACGAGATCAACGAGGACTTCCCCAACACGGACGTCGCCATCGTCATCGGGTCGAACGACATCGTGAACCCGGCCGCCCAGGACGACCCCAACAGCCCCATCGCCGGCATGCCGGTTCTGGAATGCTGGAAGGCCAAGCAGGTCTTCGTGTCCAAGCGCGGGCAGGGGACCGGCTATTCCGGTATCGAGAACCCGCTGTTCTTCAAGGACAACACCCGCATGTTCTATGGCGACGCAAAAGCATCCCTCGATGCACTGCTGCCCAAGATCGATTGAGGGCTGGAGATATGGGGCTCAGTTAGATATGTGCTGCCCTTGGCCGCTGGGGTCAATTCTACCGATCATGTTAGGACGGCGAAATGAAGTATATTGTTTACGTCAGCCAAGCGGTTAGGCCGTTCAATACATCCGAACTTGGCGATCTCCTGGTTCACAGTCGCCAGCGCAACACCGCGGACGGGATCTCCGGGTTATTGGTCTACCGCTACAATGATGAATATGGGCGCGGAAACTTCCTGCAAGTCCTGGAGGGCCCCGACGAAAAGCTGGAAGATGTTTGGAACAGGATCTCGAGGGACAGCAGACACCACACGATCATCGTCATCGAAGAGGGCGAGATCGAGACCAGGATGTTTGCGGAGTGGTCAATGGGCTTCAAGAACATCGAAGACCGGGATCTTGAGGACTCCAAAGGATTTGCCGACTTGGGCAGCGATGACTTCTGGAAAAATGCGGAAGCCAGCGGCTTGTCGGAGGCTCTTGAACTGCTCAGGGGCTTTTATGACGCTGAATAACTGAATCGGCTTTTCTTGCACATCGGGTACCTTGGGAGATGCGACCAAACCAGACCCTCGTTGACAACGAAAAGGGATCAGAAACAGATGAAACCCCGCGTCCTTGCGACAAGAAAGTTGCCCGACCAAGTCGAAGAGCGTCTGGTTGCGTCCTACGACGCCACATGTAATCGAAGCGACGTCCCGTTGAGCGCTGATGACTTATCATCGGCGATGCGCGAATTCGATGCGATCATACCAACGGTCAGCGACAGGCTGGATTCAGCGATTCTTCAGATCCCGGACCGCCGGGTTCGAATGATCGCGAATATCGGTGTTGGGTTCAGCAATATCGACATCGAAGCCGCATACGGGAACGGTATTGCCGTGTCCAATACGCCCGATGTCCTGACCGAAGCCACGGCTGACATCGCATTGTTGTTGATACTTTCCGCCACGCGCGGCGCTTATGCCGCCGAACGTAAGCTACGCGAAAGCCGTTGGCGCGGATTCTCCATCGTCGAAGGCCTGGGAACAAGCATTCAAGGTAAGGTGTTGGGTATCATCGGCATGGGTCGGATCGGTCAGGCCACAGCCCGTCGTGCCGCCGTGGGTTTCGGAATGGAAGTTGTCTATTACAACCGCTCCCCGGTGCGAAATCTCGGGTTTGATGCACAGCCGATGGAGACGATTGACGACGTGATGGCTTTGGCAGACGTTGTTTCCATCCATGTTCCCGGCGGCGGTTCTGCTCCGGTGGTGACGTCGGCTCACATCGCGGCCATGAAGCCCACTTCATTTCTAGTGAATACAGCGCGGGGCGACAGCATCGACCAAAATGCACTCTTGCAGGCGTTGGTCGAAGGCACGATTGCGGGTGCTGGACTTGATGTGTTCAACGACGAGCCGCATGTTCCGGACCAATTGCGCAGGATGGACAACGTCACGCTCTTGCCACATGTCGGTTCGGCCACGACAGAAGTCCGCACCGCTATGGGGATGATGGCCGTAGACAATCTCGACGCCTTTTTTCGCGGTCATTCGATTCCCAACCGGGTTGCCCCAGGGCCCACCGATTGATTGCGCGGTCATATGGCGTCAGCGCTCTTTCTTGTCGGGCGGCGCAGATTTGATGAACAGGGTGGTTGGCTTCCTCAAGAGGAAATCCCCCCAATGGCTGTGGGATTTGATGCGAATGATCTGGACGGCATCGGGTCCATTTGGGGGGGATTACTCAATCCAATAAGACTTATTTGCGGCAATGTGGGATCCGTTGGGGTGGCTTCTCAGAGCTCTTCGCCGGAACCAATCATCTTGCAAGAACACAGCCAGACGTGTCGCTTGCGGCGTCGGTTTGAAGGCTGCAGGGTCCGGGCGGGCCCGCCCGGGCGCCTTAGTACGGCAGCCCAACGTAATTCTCCGCCATGGCCTTTTGCGCGGCGGGATTGCTGCGCAGAAAGTCGAATTCGGCAATCTGCATCTTGAGGTCGAACTCGGACTGGTCGGGATACTGGTGCATCAGGTTGGTCAGCCACCATGAGAAACGCTCGGCCTTCCAGACCCGGGTCAGCGCGCGCTCTGAATAGCTGTCGATGCCAGCCGTGTCGCCGGTTTCGAAAACCTGGCTCAGCCCGGTGAACAGGTAATGCACGTCGGACGCGGCCGTGTTCAGCCCCTTGGCCCCAGTTGGCGGCACGATATGGGCGGCGTCGCCGCATAGAAACAGGCGGCCCCACCGCATCGGTTCACACACGAAGGACCGCAGCGGCGCGACCGATTTCTCGATCGAGGGGCCGGTCACGAGGTCGGCTGCCGTTTCGGCGGGAATGCGGCGTTTGAATTCCTCCCAGAATGCCTCGTCCGACCAGTCTTCCGGCCGGTCGGTCAGCGGACACTGGATGTAGTAGCGGCTAAGGCTCAGGTTGCGCATCGAACACAGCGCAAAACCGCGATCCGAACTGGCATAAAGGATCTCGTGCTTGACGGGCGGCGTTTCAGACAAGATGCCCAACCAGCCGAACGGATAGACCTTTTCGTATTCGCGGCGGACCGAGGCGGGGATCGTCTGGCGGCTGACGCCGTGAAACCCGTCACAGCCCGCGACAAACTCGCAATCGATACGCCGCTGCTGACCATGGACGACATACGTCACAAATGGCGCGTCGCTATCGGCATCGTGGATCGTGACATCGTCGACATTGTATTCGATCCGGCCACCGGCGGCCTCGCGCGCGGCGTAAAGATCGCGCGTCACCTCGGTCTGGCCGTAGACCATGACCGGTCTCCCGGTCATCTCGACGGTGTCGATGCGGATCAGGTCGTTGCCATAGGACAATTGCACGCCATCATGGGGGAACCCTTCGGCATGCAACCGATCGGCACACCCGGCCTGTTCGAGCATCTCGATCAGGCCTTGTTCCAGAACGCCCGCGCGGATCCGGCTCAGCACGTAATCCTTGGTCTTGCGTTCCAGCACGATGCTTTCGACGCCGCGCGTCTGAAGCAGTTGCGAGAGCAATAGCCCCGAAGGTCCGCCGCCGATGATTGCAACCTGTGTTTTCATATATGCGTGCCAATTAGCAAAATCGCTGCCGCCGAGCAACTGCGAACGGACGCGACCCGCCGTCCCCAGGGCCGCGAAACGCGTGGCACAAGAAACCCCGCCCGCGGCATATGCCGGGGCGGGGTTCTGTGGAGGCGCGGATGTGTCCCGAACGTCGCGGGGAGGGAGCGAGGGACGTCAACCGCGCCCCGTGGCAGGGCCGGATTATTCGGCGTCAAGCTCGGCGAAGATACGCTCGGCCGTGTCGGAGTGCGTGTTCAGAATGACCGTGGCGCTGGTCACGCCGCGCAGGTCGGCAACGGAATCCTGGCTTGCGTTCAGAATGTCGTAGGCAACGCTGAGCGACGATTGGCCCGAAGTCGAAACCGTGGTGGTTTCATCGGTCGCGGGAACCTTCACGATGTCGCCGGTGCTGTCGAAATCCTGATTGAAGTGGTTGATCGCGAACGTGGCGTCGGCAAAGGCCGGTGCGGTCATCGAAGCGGCGACGGCGGCGATAAGTGCGATGCGTTTCATAATGTCATTCCTCTTGTAATGCGTGGCGCATTTGGCGCCGTTTGATGTGTGGCTCGTGACAAGCTGTCTGCCTGTCGATGAGAGAGAGATGCGGGCGATGCACCTCTCTTTCAACACACGAATTATGGAAATATTCGATTATTCGGTGCGAATTTGCACATAATCCTGCAGGCCGTGCACGCACCACACAACTGTGTGTTCACGTCTCGAAAAGACGTGAGACCCATTGAAAAAAGACACGGCTTTCCAAGCGCTGCGCGCGGCCTTGCATCAGGGCAATTGCGCCTTGAGCCCGCGCAGGATGCGGCGAAACGCGGGTCGGTGACGATTCCTGAGGTGCACTGCGGCAAACACCGGCTGATGGACCACCGGCGCATCCGGCACGGCTTGGGCAAGGCCCCCGCTGACCAGGTCGTTCACCGTATTTTCGGGCAGATAGGTCGTGCCGCCAAGCGACAGCAAAAGTTCACGCACCACCCCGGCCTGTCCACTGGACACAGGCCCGCCCGACAGGCCCGGCAACTGCGCGGCGTGGCTCTGGGTAAAGGCGGGCGCGTAATTGGGCAGGATGTACCGATCGGCTTGCACCTGCGTCACCGCCTCGCACTCGGTCGACACCATGCGATAGGCCAGTTCGCCCAGGTTCTCGACATACAGGTCCGCCGAACGGCTGGGGCTGAACATGATGGCAAGGTCCAGCGCGCCGCTGGTCAGGTCACGGCACATCTGGACCGAGTAATCCGCCTCCACATACAGTGCCGCGTCGGGCAGCAGCCCTCGGATGGCAGCCGTCCACGGGCCCACGTGATTGTCCAGCAGATCGTGCTGGATCCCCAGCCGCAGGGTCATGGCGGCCGCATCGGATTGCTGCACGGCCTGTCGCGCTTCGGCCCAGATCACGCGCAGCGCGCGCGCATGAGGTTCGAACCGCAGCCCCGCCGTGGTCAACTCTGTGCCCGCGCGACTGCGCCGGAACAGGCGCGCCCCCACACTTTTTTCGAGGCTGCGCACCCGGCCTGACACCGTGGACTGGGTGACGCCCAACCTGTCCGCACTCTGGTTGAAGCTGCGCGTCTCGCACAGGTCGAGGAACGTATCGATCAAATCCATCTGCATCGGCGCACTCTCTAATCGGGTAATCCGATCAATATAGATGTGCCACGGGAATTGAAACTCTGCAAACCCGCGAGGATACTGCTGCCAGATCGGCCAATGAGGGAGGACGGGATACATGGCGGACATGCCAAGCACAGCACGCGTGGTCATCATCGGAGGCGGGGCGGTTGGCGCCTCGGCGCTCTATCATCTGGCCAAGGCGGGGTGGCATGATTGCGTCCTTCTGGAAAAGAACGAACTGACGGCCGGATCGACCTGGCATGCGGCTGGCAACTGCCCGTCGTTCTCGACGTCCTGGGCGATCATGAACATGCAGCGCTATTCGCTGGAACTGTATCGTGGTCTGGCCGAAGAGGTCGACTATCCGATGAACTACCACGTCACCGGATCGATCCGGCTGGCCCATTCGGGCGAACGCATGCAGGAATTCGAGCGCGCACGCGGCATGGCGCAGTATCAGGGCCTGAGTGTCGAGATGATGCAGGTTGGTGATCTCAAGGACAAATACCCGTTTTTGGAAACCCATGATCTGGCGGGCGCATTGTTCGATCCCGATGACGGAGATATCGACCCCGCGCAGTTGACACAGGCGCTGGCAAAGGGCGCGCGCCAGATGGGCGCGCAGGTTCTGCGTTTCACGCCTGCAACCGGCATCAGCCGGGAAAACGGCGAATGGATCGTGCACACGGAAAAGGGCGACATCCGCTGCGAATATGTGGTGAACGCGGCCGGTTACTACGCGCAGCGCGTGGGCGAATGGTTCAAGCCCTTTGGTGGGCGCACGGTGCCCATGGCCACCATGTCGCATCAGTATTTCCTGACCGAGGAAATCCCCGAACTGGTGGAATACACCGCCCAGAACGGAAAACTGCCGCTGTTGCGCGACGTCGACAGCTCCTACTACCTGCGACAGGAAAAACACGGCTTCAATCTTGGCCCGTACGAACGGAACGGCCGCGCGCATTGGATCACCCCCGACGATCCGATGCCCGATGATTTCAGCTTTCAGCTCTATCCCGACGACCTTGACCGGCTGGAATGGTATATCGAGGATGCGATGGCGCGGGTGCCGTTGCTTGGCACTGGTGGGGTAGGGCGGGTGATCAACGGGCCCATCCCTTACGCGCCCGACGGTCTGCCCCTGCTTGGGCCAATGCCCGGTGTTCCCAATGCGTTCGAGGCCAGCGTGTTCACCTTTGGCATCACGCAGGCGGGCGGCGCGGGCAAGGTTCTGGCGGAGTGGGTCACCGAAGGGTGCACCGAATGGGACATGTGGGCAGTCGATCCCCGCCGCTACACCGACTACACCGACCCGCAATACTGCATCGACAAGGCGATGGAGATCTATGGCCACGAATACGGCATGCATTTCCCGTGGAAATCCTGGCCTGCCGGTCGTGACCGCAAGCTGTCGCCGGTGCACGAACGGACAAAGGCGCTTGGCGCACAATACGGCGCCTATAACGGGTGGGAACGCGCCAACTGGTACGCACAGCCCGGTGACGACACATCGCTCGAGGCGACCGAAACCTGGGGCCGTGCCGGCCCGTGGGAGGCGCGCATCCGCGAGGAATGCGAGGCGGTGCGCGATAGCGTTGGCGTGCTGGATCTGGCCGGGTTTTCCCGTTTCAACCTGTCGGGGCCGGGGGCGGCGGACTGGCTGCGCGGCCGGATCGCCGGGGGCTTGCCCAAACCGGGCCGCATGAACCTGGCCTATTTTCCCGACCACCGTGGCCGCATCCTGACCGAGATGTCGATCCTGCGTCATGACGAGGATCACTTTACCCTGATCACGGCGGCGGCCGCGCAATGGCATGACCGCGATGTACTGGCGCGTTCGGGCCTGCCCGACGGTCTGACGCTGACCGATCACACGGCTGACTATTCCACGCTGATCGTCACCGGCCCGCAATCGCGCGCCCTGTTCGAGGTGATGGGAACCGATGCCGACCTGACGCTGCCATGGCTGTCGCATCAGGCGGCCACGGTCGCGGGGCGGCCCTGTGCCTTGGCGAGGGTCAGTTTCGCAGGCGAACTGGGGTGGGAAATCCATGCCGCCAATGCCGACATGCCGGCGCTTTTCGACGCGGTTCTGGCGGCGGGCGCGAAACCTTTTGGCATGTGGGCGCTGAACGCGCTGCGCCTGGAAAAAGGCTATCGTGCGTGGAAGGGCGACCTGTCCACCGATTATTCCCTTCTGGAGGGCGGGCTGGACCGGTTCGTCAGGTTCGACAAGCCGCAGGATTTCCCCGGCAAGGCGGCGCTTATGGCAGAAAAACAGCGCGGTGTGGTCAAGCGCTTCGTCACGCTGACCGTCGATGCGGGGGCTGCCGATGCGCCCTACATGTCGACCCTCTGGCACGGCGGCCAGGTCGTCGGGGAAACGACCTCGGGTGGGTTCGGCTACCGCGTTGGCAGCTCCATCGCGCTTGGCATGCTGCGGGCGGATCTGGCCAATCCGGGCACCGAGATCGAGATTGATATTTTCGGCGAACGCAGGCGTGCCACCGTGCAGCCTGATCAGCCGCTATGGGACCCAGAAAACGAAAGGTTGCGCGCTTGAAGATAACCCTGCTTGACGGTGGCATGGGCCAGGAACTGGTCCACCGGTCGTCCGCGTCGCCCACGCCGCTTTGGTCGACACAGATCATGATGGACCAACCCGAACTGGTCCGCGATGTGCACGCGGATTACTTTGCCGCCGGGGCGGATATCGCCACGACCAATACCTACGCCATCCACCGCGACCGGCTTGTGAAAGCCGGGGTCGAAGGGCAGTTCGAAACGCTCCACGATATTGCCCTGACCCAGGCCGAGACCGCGCGCGCCGCCCATGGGCGGGGCCGGATCGCGGGCAGCATCGGGCCACTTGGCGCCTCGTACCGGCCCGATGTTCATCCTGCGCTGGCGGACGCCACCCCGCTTTATGCAGAGATTGCCGCCATTCTCGCGCCGCGGGTCGATCTGATCATTTGTGAAACCGTGGCGTCCCTGGCCCATGCGCGCGCGATCCTTGATGGGGCTTGCGACCAGGGCAAACCGGTCTGGCTGGCCCTTACGGTCGATGATGAGGATGGCACCCGTCTGCGTTCGGGCGAGGCGCTGGCCGATGTGCTGTCGATTGCCGAGGGCCGCGCGGCGGCGCTTCTGGCCAATTGCTCCGCGCCCGAGGCAATGCCCGCAGCGCTTGATACCATGGCGCGTGCAGGCCTGCCCTTTGGCGCCTATGCCAACGGCTTCACCCAGATCACCAAGGATTTTCTCAAGGACGATCCTACCGTCGACGCGCTGAGCGCGCGGCGCGATCTGGGGCCCGAGGCCTATGCAAGACATGCCATGGACTGGGTCGCGCGCGGTGCCACCATCATCGGTGGATGCTGCGAGGTCGGCCCCGCCCATATCGCCGAGATCTCACGCCAATTGGCCCCAGAGGACGCGCTGACATGACCGAAACCCTGATCCGCACCAGCCGCCGTGGTGGGGGCCGCGCCGCACGCGTCGCTGCGCGCGCAGCGCCTTTGCCCGATGATATGCGCCCCGTGCGCCCGGGCCTGATTGGCGGCAAGTATTCGCCCCTCACCGAGGCCGAGGTCATCCGCATCCACCATGCCGCGCTGGACGCGCTGGAAGAGATCGGGCTTAGCCAGGCCCCTGCGTCGGGCGTCGAGGTGATGACAGCTGCAGGTGCGATCCAGGGCGATGATGGCCGCTTGCGGTTTCCCCGCGCGCTGGTCGAGGACATGTTGGGAAAGGCGGCGCGCAACCTGACCCTGCATGGCCGCGATCCGCACTACGATTTGCACCTGGAAACCAACCGCGTGCATTACGGCACGGCCGGGGCCGCGGTGCATATGGTCGACCCGTTCACCGAAACCTATCGCGACAGCACTGCGGGCGATCTCTACAACGCGGCAAAGCTGGCCCAGGCGCTCGACAATATCCATTTCTTTCAACGTTGCATGGTGGCGCGCGACATCACCGACAACCGCGATATGGATATGAACACGCTGTATGCCTGCATCAGCGGCACGACCAAACATGTCGGCACGTCCTTTTCCGACCCGTCCTTCGTTTCGTCGGGGATCGACATGCTGCACATGGTGGCGGGCGATGAGGCTACCTGGCGCGCGCGGCCCTTCGTGTCGAATTCCAACTGCTTCGTCGTGCCGCCGATGAAATTCGCCGAGGAAAGCTGCATCGCGATGGAACATTGCATCCGGGCGGGCATGCCGGTGCTGTTGTTGTCGGCGGGGCAGGCGGGGGCCACGGCACCCGCGCCCATCGCGCTGGCCATCGTGCAGGCCGTGGCGGAATGCCTGGCGGGCGTGGTCTATGTCAATTCCATCGCACCGGGACATCCCGCGATCTTTGGAACCTGGCCGTTCGTGTCGGACCTGCGCACGGGGGCGATGTCGGGCGGTTCGGCCGAACAGGCCCTGCTGACCGCAGGCTGCGCACAGATGCACCGCTTTTACGGCCTGCCCGGCGGGGCGGCGGCGGGCATATCGGACAGCAAGCTGCCCGACATGCAGGCCGGCTGGGAACAGGGGATCACCAATGTTCTGGCCGGGCTGTCAGGGCTCAACATGGTGTATGAGGCCGTGGGCATGCATGCGTCGCTCTTGGGATTTTGCCTGGAATCCATGGTGCTGGGCGATGACATGATCGGCCAGGCCCTGCGCTGCGTGCGGGGGATCGACGTGACGGAAGACAGTGTCTCGCTCGATGCCATGCGCGAGGTCTGCTACGGCCCCGGCCATTACCTGGGCACCGATCAGACGCTCGCGCTCATGCAGACGGAATATTGCTATCCCAAGGTGGCCAACCGGATGAGCCCCAAGGAATGGGAAGAAGCACAGCGCCCCCGGCTTCTGGAACAGGCCCGCGCCCGCAAGGAAGCGATCCTGGCCAGCGCCCGGACAACGATCCCGCCAGACGTGGACGCGCGTGTTCGGGCCCAGTTCAACATATATTTCAAGGATTGATTGAATTTATCGATTGATTGATCCGCTTTCGATTGCGAAAATCGGCGCATGATCAACAAGCTTGAGATGTTCATCGCGGTGGCCAAGGAAGGCCATTTTGGCCGTGCAGCGGACTCCCTTGGCGTCACGCAGCCAACGCTGTCGACCGGCATCAAGAACCTGGAAGAGATGTTGGGCGTCCAGCTGATCTTTCGAGGCTCGCGCTATGGCGGGCTGACCCCCGAAGGGCAGCGCGCGCTGGTCTGGGCGCGTCAGCTGGTCGGGGATGCGCGCACCTTCCGCGAAGAAATGCGCGTCAGCCGGCACGGCCTTTCGGGCCACCTGCGCCTGGCGGTCATCCCCACGGCGCTGACCTGGGCCGCGCGGTTGTCGGCCCGGTTTTCCGAGCGGCATCCGAACGTGCGGTTCACGATCCTGTCCCGAAATTCCTCCGAGATCCTGAAAATGCTGGAAAATCTGGAGGTCGATGCCGGCCTGTCCTATCTGGACAACGAACCGCTTGGGCGCGTGACCACGGCCCCCCTGTACACGGAACGCTATACGCTGGTGTGTCATGCACATCACCCGCTGGCCCGACAGGCAGAGGTTACATGGGCCGATCTGGCGGCGCAAAAGCTGTGCTTGCTGACGCCTGACATGCAGAACCGGCGCATCATCAACCAGTGCTTCATGGAAGCCGATGTCACGCCCGAGGCGCTGGTCGAATCCAATTCCACCGTGGTTCTGGCTGCGCTGGTGGGCGAGGGGGACTGGGTGACGGTTCTGCCATCGGACATGGCCGGGTTCCTGGCGGCGGGGGATCAACTCATGATCGTGCCGATCACCGGCGACCATGTGGAACACAGTGTCGGCCTTGTCGCGCCCTACCGTGAGCCGCACACTCCGGTATTGGACGCGCTCTTGGCGGAAGCGGCCCGGATAGCGGGCTGATTTGGCTTGTATTTGTCGTATTTCGATGCGCAGGCGTCGCCTGCGTGTCATAGGGTTTATCAATCGTTCAACGGAACTTCGATATTGAAACCTGAATGAAATAGGGGATGCTTCTGACACTTGTCCGGAGCATGCCATGACCCCCAAAGCCGCCCCGCCGCCCGACCCGGATCTGAGCGATCTGCGCGGCATCATCGACGCGCATCTTCACCTCGAGGGTCCGCTGTTGCCGATGCTGCACGCGATACAGGCGGCCCATGGCTACGTGCCTGCGGGCGCCCATGGCGCGATTGCCGAGGCGCTCAACATCACCAAGGCGGAACTGCATGGGGTGATCTCATTCTATCATGATTTCCGCGATGCGCCCGCGGGCCGCCACGTGCTCAAGATCTGCCGGGCCGAGGCGTGCCAGTCGGTGGGTGCGACTGCCCTGTCGGAGAAGACGCTGGCGCTGCTTGGGCTGGATTGGCACGGCACCACGCCGGATGGCCGCGTGACGGTGGAGCCGGTCTATTGCCTTGGCCTGTGCGCATGTGCGCCGGCGGCCATGGTCGACGGGCGCGTGATGGGCCGCGTGACGCCCGAGACGTTGATCGCTGAGGTGGCGCAATGAAGGTATATGTGCCCCGCGACGCCGCCGCCAAGGCGCTTGGCTCGGATGCCGTGGCCGCCGCGTTCGAGGCCGCCGGTCATGCCGTGATCCGGAACGGGTCGCGCGGAATGATCTGGCTGGAACCCCTTGTGGAGATCGAGGAAAACGGCGTGCGTAGGGCCTATGGGTCGGTGGGTGTGGCGGACGTGCCGGGGATTCTCGACGGCTCGGTCAAGAGCCTGGGGGCGGTCGAAGATATCCCTTTCTTTGCCAGGCAGACGCGTCTGACCTTTCAGCGCTGCGGCCTGATCGACCCGCTGAGCCTGAGCGATTACGAGGCCAATGGCGGCCTCACCGGCCTGCGCCGCGCCATCGAGATGGGCGATGAGGCCATCGTCGAAGAGCTCAAGGAAAGCGGCCTGCGCGGGCGCGGCGGGGCAGGGTTTCCGACCGGCATCAAGTGGGACACCGTGCGCCGGGCCCCGGGGCCGCGGAAATACATCGTCTGCAATGCCGATGAAGGCGACAGCGGCACATTCGCCGACCGGATGATCATGGAGGGCGATCCGTTTTCCCTGATCGAGGGCATGGCGATCGCCGGCATCGGTGTGGGCGCGAGCAAGGGCTACATCTATTTGCGCTCGGAATACCCCGATGCGATCGAAGTGATGAATGCCGCGATTGAAATTGCACGTGAAAACAGTGTTCTGGGGCGCGTTCTTGGTGCATCGCATGAATTCGACATCGAGGTGCGGGTGGGTGCGGGCGCCTATGTCTGCGGCGAGGAAACCTCGCTTCTGAATTCGCTTGAGGGTAAGCGCGGGGTGGTTCGGGCCAAGCCGCCCTTGCCCGCGCTCGAGGGGTTTCTGGGTCGGCCGACGGTGGTCAACAACGTGATCTCGCTGGCCACCGTGCCGGTGATTTTCGAGAAGGGCGCGGCCCATTACGCGGGGTTCGGGCTGGGGCGGTCGAAGGGCACGATGCCCGTTCAGATCGCAGGCAATGTCAAGCATGGCGGGCTTTTCGAGACCGCCTTTGGCATGCCGCTGGGAGAATTGGTCGGCGATATCGCGGGCGGAACGGCCTCGGGCCGGCCGGTCAAGGCGGTGCAGGTGGGCGGGCCGCTCGGCGCCTATTTCGCGCCTGCCAAATTCGGCACGCCTTTCGCCTACGAGGACTTCGACGGACAGGGCGGCCTGATCGGCCATGCCGGGGTCGTGGTGTTCGACGACAGCGCTGACATGTTGGGCATGGCGCGGTTTGCCATGGAATTCTGCGCGATCGAGTCTTGCGGGAAGTGTACCCCGTGCCGGATCGGCGCGGTGCGCGGGGTCGAGACGATCGACCGGATCCGCGAGGGCGACGCGGGGGCCGTGCCGTTGCTGGTGGATCTTTGCGAAACCATGAAGGACGGCTCGCTATGTGCCCTGGGCGGGTTCACGCCGTTCCCGGTGATGTCTGCGCTGGAGCAGTTCCCGGAAGACTTTGCGCCTGCGCGGGAGGCAGCGGAATGATGTGTCTGGCACCGAGGTATTTCGCTGCGCTTCGCGCATCGACCGGCCGGGGGCGCTGCCCCCGGACCCCCGGAGTTGTAATGGCCAAGATGAAGCAGGGGAGCGGTTTGGCATGAAGGATTTCATCATTCCCTGGGACGATGACCGCGATATGGGCACACCGGCAAAAGCGGGCGCGCCGGTCACGGTGAGCATCGATGGCTTCGAGGTGACGGTGCCCGAGGGAACCAGCGTGATGCGGGCGGCCGCGATCGCGGGGCTGCAGATCCCCAAGCTGTGTGCGACGGACAGTGTCGAGGCCTTCGGGTCGTGTCGGTTGTGCGTGGTGGAGATCGAGGGCCGGCGGGGCACGCCCGCGTCGTGCACGACGCCCGTGGCGCCGGGCATGGTCGTGCGCACCCAGTCGAGCAAGGTGAAGAAGATCCGCAAGGGCGTGATGGAGCTTTATATCTCGGATCATCCGCTGGACTGCCTGACCTGTGCTGCCAATGGCGATTGCGAATTGCAGGACATGGCCGGGGCGGTGGGTCTGCGTGATGTGCGATACCAGGCGCCGGACAACGGTGGCTTGGCCAACCACTTCGAGGCGCGTGGCGCCGGTGGTGTGAACCCGCAATACGTCCCCAAGGACGACAGCAACCCGTATTTCACGTATGATCCGGCCAAATGCATCGTGTGTTCGCGCTGTGTGCGGGCCTGCGAAGAGGTTCAGGGCACGTTCGCGCTGACCATCGAGGGTCGCGGTTTCGACAGCCGGGTGTCGGCGGGCGGGGTGGGCGATGATTTCCTGTCGTCGGATTGCGTGTCTTGCGGAGCCTGCGTTCAGGCCTGCCCGACGGCGACGCTTCAGGAAAAATCCGTGATCGAGCTTGGCACGCCGGAACGCTCCGTCATCACCACCTGCGCCTATTGCGGGGTCGGGTGCTCGTTCAAGGCCGAGCTGAACGGCGATGAACTGGTGCGCATGGTACCCTACAAGCACGGGCAGGCCAATCGAGGCCATTCCTGCGTCAAGGGCAGGTTTGCATGGGGCTATGCCAACCACCAGGACCGCATCCTGAACCCGATGATCCGGGACCGCATCGACCAGCCCTGGCGCGAGGTGTCCTGGGACGAAGCGCTTGGTTTTGCGGCGCAAAAGATGACGGCCCTTCAGGAAAAATACGGGCGCAAATCGATTGGCGTGATCACGTCCAGCCGCTGCACCAACGAGGAAACCTACCTGGTTCAAAAGCTGGCCCGTGGCGTGTTCATGAACAACAACACCGATACCTGCGCGCGGGTCTGCCATTCGCCGACCGGCTATGGTCTGGGGCAGACATTCGGCACGTCGGCGGGGACGCAGAATTTCGACAGCGTGATGCACACGGACGTGGCCCTTATCATCGGGGCCAACCCCACGGATGGTCACCCGGTTTTCGCCAGCCGCCTGAAAAAGCGTCTGCGCCAGGGCGCCAAGCTTATCGTGATCGACCCGCGCCGCACCGACATCGTGCGCTCTGCCCATGTCGAGGCCAGCCATCACTTGCCCCTGCGCCCGGGCACCAACGTCGCCGTGGTGACCGCGATGGCCCATGTGATCGTGGACGAGGGCCTGTACGACGAGGCGTTCATCCGCGCGCGCTGTGATTGGGACGAGTTCCAGGACTATGCCGAGTTCGTGTCCGATGTCCGGCATTCGCCCGAGATGACAGAGATGCTGACCGGGGTTCCGGCCGAGGATCTGCGCGCCGCGGCCCGGCTTTATGCCACCGGTGGCAATGGCGCGATCTACTACGGGCTTGGCGTGACCGAGCACAGCCAGGGCTCCACCACGGTGATGGGCATCGCCAACCTTGCGATGCTGACGGGCAATATCGGGCGCGAGGGCGTGGGCGTGAACCCGCTGCGTGGTCAGAACAACGTGCAAGGCGCGTGCGACATGGGGTCGTTCCCCCACGAGTTGCCGGGCTACCGCCATGTGAAAAACACCGATGTGCGCGCGATTTTCGAGAATGCCTGGGGGGTGGAGATCGACCCGGAGCCCGGCCTGCGCATCCCCAACATGCTGGATGCGGCGGTTTCCGGCAGCTTCAAGGGCCTGTACTGTCAGGGTGAGGACATTCTGCAATCGGACCCCGACACGCATCATGTGGCCGCCGGCCTGGCCGCGATGGAATGCGTGATCGTGCATGACCTGTTCCTGAACGAGACGGCGAATTATGCCCATGTCTTCCTGCCGGGATCGACCTTTCTGGAAAAGGACGGGACCTTCACCAATGCCGAGCGCCGGATCAACCGCGTGCGCAAGGTGATGCAGCCCAGGAACGGGCTGGAGGATTGGGAAGTGACGCAGGCGCTGGCCAACGCCATGGGTGCTGGCTGGAGCTATACGCATCCGTCCCAGATCATGGATGAGATCGCGGCCACGACGCCCGGTTTTGCCAATGTCGACTATGCCATGCTGGAAGAGCGGGGGTCGATCCAGTGGCCATGCAATGATGCAGCCCCCGACGGATCGCCGATCATGCATGTGGATGGTTTCGTGCGTGGCAAGGGCCGGTTCATCGTCACCGAATACGTGGCCACCGACGAACGCACGGGGCCGCGGTTCCCGCTGTTGCTGACCACGGGCCGTATCCTGAGCCAGTACAATGTCGGCGCGCAGACGCGGCGCACGGAAAACACCGTCTGGCATGCCGAGGATGTGCTGGAGATCCACCCCCATGACGCCGAGGTTCGTGGTGTGAAGGAAGGTG
The DNA here is from genome assembly GCA_964460185.1 of uncultured Roseicyclus sp. GTDB lineage: Bacteria > Pseudomonadota > Alphaproteobacteria > Rhodobacterales > Rhodobacteraceae > JAVJPJ01. The sequence goes on along the minus strand of CAYWTM010000038.1, from coordinate 7,802 downwards.
ACTGGATCAAGCTGGCCTCGCGGTCGGGCGAAACCTCTTTGCGGGCGCATCTGACGGATCGGGTCAGTCCTGGCGTGGTCTATACCACGTTCCACCACCCCGACACCCAGGCCAATGTCATTACCACCGACTATTCCGACTGGGCCACGAACTGCCCGGAATACAAGGTGACGGCAGTGCAGGTTGGCCTGTCGAACGGGCCGAGCGACTGGCAGAAAGAGTACAACGCCCAGGCCGACAAGTCGCGCCGCATCCTGCCGGCTGCGGAATGACGCCCTCGCGCTCCATATCCTCGCGGGCGATCGGGCCCGAGGGCGCGCGCGACGTCGCGCGGTCCCTGCCCGAAGAGGTGGCCGTTGCCGTGACCTGCAATGGATCGACCCAGGCCGTGATGATGGCCACGCCGCAGGATCTGGAGGATTTCGCGGTGGGCTTCGCCCTGACCGAAGGCTTCGCCACCCCCGGCCAGATCGACAGCGTCGAGATCGTGACGATGCCCAACGGCATCGAAGCGCGGCTTTGGATCGACGAGGCCTGTGCCGAGGCGCTTGGCGCACGGCGGCGGGCGATGATGGGGCCGGTGGGTTGCGGGTTATGCGGGATCGACTCGCTCGAACAGGCGGTGCGACCGTTGCCGCGATTGACCTCAGGCGCGACGCTCGATTGGGCCGAGGCCGCGGGCGCGCCCGATGCCTTGCGCGATCATCAGCCACTCCATGACCTGACCCATGCCGTGCATGCGGCGGGGTTCTTGCTGCCGGGGCAGGGGATCTTGGTGGCCCGCGAGGATGTCGGACGGCACAACGCGCTCGACAAGCTGATCGGCGCGCTGTTGCGTGCAGGGCTCGACCCGGCGACGGGGGCGATTGTGCTGACCAGCCGGGTGTCGGTGGAAATGGTGCAAAAGACGGTTCTGGCCGGATGCCCGATCTTGCTGGCGGTCTCGGCCCCGACCACCCATGCCGTGAAGACCGCGGATGCGGCGGGGCTGACCGTCGGCGCGTTTGCGCGGGGAACCCGGCTTGAGGTCTTTACCCATGCTGCCCGGATCAATGGAGACAACGCAGATGTCGCGTGAAAAGCTGACCCGCATGGCAAATCAGATCGCCACGTTCTTTCACAGCCAGCCGGGCGCGGACCAGGCCACCAGTGTGGCCGCACATCTCAAGGATTTCTGGGGCCCGGAAATGCGCGCCGAACTCAAGGCATTCGCGGCGCAGGATGACAGCGACCTTGACGATCTGGTCAAACGGGCCCTGCCGATGATCTGAACGCGCAAGCGGCGCGCGATGCGTGGCCTAAAGCGTGCTGCGGTCCACGACGGCGGTGCCCGTGGCGATGGCATCGCTTGGGTGGGTTATGATGCGATCCCCGGGCGACAGGCCGTCCAGCACCACGGCGCTGCGCGCGCCACGTTGGCCCAGCGTCACCTCGCGTTCCACCGCCATGCCGTCCTGGACCACATAGACGGCCCAACGGTCCGCCCGGCGGAACAGGGCGCCCAGTGGCACCTGCAGCGCGGCATCGCTTTCCCATTCCACGACGCGCAGGAACACGGAGAAGCCGTGGCCCAGTCCCGCGCGGTCATCGGCCGGCGTGACGATCTGAAAGATGACGTCGACGCGCTGTTCCTCGATGCCCAGGGCCGACACGCGGGTTTCTGCGGCCGGTTCGATCCGGTCCAGCACCGCCTCCAGCGGTGCAGCCCCGCCCCAGCGCTCGACAATGGCGCGTGCGCCCTCGCCGATGCGCACCGCGTCCGACGACAGGACGTCGGCCACGATTTCCAGGTCTGAGGGATCCCCAAGCGTGACCAGCGGCGCACCGGCCAGCACGGGGTGTTCGCTGATCGTGCCGACCGACAGCACCACCCCTGATATCGGCGCGACCAGTTCGACGCAGCATTGCGCGTCGGGGGCCGGATCTTCGGGGCCAACGAGCCCGGCCTCGATCCGGACCAGTGTGCTTTCGGCCATGGCGATGCGCGACCGGGCTGCAGCGACTGCGGCCTGGGCCACGGCAAGCGCCTGGGTGTCGGATTCCAGTTGCGTGATCGACGATACGCCGCGTGCGACCAGCGTCTGGGTGCGATCGAACTGCATCTGCGCAAGGCTTGCTTCTTCCTCGACGCGGGTCAGCTCGAACCGGGCGACCTGCAGCGATGCCTCGGCTTCGGCGACGGCGGCTTCGACCTGCGCGCGGCTGCGCGCATCCAGCAAGGAGGGGGCGACCGGTTCCACCCGCGCCACGACAGTCTCCTGCGCGATAACCCGATCGCCGACCATGACCGGGGCGCGCAATGCGGTGCCGGTGATAGGGGCCGCGACGTCGTAGATCTCGCGGATGCGCGTCTGGCCATCGGCGTCGATTGTGACCAGCATCGGTGAGGCGGCCACCACGATAAGGTCGACCGGCACCGGGTCTTCGCGAAACGCGACGTAGGCGAGCCCCCCGATCAGGGCCACACCGGCGGCTGTCAGACCTACGCTTCGTACAGTCCAGACCATTGCAAATCACTCCCGTGTTTTCATGACAGTCACCAGGTCCATCCGGTCGATCCTGCGGCGCACGATGAGGACCGAACCCAGGCTTGCGCTCAGCACGACGAGGCTTGCCCAGGCAAAGTTTGCCGGTTCGAGGACCAGCGGGATGGCATACAGATCCGAGGTGAAACTGGTGGAAAGCGCGTGCGCGATCCAGGCACCCAGCAGCCATCCCAACGGTTGCGCAAGGATCGCCAGCAGCATGGTTTCGCCCACCAGAACCCATGAAACCTCTGCCCGCGTGAACCCCAGGATGCGCAGGCTCGCCAATTCGCGGGACCGTTCGCTCAACTGGATGCGGGCCGCATTATAGGCCACGCCGACCGTGATCATCACGGCGATGACGGCGTAGACCCCGTTGATTACGACCACGTTCTGGCTGATCGTGTCCTGGAAGGCCTGCCTGTTTTCGTCCATCAAGATCAGGCCGGACATCACCGGCGTGTCCTGCAACGCGCGATGCAGCGCGGGAAGGTCCGCCTCGTCGATCAGGATATTGGCGACCGACATCTGTGCCTGCCGCCGGAACGTGGCATCGAGATAGTTGATGTCCACGTAGGCCCCGAGGCCGAAATATTGCTCGATCAGGCCGGCGACGACCATCTGGTGCGTTTCGCGGCGACCGGTCATGAATTCGACCTCGAGCATCTCTCCCACGGAAATCTCAAGCTGGCCGGCCAGGCGGTCAGACAGCAAAATTCCGCCCGGCGGCGGGTCGATGGGAAGCCCGTCGGCCCCGATCACCTGGCTCAGTTCGGCACCCGGTGGCCGGGCCTCGATCGAGATGCGTTTTTCGCGCGGCCCGTTACGCAACGTCGCGGCGTGGAACTGCTGCGGTTCGGCCTGCATCACGCCCGGCAGGTTCATCAGATCGGCCAGCGCCGTTTCCGGGACGTCGTGGGTAAACAGAACCATCGCGTCTTGCCGGTAGGACTGGTTGAAGGCCAGATCGATGATCCTGTCCAACGCGCTGCCCATGAATCCCGACGCAATGATCGCCGAGGTCGCGGCGCCCAGGCCAAGGGCCGTCAGCGTGCTGCGAACGGGCCAGCGGATCAGGCTGCGCAGCACCATGATCGTGGTCTGCTTCAATTTCAATGTGGCCATCGCGCGATCAATCGCCGTCTGCCGGAAAACCGGTGGGGCGGGGGGCTGCATCGCGACCGCCGGGGCCAGCCGGGCTGCCATCAGCGCGGCCCGCAGCGCGCCGGCCATCGTCGTCAGGAGAGCGGCCAGACCGGACATGGCGTAGACCCAGGGCGGCACGCGAAACATCAGGTAGGGAAAGTCGAAGAATCGCGCATATTGCCAGGCCAGCGCACGCGCGAGGATGGTGCCCATCGCCCATCCGATCGCCACGCCCAGCACCGCAATCAGACCCGCCAGCAACAGATAGTGCAGGCTGATTTCCAGGTTGGAATAGCCCAACGCCTTGAACAGCCCGATTTCGGATCGGTCGAGGGCCACGATCCGGCTCATCACCATGCCGACAAGAAATGCCGAAATGGCAAAGAAGATCGGTGGCACCACCACGGCCATGGACCGCAACTGGTCGATCTCGGCCGATACGAAACTGTCCGAGATCTGCCCGTCGCGGCCATAGGCCCCAAGCCCGCCGAACGGGTCGAGAAGATCGTCCAGCCGGTCAATCACATCCGCCTCGACCGCATCGGGCATCAGCCGCAGGGACAGATGGTTGAAGGCCCCGCCCATGTCAAAGGCCGCTTCCATCGCGGCTTGCGGCATCCAGACAACCCCGAAGCCCGCGTTGTCGGGCATCAAGGCACCGGGGCCGATGGTGTAGATGAACTCTGGCGACAGCGCGGTGCCTGTAATCGTCAGCTCCCGGCGCATTCCATTCAGGTTCGCGTGAAAACGGTCGCCGATCTCGAACCCGTTGGCCTCGGCAAAAGCGGTGTTGATCATGACGTCGCCCGCGCGCTCGGGGTAGATTCCCGACCGCAATATCGGCAGGTTCATCAGCGGTTCGTTGCTTTCGGGCCAGGACAGGAATTGACCCATCGCCGTCTCGACCCGGTCAGGCAGGTCCAGGATGGCCAGGCCCTGAACCCGTGGCTCTGCCGCGTATACCCCGGGGATGGACAGGACCTCGGCTACGATACGGTCGGGCGCCCGGCGCGTATCGACAAACACCTCCGCAAAACGATTGCGTTCGTAATAGGCGGCGCGTGTGTCGGTCAGGGCCGTGTGCATGCCAAAAGCGGTCAGCAAGATCGCCACGCCGCATGACAACACGACCGCGATCGCCACGCCCTGAACCCAGAGCCGTTGGAAATCGCGAAAAAGCTTGATGTCGATGGCCTGCATGGGGCTACCAGGTGATTTCGTGAGGGGCGAGGCGCTTGGCGTTTTCGACCACGTCCACGATCTTGCCATCGGCGAACAGCACCACCCGGTGGGCCATTGCCCGGATGCCGGCGTTGTGGGTGATGACCACGGTCGTGGTGCCCAGGGTGTCGTTGATGGTCTTGAGCACCTCCAGCACAAGCACGCCGGTCTTGCTGTCCAGCGCGCCGGTGGGCTCGTCACACAACAGCACCTCGGGCCGCTTGGCGATGGCGCGGGCAATGGCGACGCGCTGCTGTTCGCCGCCCGACATCTCGGACGGGAAATGGTCGACCCTGTGGCCCAGCCCCACCATATCCAGCGCCTCGCCCGCTGGCATGGGGTTGGGCGCCACATCGGTGACCAGCTGCACGTTCTCGCGCGCCGAAAGCGAGGGAACCAGGTTATAGAACTGGAACACGAAACCCACATGGTCGCGCCGGTAACGCGTAAGGGCACGATCCCCGAGCCGGGTCAGTTCCAGATCACGGAACCACACGCGGCCGGTCGTGGCGTGGTCCAGACCGCCCAGGATATTCAACAACGTGGATTTGCCCGAGCCCGACGCGCCCAGGAGCACGGTCAGTTCGCCGGTGTAAAGCTCCAGGTCAACGCCCGCCAGTGCGTGAACCTGAACCCCGCCGGTATCGTAGGTCTTGGTAAGGTCCTTGGTGCGAAATACGGTTTGATCCATGACAGGTTCCCCTGTGTCGGCAGTCGCAGATTCGCGGCGCGTGGAGTATGATCTGGCTCAAGGTTCGGCCAAACCGCGCAGGCCTGACTTGTGACATCGCGACCCGCGCGGTATGACATCTTGGCCAGTCTCAATATCCGGCCCATGGTTTCAATAAATGGAACTTCCCATGTCCAATACCCGCGCAAATCGTCGTTACCGCAGCCAGGAGTGGTTTGATAACCCCAACAATCCGGGCATGACCGCGCTTTACCTGGAGCGCTACCAGAACCAGACCTTCACGCAAGGTGAATTGCAGGCCGAAAAGCCGATCATCGGTATCGCCCAGACGGGCAGTGACCTGGTGCCGTGCAACAAGATCCATGTGTTCTTGATGGACCGGATCAAGGCGGGCATTCGCGATGCGGGCGGCATTCCGATGGAGTTTCCGGTCCATCCGATCCAGGAAACCGGCAAGCGGCCCACGGCGGCGCTGGACCGGAACCTGCAATACCTGTCACTGGTCGAGGTTCTGCACGGCTACCCGATCGACGGCGTTGTGCTGACGACCGGGTGTGACAAGACCACGCCTGCAATGCTGATGGGGGCGGCCACTGTCGACCTTCCGGCGATCGCGCTCAATGGCGGCCCGATGCTGGACGGCTGGTGGAAGGGCAAGCGCGCAGGATCGGGCACGATCATCTGGGAAAGCCGCCGCCTGCTGGCCGAAGGCAAGATCGACTATGATGAATTCATGGCGCGCGCGTGCTCGTCGTCGCCCTCGCTTGGCCATTGCAACACGATGGGCACGGCCTCGACCATGAACGCGCTGGCCGAGGCTTTGGGGATGTCGCTGCCCGGCAATGCCGCGATCCCTGCGCCGTTCCGCGAACGCATGGCGATGGCCTACGAGACCGGGCGCCGGATCGTGGGCATGGTCGAGGAAGACCTGAAGCCGTCTGATATCCTGACACGCGCGGCCTTTCTCAATGCGATCAAGGTCAATACCGCCATCGGCGGGTCCACCAACGCGCCGCCGCATCTGCAGGCGATCGCGCGCCATGCGGGCGTCGATCTGGATGTGACCGACTGGCAGACCCATGGCCTTGCGCTGCCGTTGCTGGTGAACATGCAACCGGCTGGCGCTTACCTGGGCGAAAGCTTTTTCCGCGCCGGCGGGGTGCCGGCGGTGATGGGGGAATTGCTGGCGGCGGGCCAGTTGGACGGAACGGTCATGACCGCGTCGGGCAAACCGCTGCTGCAGGCGCTGGACGGTGCGCGCAGCGAAGATCACGATGTGATCCGGCCTTTCGACGCCCCGATCCGGAAAGAGGCTGGCTTTGTTGTCTTGTCGGGCAATCTGTTCGACTCGGCGCTGATGAAGACCAGCGTGATTTCCGCCGATTTCCGGGCGCGGTTCTTGCAAGATGGCGTGTTCGAGGGACGGGCCGTGGTGTTCGAGGGCCCCGAGGATTACCACGACCGGATCAATGATCCCGAGCTTGGCATCGACGAGACGACGATCCTGTTCATCCGCAATGTGGGCTGCGTGGGCTATCCCGGATCGGCGGAGGTGGTGAACATGCAGCCGCCCGACCACCTGATCCAGGCCGGCATCCATCATCTGCCGACGGTGGGGGATGGGCGGCAGTCGGGCACGTCGGAAAGCCCCTCGATCCTGAATGCGTCGCCCGAGGCGATGGTGGGGGGCGGCCTGGCGCTGATCCGGACGGGCGACCGGGTGCGGCTCGACCTGGGGGCCGGCACCCTCAACGCGGTGGTCGAGGCGGCGGAGTGGCAGGCCCGGCGTGACGCCTGGGTTCAGCCCGAGATCCACAACCAGACCCCGTGGCAGGAACTGTACCGCAAGACGGTCGGTCAACTGGCGCAGGGCGGGTGCCTGGAGCTGGCGACCGCGTATCAGCGGATCGCGAAGGATCTGCCGCGCGACAATCACTGAGCGGGGCGGGGCGGTTTGCCTTGCGGGGCTTCAGCCCCCGTGCTCAGATTTGAGCACGGATCCAAGGCCCTTATATCTCATTGCAATCCCGTTTCGTGACCCCTTTGGAAAGGGGTGAGAGCCCCCCGACGTCCCGCCCGCGCGGAGGTTGCCGGCAGGCTGCGGGACGGTTGAGGGCGGGACGCTCTTCGTCGTCGTCCACCTGGGGTCAATGCGTGCTCTTGGGCTGGAGGAGACATCCAGACGCTTCTGGCGCAGCTGCGCTGCGACCCGTCGAAGC
>CAYWTM010000037.1:0-27064 GCA_964460185.1 uncultured Roseicyclus sp. | reverse complement strand
CATTTGCGCCAGGGCGATGCGCCGGATGCTGCTGCCATTGACCAGCGCGCCTGCATTGATCAGGAGATCATCGATCAGCAGCGCATGATCGGCGGATACGAACAGGTCGCGCGCGGGGCAGCCCGGACCCAGCGCACCGGCGGTCACGCAGATCGGGGCGCGATCCTCGGCCGCCGCGAAAATATTGGGGATCGGCAACCGCCACAGCCACCTGACCTGTGTCGTTCCACCATCGGCCGTGGTGATCAGGTCACCTTGCTTCAACGCCTCGATCGGAACCGATCCGGTTGGCGTGGTCATCAGCGTCCCCGCAAGAAAGCAATTGCCCGGCTGCGACAACTGGGTGGTAAAGCTTGTGGTGGAATTGGGACCGTTCGGAAACACCGCAGGGTCATTTATGGGGTTGTCCGAATGGTAGGGAATGATCCAGGTGGGTCCGGTGTTGAACAGGCCGTAATTCTTCCCGTCGATGGTGACGTAATAGCCTGAAAACGTGAAGCTTCCGAACAATGCGTCGATCTCGCGATCAAGCGCGCCATCCCCATCCACGTCGGTGATCGTGCCGCTGGTGCTTGCGTTGCTCCAGCCGGTCCAACTGACTGTTCCCGAAGACAGAGGCGTGTCGGTGTGGCCGCTTGTGCTTGCCGAGGTCAGGACTAGCAAGTTGGTGGTAGGGAACCCGGACACTTGATGCTCACTTGGAAAATAGGCCTTCTGCGCAGTGGAGCGTGGCTAAAACACTGTTAATATTTCGTTAATTCTCTGCTGTTGCGTCAATGGCCTATTCCCTGACTGCCGTGGCCAAAAGGCTTGCAGTCGCCCGTGAGCCGGGCCAAAGGACGGCCATGTCAATGTTTGCCGATCTGCGCATCTCTCGCGTGCCTGCCGGGGCTTTCGTCGGTGTGGGCCTGTTTTGGGGCAGTTTCGCGGCGATGCTGCCCGCGCTGAAGGCGCGGCTGGATCTGAGCGATTCGCATCTTGGCCTGATCCTGTTGACCGCGGCGGCGGGTGCGTTGGTCGCCATGGCACTTGCGCCGCGTGTTGACGCGGCCTGGCCGCGTATGGGCCTCACACTTTCGGGGCTTGCCATGGCGTTCGCCGTGCTGCCCATCGGTCTGGCCGATACGGTCTGGATCTTTGCAATCGGCATGGTGGCGATCGGAACAGCCACCGGTCTTTACGATATCCTCGGCAATGCCCGCGTCAGCCGGTTGGAGGCGCGCCATGACCTTGCGTTGATGAACCTCAACCACGCGCTGTATTCGTTCAGCTATGCGGCGGCCGCGATGATGGCGGGCCTTGCGCGCGAGGCCGCGATTGCGCCGGGTCTTTGGTTCGCCATCGTTGCGGCGCTCATCTTGTGCGCCGTGGCCCTGACCTGGACGGCACGGCCGCAAAAGGGCGCCGCGCCCGATGCGCCGCAGAACAGCCGCGGGCCTGTCTCTGCCTTTGTCTGGGGTGCCGGACTGGTCGTGCTGATCGGGTTCTTCGCCGAAAACGCGACCGAAGGGTGGTCGGCGCTTCATATCGAACGCACGCTTGAGGGCGGTGCCGCTCAAGGCGCGCTGGGCCCCGCGATGCTGGGGTTGACCATGGGCATCGGGCGTCTCGCAGGCCACATGGTCACCGTGCGCGGTGGCGAGATGCGGGTGCTGTTCTGGTCGGCGCTGATCGCGGCTGTCGGGTTGGGTATCGCGGCCGTGGCCCCGGTGCCGGTCGTGGCTTATGTCGGATTCGGCCTGCTGGGTCTGGGCGTGTCGGTTGTCGGGCCGCTTGCCATTGCGCTTGCGGGCCAGACCGCGCCGGCCCGAGAGCGCACGCTCGCGGTGTCGCGGGCTGCGATGATCGGGTATTTCGGTTTCTTTCTCGGGCCACCCTTGATGGGGTTCATGTCCGAGGCCTTCGGGTTGCGCGTGGCTTTTGCGATGGGGGCCGCGATGGTGCTGGTGATCCCCGTTGTGCTTTTGCCGTGGATGCGACGCGCCCGGCGCGCGTGATGCACCCGCAAGGTGTGGACGCCCGTTGTGCATCCGTCTATCAGGCATGCGCACCACGCTGCCCATTCGCAAAGGACCACCCCAGATGTCAGGCCATGGCGACCCGATCCCGATGACCGCCCGCAAGGGTTCCGCGCTGACCGGCGTGGCAGATGTGCCGGGCGACAAGTCGATCAGTCACCGCAGTCTCATCCTTGGCGCAATGGCGGTGGGCGAAACCCGGGTGACGGGGTTGCTTGAAGGGCAGGATGTCCTTGACACGGCCAGCGCCATGCGCGCCTTCGGAGCCGGTATCACGCGGTCGGACGATGGCGAATGGACGATTCACGGGGTTGGCGTCGGTGGTTTTGCCGAACCTGAACAGGTGATCGATTGCGGCAATTCCGGCACCGGCGTGCGTCTGATCATGGGCGCCATGGCCACCAGCCCGATCACCGCCACGTTCACCGGCGACGCCTCGCTCAATTCCCGGCCAATGGCGCGGGTGACGGACCCTCTGGCGTTGTTCGGCGCAAAGGCCGTCGGTCGGGCGGGCGGGCGCCTGCCGATGACGATCACCGGGGCGGCTGACCCCTTGCCGGTGCGCTACACCACGCCCGTTCCCTCGGCGCAGGTCAAATCCGCTGTCTTGCTTGCGGGTCTGAATGCCCCCGGCCGGACCGTCGTGATCGAGACCGAGGCCACGCGCGACCACACCGAACGGATGCTGGCGGGGTTCGGTGCCGAGATCACGACCGAGATCACCCCCGAAGGGCGCGTGATCACCCTGACCGGCCAGCCCGAGTTGAAGCCGCAGACCATCGTGGTGCCGCGCGATCCGTCCTCGGCGGCGTTTCCGGTCTGCGCCGCGCTGATCGTGCCCGGATCGGACGTTCTGGTCCCCAATATCGGCCTGAACCCCACCCGCGCAGGCCTGTTCGACACCCTGCGCGAGATGGGTGCCGATCTGACCTATGAGAACCTCCGCGAAGAAGGCGGCGAGCCTGTCGCCGACCTGCGCGCCCGATATTCACCCGCAATGACCGGGATCGAGGTGCCGCCGGAACGTGCGGCATCGATGATCGACGAATACCCGATCCTTTCGGTTGTCGCGGCCAATGCCCAGGGGCAGACGGTCATGCGCGGGGTCAGGGAATTGCGGGTGAAGGAAAGCGACCGCATCGACGCCATGGCCGTGGGGCTGAGGGCTTCGGGTGTCGAGGTCGAAGACGGGCCGGACTGGTGGATCGTCCACGGTCGCGGCGCGGGTGCCGTGCAGGGTGGCGTGACGGTCGCCACGCATCTCGACCACCGGATCGCGATGTCCTTTCTCTGTGCGGGCATGGCTTCGGCCCAGCCGATCACGGTGGATGACGCGGGGCCGATCGCCACTTCGTTCCCGGTGTTCGAGCCATTGATGCGGGGTCTTGGCGCCCGGCTGGACAGGGCAGATACTGTCTGACACCTGGCCAAAAGGTGCACCTGCGGTGCGTGTCTTTGGGGTCGCTTCGCTCCGTGAGTCTTTTTGGCGCCTGCGGCGCGGGGGGCTCTGCCCCCGTCGCTGCGCGCCTCCCCCGGAGTTGTTCTGCCAAGATGAAGGGACGGGTTGTGCTTGTGGATCGCGACCACCTCTGTTTGAACATGATGCCATGAGCTTTACAGTCGCCATCGACGGACCCGCGGCGGCGGGCAAGGGCACGATCGGCCGCGCGGTCGCGGCGCGGTTCGGTTTTGCGCATCTCGATACCGGGCTGCTGTATCGCGCTGTCGGGCGGCGCATGCTGGCGGGCGAGTCGCCTGTCGCGGCGGCACAGGGGCTGGTGGCCGAAGACATGGCCACGCCCGACGTCTTGCGCACCGCCGAGGTAGCCGAGGCCGCAAGCAAGGTCGCCGTCATCCCGCAGGTAAGGGCGGCGCTGCTGGATTTCCAGCGCGCCTTTGCCCGAAGATCGGGTGGCGCGGTGCTGGACGGGCGCGACATCGGCACGGTGATCTGTCCCGATGCGGAGGTGAAGCTGTTCGTCACCGCCAGCGCCGCGGTGCGGGCCGAACGGCGGCTGATGGAATTGCGCGGCAACGGCTTTGAGACGGATTTCGAAACCGTGTTGGCCGATGTGCAGGCCCGCGATGCCCGCGATGCCGAACGTGCGGCCGCCCCCATGGTCGCCGCCGCAGATGCGCTGACGCTGGACACCAGCGAGATGAGCGTGGACCAGGCAGTCGCAGCGGCCATTGCGGCGGTCGACGCGCGGCACGGCGCATAACGCAACCGTGCTTCGGTCGAGAGCGGGATCCGGGTTATGCTGGCACCATGACGCGCTCAAGGATGCCTGCAATGTCCCGAATTTTTCTGGCCCTGACCCTTTTTTTCCTGTCCGGTGCGGCGCAGGCGCAGGTGAACCCTGACCTTGCCGAGCCCTCGAATCCCCCGACATCCATCGTCGGGCCGATGACGCCGGAGCGCTTGCTGACCATCCTTGTGGCGCTCGATGAAGAGGCCGGGCCGCGGGCGGGCGGGATCGGCCTGACGATTGCCGATATCCCGGTTGTGGTCTTTCTCGATCCAGTGGCCAACCGCATGCGCGCGGTTGTTCCAGTGGCCTCGGCCGATGCGCTGACGCAAGACGATATGTTGCGGGTTCTGCAGGCCAATTTCGACACCGCGCTGGATGCCCGCTATGCCATTGCAAACGGGCGGTTATGGTCGACCTACATCCACCCGCTGGCCGAGCTGCAGACACGGCAGCTGATCTCCGGGCTGGCACAGACCGTGACACTGGCCCAGACCTACGGAACCGCCTACACCTCGGGGACGATGACCTTCGGCGCGGGCGACAGCGCCGAGAGGTTCCGCGACCTGATGGAAGATCTGATGGAGCGCGGCGAAGAGCTTTAGGGCATCGGCCCAGGGGCATGGGGCTTGTATTTGCTGCCCGACGCCAGTATACGCGCGCCTGTCAACAAGGCGGCCAACGCCGGACGTGAAGAGATCGAGCAGGGTCGGATTATCCGGCCCTCTTTGTTTTCCGGTTCGCCTGACCAATGATCATCCCAAGACCGGCGGAGACAACCGCACGGCCAGTATAACGCCAAAAGGAAAACAGAACCGCATGTGCGCTAAAACCACCATGGAGGAATTCGAAGCCCTCCTGAACGAAAGCTTCGAAATTGACACGCCCGAAGAGGGCTCGGTTGTCAAAGGCAAGGTCATCGCGATCGAAGCGGGCCAGGCCATCATCGATGTCGGCTACAAGATGGAAGGCCGGATCGACCTTAAAGAATTCGCAAATCCTGGCGAAGCTCCGGAGATCGCTGTTGGCGATGAGGTGGAGGTCTTCCTTCGCAATGTCGAAAACGCCCGTGGCGAAGCCGTGCTGTCGCGTGAGATGGCCCGTCGCGAAGCGGCCTGGGACCGCCTGGAAACAGCTTATGCCGCCGAAGACCGCGTCGAAGGCGCAATCTTTGGCCGCGTCAAAGGTGGCTTCACCGTCGATCTGGGTGGCGCGGTCGCGTTCCTGCCCGGCAGCCAGGTTGATGTGCGCCCCGTGCGCGACGCCGGCCCGCTGATGGGTCTCAAGCAGCCCTTCCAGATCCTCAAGATGGACCGCCGCCGTGGCAACATCGTTGTGTCGCGTCGCGCGATCCTCGAAGAATCCCGCGCCGAACAGCGCGCCGAGGTTATCGGCAAGCTGACCGAAGGCGACGTTGTGGACGGTGTGGTCAAGAACATCACCGAATACGGTGCCTTCGTTGATCTGGGCGGTGTCGACGGTCTGCTGCACGTCACCGACATGGCATGGCGCCGCGTGAACGACCCCAAGGAAGTCCTGACCATTGGCGAAACGGTCAAGGTTCAGGTCATCAAGGTCAACAAGGAAACGCACCGCATCAGCCTGGGCATGAAGCAGCTGCAGGACGATCCATGGGATGCCGTCGCCGCCAAGTACCCGCTGGAATCGGTCCATACCGGCCGCGTCACCAACATCACCGATTACGGCGCATTTGTTGAGCTGGAAGCCGGTGTCGAAGGCCTGGTCCACGTCTCCGAGATGTCCTGGACCAAAAAGAACGTTCACCCCGGCAAGATCGTCTCCACCTCTCAGGAGGTGGAAGTCATGGTGCTGGAAATCGACGCCGCCAAGCGTCGTGTGTCGCTGGGTCTCAAGCAGACCATGCGCAACCCCTGGGAAGTGTTCGAAGAACAGTACCCGGTCGGCACGCAGGTCGAAGGCGAGGTCAAGAACATCACCGAATTCGGTCTGTTCGTGGGTCTCGACAACGACATCGACGGCATGGTGCACCTGTCCGACCTGACCTGGGAAGGTCGTGGCGAAGACGTGATCGGCAACTACCGCAAGGGTGACATGGTCAACGCCGTCGTCACCGAAGTGGACACCGACAAGGAGCGTATTTCGCTTTCCATCAAGGCAGTTGACGGCGATCCGTTCGCCGATGCCGTCGATGGCGTCAAGCGTGGCTCGATCATCACCGTCGAAGTGACCGCGATCGAAGATGGCGGTGTCGAAGTGGAATATGAAGGCATGAAATCCTTCATCCGCCGCTCTGATCTCAGCCGCGACCGCGCCGAACAGCGCCCCGAGCGTTTCCAGGTCGGCGACAAGGTCGATGTGCGGGTGACCAACGTGGACGCCAAGACGCGCCGTCTTGGCCTGTCGATCAAGGCTCGCGAAATCGCCGAGGAAAAAGAGGCCGTGGAACAGTTTGGGTCTTCGGACTCCGGTGCCTCGCTCGGCGATATCCTGGGTGCTGCACTCAAGAAGACCGACGACTAAGTCCCGTCGCGTCCAAGACATCGGAAAGCCCCGCCGGATCGGCGGGGCTTTTTTCGTTCTGGGGGTGTGGTCTCGGGATCAGACCTTGGGGTCCGGGTTTTCCGTATGCCCGTCAACGGCCATGACCTGCCCCGAGATGCGCGCACCGGCGGGCGACGCCAGGAACACGGCCATCGCCGCGATATCCTCGGCGGTGACGAATGTTCTGAGCGAGGTGCCGGCCTCGTAGGCCCGGCGCACCTGGGCAGGTGTGGTCCCCTTGGCGGCAGCCTCGCGCGTGATGACGCCTTCGATCCGTGGGCCTTCCACACAACCCGGTGCGATGGAATTTGCACGGATGCCAAATGGGCCGGCTTCCATCGCGACCGTTTTCATCAACCCGTTGATGGCCCATTTTGCCGCCGCGTAGGGCGCACGGTAGGGAAAGCCGAACAATCCCCCGGTGGAACTGGTGAACAAGATGCACCCCCGCCCCGCCGGTTTCATCAGCGGTAGCGCCCCCTTCGCCGCCAGGTACGCGCCGCCGATATTGACCGACAGGCACGCCTGAAACGCCTCGTGGGGCTGGTCCTCGATCAGGGCGGTGGGCCCTGCTGTGCCGGCATTGGCGCAGACGGTTTCAAGCCCGCCCCACACATCATGGATCCGGTCGAACAGATCAGCCATCGCTTGCGGATCCGAGGCGTCCACCCTGTCGCGCCGCCAGGTTTCAGGCACCGTTGCCAGGGCTGCGTCGTCGATATCGGTGACCCACACAAGCGCGCCCGTGGCGGCAAAGGCCTCACCCATTGCCCGCCCGATCCCCGAAGCTCCGGCTGTGATCAGCACGCGGTTGTTGCCAAGGTCCGATGTCATGGGCGTTTCCTGTTCCATGGGCTTCATGGTCCTACCATGAAGGCAATCGATGCCTGGCGACATCAAAATCGCGCCACTCCGGTATCCGAAACCGGCGGCCGAAAAACGGGCCAACGTGCCGCACCTTCACGGGTTTGCCTTTGTGCGGTATGGCGTTATCTAGTTTTCAGAAATTACTGAAACTTCTGCGAGAACAGGCAGCCGATCATGACTCTGACACCCTTGCACCAGGAATTCGTGTTGCATTTCGGAGAGATGGGCAGCCGGTGGGGGATCAACCGCACCGTTGGCCAGATCTATGCCTTGCTGTTCTTGTCGTCCGAGCCGATGAATGCCGACCAGATCACGGATGGCCTCAAGATCAGCCGATCCAACACCTCGATGGGCCTGAAAGAGCTGCAATCCTGGTCTCTTGTGCGGCTCAAGCATTTCCCAGGCGACCGGCGGGACTATTTCACGACACCGGACGACCTTTGGGAAATCGTGCGCATCCTCGTGGCCGAGCGCAAGAAGCGCGAGATCGACCCGACGCTGACAAAGCTGCGTGAATTGGAAATGCAGGGGCCCGCCGGTGACAACTATGCCGAGGCCCGCATCGCCGAGTTGCGCGAGATGATCGAACTGATGACCGGCTTTTATGCCGACATGGAAAAACTGGAAACCGAACGCCTGGTCAAACTGATGACACTGGGCAGTCGCTTTGCCGGTCTGATTGACAAAGCCGGCTCCGCTTTCCCGGCCCTGACGAAACGCAAGTAAGAGGACATCACAGATGGAAGCCCTCGATACCCTGATCCTGAGCCGCATTCAGTTCGCGGCCAATATCTCTTTCCACATCCTGTTTCCCACGATCACCATAGCGCTGGGCTGGGTCCTGTTCTTTTTCCGGGTGCGCTTTGCGCAGACCAGGGACGACAAATGGATGGCCGCCTACCGGTTCTGGGTAAAGATCTTTGCGCTCAGCTTTGCCATGGGGGTGGTGTCGGGCATTACCATGTCGTTCCAGTTCGGCACCAACTGGCCGGGCTTCATGGAAACCGTGGGTAATATCGCGGGCCCGCTTCTGGCCTACGAGGTGCTGACCGCCTTTTTCCTCGAGGCCGTGTTCATCGGCATCATGCTGTTCGGCTTTTCGCGCGTGCCGGGCTGGCTGCACATGCTGGCCACGGGTCTCGTGGCCTTCGGCACCACGGTCTCGGCCTTCTGGATCATCGTGCTGAACAGCTGGATGCACACACCGCAAGGCTTCGAGATGATCGATGGCGTCGCCTTTGCAACCGACTGGTGGGCCATCATCTTCAACCCCTCCATGCCGTACCGGTTCGCCCATATGTGGATCGCAAGCGGCCTGACTGTCGCGTTCCTTCTGGCGGGGGTGTCCGCGTTCCGCTGGCTTCTGGGCGACCGGTCCCGCGATGTGCGCATCACGTTGAAAACCGGTGTCATGCTGGGGGCCATGCTGATCCCCGTCCAGATCCTGCTGGGCGACATGCACGGCCTGAACACGCTGGAATACCAGCCGCAGAAAGTCGCCGCCATGGAAGGCAACTGGGAAACCCAGACCAACGTTCCGTTGCTGCTGTTCGCCATCCCGGACGAGGAAAACCGCACCAACCATTTCGAGATCGGCATCCCGAACCTCGCATCGCTGATCCTGACCCATCACGCGGATGGCGAAGTGCCCGGCCTCAATGATTTCGTGGCAGAGGATGGCACCGTCATGCACCCGCCGGTGACCATGGTCTTCTGGTCTTTCCGCACGATGGTCGGGACCGGCATGGCGATGTTGCTCTTGTCGTGGGCGGCCGTGTTCTTCATGTGGAAACGGCGGCGCATGCACGCCAACCCGGAACACCGCCACTGGCTCGCCGTCGAAGGCCTGCCCAAGCCGCTGTTGTGGGCGCTGGTGCCGATGGCGTTCTCTGGCTGGGTCGCGACGCTGGCGGGCTGGTACACCACCGAAATCGGCCGCCAACCATGGCTCGTGCAAGGTGTGATGACCACCTACGAGGCCGTGGCCGATGTGCCTGCCCCGATGGTCGCGGGCACCCTGGTCACCTATCTCGCGATCTACGCGGCGCTGCTGTTCGCCTATATCGGGGTCGTGGTTTACCTCGCCCGCAAGGCCGCAAGCGGCGACGATGGCCGCGCCAATGACATGACCCATTCCGGCAAGGCGCAGGTCAACGCGCTTAGCCCCGCGGAGTAGACGCCGATGTTTCCCGATTTCGCAAATCCCGCAGACTGGTTGCCCTGGGCCTTTGCCTCCCTGATGGGCTTTTCGATCCTTGTCTACGTCGTGCTGGACGGTTTCGACCTCGGCGTGGGCATCCTGTTCCCGCTGGCCAGTGCCGAGGATCAGGACAAGATGATCGGATCCATCGGGCCGTTCTGGGACGCCAATGAGACATGGCTGGTGCTGGCGGTGGGTCTGCTGCTGGTGGCCTTCCCGACCGCGCATGGCATGATCCTGACCGCGCTCTACCTGCCGGTCTTCGTGATGCTGGTGGGCCTGATCCTGCGCGGTGTCGCGTTCGAGTTCCGGGCCAAGGCGCGCGACCACCACAAGAAGTTGTGGAACCGGCTGTTTTTCGTGGGGTCGCTGATGACCGCGCTGGCGCAGGGTTTCATGTTGGGACTTTACATCATGGGTCTCGATCAGACCCCCGCGACATTGGCATTCGCCGCGCTGACCGCGGTCTTTCTGGCGGTCGGCTACAGCTTCATCGGTTCGGCCTGGCTGATCCACAAGACCGAAGGTCCCTTGCAACGCAAATCCGTCCGCTGGGCCCGTGAAAGCCTCTGGGGCGTGATCCTGGGGATCGGTGCAGTGTCGCTCGCCACGCCGCTGGTCTCCACGCGGCTTTTCGACAAATGGCTCAGCGTGCCTGAAATCTTCTATCTCGCGCCGCTGCCGATCCTGTCAGGTCTGCTGATCGTGTGGCTCTGGCGGATGGTCCGCGAAATGCCTTACCCCGGGGATGGGCGATCGTGGCTTCCATTCGCGGTCGCAACGGTCCTGTTTGCGCTGGCCTACCTGGGCATGGCCTACAGCTTCTACCCCTACGTGGTGCCCGAACGCCTGACCATCTATGAGGCCGCCGCGGCCCCCGAAAGCCTCATGATCATCCTGGTGGGGGCCTGCGTCGTGGTTCCGGTGATCGCCGGGTATTCGCTGCTTGCCTACACGATCTTCCGGGGCAAGGCGACGTTGCTGCGCTACGACTAGCACCTCTGCCCCATCTTTATCCTGCAAATATGGCGGGGGGTCCGGGGGGTGGAACCCCCCGGCGCGTCGGCGCCAAAGGCGTCGATACAAGGCTAGAAATCGACGCTGACGCCTGGCAGGTTCAATGCCTTGATCAGGTCCCGCAATTCGTTGCGGGCCGCCAGGTTCGAGATGTTGAGCCGGTCGACGCCCATCTCGCGCAGGTCGAGCAGCGTCATACCCGTCGGGAAAAGTTCGCGAAAGATCACGCGCTCCGAAAACCCCGGCGCGACCCGAAACCCGATACGGGCCGACAGGTCCTCCAGCGCACGGCCGACCTTGCGCTTGTTGTGCATCTCCTGCGCACCAAGACGATTGCGCACCACGATCCAGTCCATCGGTTTGAGGCCCGCGCGCGCGCGCAATTGCCGGGCGTGCCAGACCATCTCGGAATACACGCTGGGGCCCTTGATGGCATAGGTATCCGGATCGATCCGCGCCAGTAGGTCGAAATCGACGAAACTGTCATTCATCGGAGTGATCAGCGTGTCCGCGAGGGAATGCGCCACCTGGCTCAACCGCGTGTGCGATCCCGGGCAGTCGATGACGATGAAATCGCACCGCCCTTCCAGGTCGGCCACGGCCGCGGACAGGCGTCGGTCGAGAATGTTTTCACCCTCCGCCAGTTCGGCAGGGTCGATGTCCGGCAGGTCCATCGGTTCGGGGCAGGCCAGATCGAGATCCCGTTTCGAAATCGTATTCTGCCGGTTCTCGATGTAGCGGCCAAAACTGCGCTGGCGCAGGTCCAGGTCCAGACCACCGACCGAATGCCCGAGCCGCGCCAGCGCGGTCGCCACGTGCATTGCGGTTGTCGACTTGCCCGATCCGCCCTTTTCGTTGCCCAGAACGATGATATGCGCCACTGCCCTAAACCCCTAGATGTTGGCGCTCTCATTTGCCGGAACGCGAATTGTAGCAGATTATACGCCAGCATTGCGGGCCTGTTAAGCGCGAATGCAACAACACTGCCCATTGCGGCGCCCGCGCCGCACCCCAAACGCGCGCCCGCATACATTTCGGGCGCTGCGATCCATGCCGCGGGTCGGTCGCAGCATCATGATCCGACCGACGGCGTCACGTCCTGTCTGCTGCATCCCTCGCCGGCGACGCCGGATCGCCGAGACAACACAGCAAAACGCCGCCCCGTTTCGGGGGCGGCGCGTTGGCAATCACAAGGCGTGTCCGGCTCAGAAGCCGAGGCCTTCGTATTTCTTCTTGAACTTCGACACGCGGCCGCCGGTGTCGAGCAGGCGGGCGCCGCCACCGGTCCAGGCCGGGTGCACGGTCGGGTCGATGTCGAGCGACAGCGTGTCCCCTTCGGATCCCCAGGTCGAGCGCATCTGGACGATATCGCCATTGGTCATCTTGACGTCGATGACGTGATAATCGGGATGGATGTCTTTTTTCATCTGATCCTCTCCTTACGCGCCGGCGCCCGCGAGGGGCTTGTATGTGGTGTCCTCGGAGATACGCGCCGATTTCCCGCGGCGTGCGCGCAGGTAATACAGTTTCGCGCGGCGTACCTTACCACGGCGGATCACCGTGATGCTGTCGATATTGGTCGAGTGCAGGGGGAACACACGTTCCACGCCTTCCCCGAACGAAATCTTGCGAACGGTGAAAGATCCAGCGATCCCGGCGCCATTCTTGCGCGAGATGCAGACGCCTTCGTAGTTCTGCACGCGGGTGCGGGTGCCTTCGGTCACCTTGTAGCCGACACGAATGGTGTCGCCGGCTTTGAAGTCGGGAATCTCTTTCCCGAGGGAGGCGACTTGTTCAGCCTCCAATTGTGCGATCAGGTTCATCTGATCCGCTCCTTTTTTCTGCCCACGGTTTGCCCGCGGAGGTGTACTGGCCGCCAGAGAGCTCTGATCTTCAACCGGGTCCGCCATGAACCCGCATCGCGCGGGGCGCCCGTCAGAGGTCACGTGACCGTTGCTTTTCGTGTTTTCCTGCGGCGTCCTGCACCGAAGAATGTGCACCAAACAAGAAACCCGCCGGAAAGAATTCTGGCAGGATGCGCCGCGTATAGGCCGGGAAACCGGTTCGATCAAGCCGATTCCCGCGGGCCTCAGCCTTCTTTTTCGGGGTTTTCTGCCAGATAAGCCGCCCAAAGATCCGGGCGCCGGTCTTGCGTCAATTGCTCGGCCTGCGCCCGGCGCCATTTGGCGATCTCTGCGTGATGCCCTGACAACAGCACATCCGGGATCTTGCGGCCCTTCCAATCGGCCGGTTTGGTGTAGTGCGGATGTTCCAGGAGCCCTGCGGAAAAGCTTTCTTCCTCGGTCGAGGCCGCATTCCCAAGCACCCCCGGGATCAATCGCACGGTGGCGTCCAGCAACGCCTGTGCCGCGATCTCGCCACCGGTCAGGACAAAATCGCCGATGCTGATTTCCTCAAGCCCGTATTCCTCGATCACGCGTTCGTCCACGCCCTCGAAACGACCGCACAATAGCGTCATGCCCTCCGCCCTGGCAAAGCGCGCCGCGCAGGCCTGCGTAAACGGTTTGCCGCGCGGTGACAGGTAGACCCGCGGCCAGCGCGCCGGATCGGGCGGCGTGCCAATGCCTGCCATGCCAATCGCTCGGCCCACCACATCGGGTTTCATCACCAGGCCTGCGCCGCCACCGGCGGGTGTATCGTCGACCTGCCGGTGCTTGCCCGTTCCGAAACTGCGCAGATCAATGGTTTCCAATGCCCATAGCCCTTGTTGCAGGGCCTTCCCGGTCAGTGACGCGCCCAGAACGCCGGGAAATACCTCGGGGAACAAGGTCACGACCTTGGCGCACCACGCCCCTTGCAGCCGCGGCGTATCGGTCATCAGGTCGCGCGGGGTCAGGCTGGCGGAAACGGCCAGGCGGCGATGGGATCGGGCGGGTGTATCAGACATGGCGCCGATGTATCTTGCAGCCCGCGATCACGCAATCCTGATGCACAGGCGCCTGTGCGCCAACCGCGTTGCACGCAGCCGCAACTCCGTTAGGGTCCCGGGCGGAAGGAGACACCCCCAATGCCCGCCATTCTATCCGTTGACCGGCTGCAGAAAACCTATGCCGGAGGGTTCACGGCCCTCAATTCGGTGTCGCTCGATATCGAACAAGGGGAAATCCTGGCGCTGCTCGGGCCCAACGGCGCAGGCAAGACCACGCTGATTTCCACGATTTGCGGCATCACGCAGCCAACGGGCGGAACGGTCACGGTGGGCGGACATGACACGATCCGCGATTACCGCGCCGCCCGGGCCCTGATCGGCCTGGTTCCCCAAGAGATCACGCTCGAACCCTTCGAAAAGGTCATCAACACCGTCCGCTTTTCGCGCGGTTTGTTCGGAAAGCCGCGCGATGACGCCTTCATCGAAAGGATTCTGCGTCAGCTGTCGCTGTGGGACAAACGGGACAACGCCATCCGGACGCTTTCGGGCGGCATGAAACGTCGCGTGCTGATTGCCAAGGCGCTCAGCCATGAACCGCGTGTCCTTTTTCTGGATGAACCCAGCGCGGGCGTCGACGTGGAACTGCGCCGCGACATGTGGGAGGTCGTGCGCACCCTCAAGGCAGATGGCGTGACCATCATCCTGACCACCCATTACATCGAAGAGGCCGAGGCCATCGCCGACCGCGTGGGCGTCATCAACAACGGTGAGATCCTGCTGGTCGAGGACACCGGCACCCTGATGCGCCAATTGGGCAAGAAAGAGCTTCGCATCGACTTGCGCCAGCCGATCAGGGAAATCCCCGGAACCCTGTCCGCCTATGACCTTGGCCTGGAAGAAAACGGAACCCGGCTCGTCTATGCGTATGACACCAAAGCCGAACGGACCGGGATCGTGCGCCTGCTGACCGATATGCAGGCGGCCGGGCTGATCGTGGCCGACGTCGAAACCAAGCAAAGCTCCCTCGAAGAGATCTTCGTAGGCCTGGTCCGGGGCGGTCCCACACAAGGAGACGCGGCATGAACCTGCAGGCGATCAAGGCCATCTACGTGTTCGAGATGTCGCGGAGCTTTCGCACCATCGCGCAGTCGGTGATCTCTCCGGTGCTGTCGACATCGCTCTATTTCATCGTTTTCGGCACCGCCATCGGCAGCCGCATCGATCAGGTCGAAGGCGTCAGCTACGGGGCCTTCATCGTTCCGGGGCTGATCATGTTGACGGTGCTGACGCAATCGATCTCGAACGCGTCTTTCGGCATCTACTTTCCGAAATTCATCGGCACGATCTACGAACTGCTTTCGGCGCCCGCCTCCTTTCTTGAACTGACGGCGGGCTATGTTCTGGCCGCGGCGACAAAGGCCTTCGCCATCGGGCTCATCATCTTGGGAACGGCATTCTTCTTTGTCGATCTGACCATCGTGCATCCGGTGTGGATGTTCACCTTTCTGGTGCTCACCTGCCTCAGCTTCAGCCTTTTTGGCTTCATCATCGGGATCTGGGCGCAGAGTTTCGAACAGTTGCAGCTGATCCCGTTGCTGGCGGTCACGCCGCTGGTGTTCCTGGGGGGGGCATTCTACTCGATCACGATGCTGCCGCCGGTCTGGCAGGCGGTCAGCCTGTTCAACCCGGTGGTTTACCTGGTCTCGGGCTTTCGCTGGTCGTTTTTCGGCATGGCGGACGTGGCGATCGGCTGGTCGATCCTCGCGATCTGCGCCTTCTTGCTGTCATGCCTCGGGACGATTGCCTGGATCTTTCGCACAGGCTGGCGGATCCGGGCGTGACCCATGTCATCTTTATCCCGAAAAAATGGCCGCCGGAGGCATCCTGACCCGGATTGCCTGCACCGGCGCCAACCGGTGAAACGCATCCGCACCCGCGCCAGCGGGTGCCGGGTCCGCCGCCAGGCGGCGCGCGCAACGCGCGCCGCAAGAGGCGGAGGCCGCCTTCCGCGTCAATCGTCGAACAGGCCGTCGGGCGGGTCGATGATGATGCGGCCGGTGGCCAGGTCCACGGTTGGCACGATGGCCTGGGTAAAGGGCACCAGCACAGATCCCTTGGGTCCGGTTCCCCGAACCTCCAGGATGTCGCCCGCGCCGTGATTGAGAACGGCCGCCACGCGGCCCATCTCGGCGCCGCCGGTGTCCAGGACCGTCAGCCCGATCAGATCGGCGTGGTAATATTCATCGTCCGGCAGTGACGGCAAGGCGTCGCGGGGCGCGTAAAGACGGGTGCCTCGCAACGCATCCGCGGCCTCCTTGCTGGTCACGCCGGTCAGGCGGGCGGCAAAGCCCGATTTGACCGGCCGGGTCAGGGTCACCTCGAATATGCGCGCGCCATCCTCGGTCGCAAGGGGGCCGTAGGTCGCGATATCGGCGGGCTCGGCGCAAAAACTTTTCAGCCGCGCCTCACCCCGAACGCCAAACGATCCGGTGATCGCACCGACACAGACCCGATCAGACATGACCGGGCCTGCCAGCTGCAGATGTGACTGCAGAGCGCGCCACCGCGATTACTCGGTGGCTTCTTCTGCGGCGGCTTCTTCGGCCGGTGCGTCTGCTGCAGGCTCTTCTGCGGGTGCTGCAGCGGCTTCAGCGGCCTTGGCGGCCTTGTCGGCTTTTTCCTGCGCGCGTTCTTCGGCTTTCTTGCCGGGTTTCGCCTTTGTCGGGTTCAGGCGCTCTTTCTTTTCCACAACGCCGGCGGCCTCGAGGAAACGGCTTACGCGGTCGGTGGGCTGTGCGCCTTCACCCAGCCAATGCTTGATGCGGTCGACATCCAGCTTCACGCGATCTTCGCTGTCCTTGGGCAGGAGCGGGTTGTAGGTGCCGAGCTTTTCGATGAAGCGGCCGTCGCGCGGCATGCGGCTGTCGGTGGCGACGATGCGGTAGAAGGGGCGCTTTTTGGAGCCGCCGCGGGCGAGACGAATTTTCATGGCCATTGTGAGTATCTCCTATGGAATGGCTGGGTGAGGCACGCGGCCTCAGGACTGGTGTTGTTCGTGGTGACGAATGACCTCGTCGATGACGAAGCGAAGGAATTTCTTGGCGAATTCCGGGTCGAGATCGGCCCGTGTCGCCAAATCTTCGAGCCGTGCGATCTGCTGCGATTCGCGTGCTGGATCGGACGGTGGAAGGTCGTGTTCGGCCTTGAGCAGGCCGACGGCTTGGGTGTGCTTGAAGCGTTCGCCAAGCGTGTAGATCAAGATGGCGTCGAGCCGGTCGATGCTGGCGCGGTGACCCTTGAGGATTTCTGCAGCTTTGGTGGTCGTGTCGGTCATGCAGCTAACTCCGAAGGGGAAGGGTGGCGCCAGATGTGCAGCGGGCCATAGACCGCGTGCATATGCTGGCCGTCGGGGCGGCAACCCATGCGCCTGGCCAGCGTCACGGAACGGGTGTTGTCGGGGTTCACGAAGCTGGCGATCGTGGACCAGCCAAGCGTGTCATAGGCATAGCTGCGTGCGGCCTTGGCGGCCTCGTACGCGTACCCCTTGCCTTCGCCGTCGGCATAGACCGTCCAGCCGATCTCGGCCTCGGGCCAATCCAGCGGGTGGTGGATGCCGACCACGCCCATGGGGCGGTCGGTCGCGGTTTCCGCGACCATCCAGCGGCCATAGCCGCGCAACTGCCATTGGCCGATCAGCGCGCACAGGTGGTTCCATGCTTCGGCTTCGGTCGAGATGCCGCCGACGAAACCCGCGCGGGGCGAGGCCTTGAACGCGGCATGGGCCGCGAAATCGGACAGGCGCGGTGCGCGCAGCGTCAGGCGTTCGGTGGTCAGCGTCGGGATCATCATGCCGCCACCCGTTCATGGACCCAGACCTCGCAAAGCGGATCATGGCGCGCCGCCTCTCCGTCGCATGTCGCGCCAAGGCGGCGGGCCACGGACTGCGAGGCGGTATTGTCACGGTCGATAAAGCTGACGATGCGGTCCGCGTCCGTCCAGCCCCAGGCCCAATCGAGCGCGGCGCGCGCGGCCTCGGTCGCATAGCCTTTGCGCTGTGCGGGCGCATAGGTCACCCAGCCGATTTCGAGGTCGGAATGGGTCGGCGGAAAATGCAGGCCGCACACACCGACGACGCCCTCGTCGGCTTGCATGGCGAACCAGCCGTAGCCGTGCAACGCCCAATGTCCGGCCAGCCCGGCAAACATGCGCCAGGCCGATCTTTCGTCGAACGGTCCGCCCAGAGGGGCGGCCGCGTCAGACATGCTGAAGGCGCGATGCGCGGGCCAATCGGCAAGCACGGGCATGCGCAGGGTCAGGCGGTCCGTCTTGAGGACGGTGGTATCCACAAACCGCGCGGTCATGGCCGCACCTGTGAATACATCGGAACTTTGCAACCCATTGTCCAAATGCCGGTGGACAAACCTGTGGGTTGCGCGGGTATTTGCAAACACACCTTCATTTGGCACCTCCGTGGCGCCAAACGTGGATAGCCTCGCCCTGGGCTGTGGCGATGCTGGCCTCTGCGGCGGGATCACGCGCAGCGCCAAGACGCTCGGCCAGCCGGTTCGACCGGGTATTGTCCGGGTCCACGTAGCTCACAAAGGACTGCAGCAGGTCGAGGCCAAGGTCGCGCGCGGCATGGGCCGCCTCTGCTGCATAACCCTGTCCGTGGTATTCGGGCAGGAACAGCCAGCCCAGTTCCGGCTCCTGGTCTTCCCATTCAAGGCCAAGGGTGATGAAGCCCACGACCGTGTCATCGTTGAGCGTGACCGTCCACAGGCCGATGCCATGCAGCATCCATCCCGCGATGTAGTTGGTGAAATCGTACCAGATGTCTTCGGGCGAAAAGGGTCCGCCCATGTGCCCCTCGTCCGCCGAAAGGATCGTGGCATAGGCAGGAAAATCGCCAACCTCGGGCGCACGCAGGCGCAGGCGCGCGGTCTCGATCACCGGCACGGAGGCGCGGTGTGCGATGGCGGCCTTGGCCGCGGCGCCCGCAGGCGCCTGGATGCAGCGCGGTGTCTTCACTTCTTTTTCCCGAACCCCGAGAGATCCGGCAGACCGCCGCCGCCCATGCCGCCCATGCCCATCTTGCGCGCGGCCTCTTCCATGGCGGCCGGGTCCATTCCGGCGGCATCCATGCCCGGTGGCATACCGCCACCCTTGCCCATCAGCGCGCCCAAACCGCCGCGCATCAGGCCTTTCTTGCCCATCTTGCCGAGCTTCTTCATGGCATCGGCCATCTGGCGCTGCATCTTGAGCAGCTTGTTCAGATCGCTGACATCCTGACCGGCACCGGCCGCGATGCGTTTCTTGCGGCTGGCCTGCAACAGCGCGGGGTTGGCGCGTTCCTTCTTGGTCATGGAATTGATCAGCGCGATCTGACGTTTGATGACACTGTCGTCGAACCCGGCCTGATCGAGCTGCTTTTGCATCTTTGCCATGCCGGGCATCATCCCCATCATGCCCTGCATGCCGCCCATCTTCTGCATCTGTTCCAGCTGGCTTTTCAGGTCGTTCATATTGAACATACCCTTCTGGAACCGCTTCATCATCCGCTCGGCCTGTTCGGCCTCCAGCGTTTCCTGCGCGCGTTCCACAAGCGCGACAATGTCGCCCATGCCAAGGATGCGGCCCGCAATGCGCGAAGGCTCGAAGGTCTCCAGCGCGTCCATCTTTTCGCCCAGGCCGACAAACCGGATCGGCTTGCCGGTGATCGCGCGCATGGACAACGCGGCACCGCCACGACCGTCGCCGTCCATCCGGGTCAGAACCACGCCGGTAACGCCGATCTTGTCGTCGAATTCCTGGGCTACGTTGACCGCGTCCTGACCGGTCAGGCCGTCGACCACCAGCAGGGTTTCGCGTGGTTTGGCCACGTCGCGGACGGCGGCGGCCTGCGCGATCAGGTCGGCGTCGATATGCAGGCGGCCCGCGGTGTCGAGCATGTAGACGTCATATCCGCCCAGGCTGGCCTGGGTCTTGGCGCGTCTGGCGATGGCGACCGGGTCTTCGCCTTTCACGATGGGCAGGGTATCGACGCCGATCTGCAGCCCCAGGATCGCCAGCTGTTCCATGGCCGCCGGGCGGTTGGTATCCAGCGATGCCATCAGCACCCGCTTGCCGTCGCGATCTTTCAGCCGCTTGGCCAGTTTCGCGGTGGTGGTGGTCTTGCCCGAGCCCTGCAGGCCGACCATCAGGATCGGCGCGGGCGGATTGTCGATCTTCAGGGTGCCGGGGTCTTCGTCGCCGGTCAGGACATGGACCAGCTCGTCATGGACGATCTTGATGACCTGCTGGCCCGGTGTGACCGATTTCGTGACCGCCGAACCCGTGGCCTTTTTCTCGACCGCCTTGATGAAATCGCGCGCCACGGGCAAGGAGACATCGGCCTCAAGAAGGGCCACGCGCACCTCTCGCATGGCGGTGCGCACGTCATCCTCTGACAGGGCGCCTTGCTTGGTGAGGCGGTCAAAGACGCCAGACAGGCGTTCGGACAGGTTTTCAAACATCGGGCACGGGCCCCCTTCGTCGGTCTCGGTTGCCCCGATAGGTAAGGGGCCTGCGGAAATGCACCAAGGCCCCCGTGGGCGAAACCTCGCTGACGGGGGGCGATCCTGCGACACGCGCCGGACCGGGAAGCTGGCGCTTTCCGGTTATTAGGAGGGCCGTCTAGGCGGATTCACGGGCGCTGTCAATTCCGGGCTCGACTGCAGGTCGCGGTCAACTGCGTAATGGTGCCGGCCAACATGTCCATGCCATCGCTATGCAACGCGAACGCGCGGCGCACATCCATTCTGTCCCATTCCTCCTGGGTTGTGGGAGGGGCGGTGTCTGGACGGGCGCCGGGGACGCCAAACAATGATATGACCATCGGACCACGGTAGGACTGGCCGGCAAAATCAAAACCTTCGACCTGGCGGGCATAGATCGCGACCAGGTCTGCCGCATGGCCGCGCGATGTGGTGACAAGGGTCCAGATTGGGCCCCGAATAGTGTCGCCAAGCCGCATTTCACCGCTCGCAAAATGGGCCGTCGATCCGCCTTCCTGGCGGAAACTGCGACCGTTGGGCGTGTAGTCCGCCTGCCCGGAGATCTCTTGTCCGGGGGTGATCGGGCCCACGCCCTGCGTCACGCGGATCGTGAAATCCACGACACAGCTTTGCGCCGCGGCGTTCAATGGCAGCAGTGCAAGTGCAAAGGCGATCTTGAGCATGAAGCAAGGATAGCACAACCGGTGTTCCCGCGCGCAGTGTCTGGCCGTTCAGAAATGCGTGATGCCGGACCGAAAACAGCCCCCGGCCATGGGGCCGGGGGCTGTTTTCGGGATCTGGTCCGGGTGCGGCGATCAGGCCGCGATCGTCAGGGCTTCGACCTGCGCATTCGCGGATTTCAGCGTTGCGTCAGCGTCGATCATCATGCGATCGGCGGCGACGAAATCGACCTCGGTGATCCCGATGAAGGCCAGGACGTGCCGGATGTAGCCGGTGGCAAAGTCGATGTCGGAACCGGCTTCGGTGCCGCCCGAGGCGACGACCACGATCGCGCGCTTTCCGTCCAGCAGCCCTTTGGGGCCGTATTCCGAATACTGGAAGGTCACGCCGGCGCGGGCCACCTGGTCTACCCAGGCCTTGAGGGCTGCGGGCACACCGAAATTGTAGATCGGCAGGCCGATGACGATCGTATCGGCGGCCTTCAGTTCCGCGACCAGGTCGTCGGACAGGGCAAGCTTTGCCTTTTGGTCATCCGAGCGGGCGTCCGCAGGGGTGAAATTCGCGCCCACCCATTCTTCGTCGATCAACGGCAGACCATTGGCCAGGTCGCGGGTAGTGACGGTGATGTCGTCGCCGAAACGGGCGATGATCTTGTCCGCAAGGTCACGAGAGACCGAGCCGGTGCGGCGGGCAGAAGCGTCGATGCGCAGGATAGCATGTGTCATGGTTCGGGTCCTGTTCGGGGAGAGGAGGATTTTGTTGTCCGACAAAGATTGGTTCTTGCGAAAACAAACACAATCTGCCCAAAGTGAAGCCGTTATGTGTAGGAGTGCACAGAAATGTCCTTTGACCATTGGGATGAGATCCGAACGGCCTTTCAGGTGGCGCGTGTGGGGACGGTGTCTGGTGCGGCCGATCAATTGGGCGTGCACCACGCGACGGTGATCCGTCACATCGACGCCCTCGAAGCCCGCCTTGGCGCCAAGCTTTTCCAGCGCCATGCACGCGGCTACACGGCGACCGAAGCCGGGCAGGATCTGCTGAATGTTGCTGGTCAGGCCGATGATCAGTTCACGCAACTTGCGGGCCGCATAAAGGGCCGCGGCGACGAGGTGACGGGGGAACTCATCGTGACCTCGCTGGACTCGCTCAGCCCGCTGCTGGTGCCCTCTATCGCGATCTTTCAGAAACGGCATACGGATCTCAGGGTGCGACTGGTGACCGATGCGCGGCTGTTTCGCCTCGAATATGGCGAAGCCCATGTCGCGATCAGGGCGGGCAAGCTGCCTGATCAGCCGGACAATATCGTGCAGCCATTCTTCAACCAGACCCTGCGGCTGGTCGCGAGCCGCGAGTATGTCGAACAATACGGCACCCTTGCCGACAAGGGTGTCGAAGAGCACCGTTTCATCGGCGCCACCGAAGACACGCCGCGCGCGCCTTATTTCCGCTGGCTCAACGAAAATGTTCCGCTGAGTTCGATCTATTTCCGGGCCACATCGATGTCGGCCATCAAGGAGGCGGCCCTGGCGGGCATCGGCATCGGGTTCGTGGCCGGCTGGGATCACCAGGGCACCGAAGACCTGGTCGAGGTTCTGCCGCCACTGGAGGATTGGTCCGCCAAGATCTGGCTGGTTACCCATATGGACCTGCACCGCACGGCAAAGGTTCAGACTTTTGTCCGGTTTCTCAAGGAACAGGTAAAGACCTGGCCGGTTTCGGCACAGTGATCCACGCGGCACAGGCCCCGAACCCAAGCGGACGGCAAGGCCATCTGGCCATGCTGGCCTTTTCCGCCCTGGTTGCCGGTTCCTTTTCGCTGGGTGCCCAGGTGGCGAACGAAATTGCGCCCGCGGCGCTGAACGCCGTGCGGTTTGCCACTGCTGCGACATTGATGGGGATCCTGATCGTCCTGCGTGGCGGCGTGGGCGCGGCGGTATCGGCCCTGGTCGCGCCATGGCGCTACGGCATTCTGGGCGCGCTGTTTGCCATATATTTCGTATCCATGTTCGAGGGCCTGAAAACGGCCCCTCCGGTATCGGCGGCCGCCGTCTTTACCCTGACCCCGGTGCTGAGCGCCGGGTTCGGCTGGCTCTTGCTGCGTCAACGCATGGGCGGGCGGATCGCCCTGGCGCTGATGCTGGGGGCCATGGGTGCCTTGTGGGTGATCTTTCGCGCTGATATCTCGGCCTTTCTGGCCTTCGAGGTGGGGGTGGGCGAGGCGATCTATTTCTGGGGCTGCGTGGCGCATGCGGCCTATACGCCGATGGTGCGCAAGCTGAACCGGGGGGAACCTCTGCTGGTGTTCACCTTCTGGACGCTGGCGGCCACGGCATTGATCATTGGCGTGTATGGCTGGGGCGACCTGGTGGCGACGGATTGGGGCGCGCTGCGCCCGCTGGTCTGGCTCACGCTGGGCTATGTCGCCGTCATCGCGTCGGCGCTGACCGTTTTCCTGACGCAGTTTGCCACCATGCGCCTGCCGTCGTCCAAGGTCATGGCCTACACATACCTGACCCCGTCATGGGTGTTGATCTGGGAAATGGCGCTTGGCCAGCCGCTGCCGCCGTTGTTCGTGTTGGCCGGTGTCGGGCTGACCATCGCGGCACTGATCTTGTTGCTCAAGGATTGAATGCCGCGCGCACCCCGATAGCCCGATGCCGCGTCAGGCCGAGGGCGTGGTATCGTCGCCAGACAGGCCGATCTGCCGAAGCCAGGTCTCCAGGTCGTCCAGGTTCACCGGATCGAACTGCCCGAACCCCTGCATCCAGACGCTTGCGCCGCGCATCGCGTCAGGCTCC
Source organism: uncultured Roseicyclus sp. (assembly GCA_964460185.1). Classification (GTDB taxonomy): domain Bacteria; phylum Pseudomonadota; class Alphaproteobacteria; order Rhodobacterales; family Rhodobacteraceae; genus JAVJPJ01. The sequence goes on along the minus strand of CAYWTM010000037.1, from coordinate 3,285 downwards.
AGTTTGCACCACTTTACCCGCCCCCGCTTTTCTTGCGTGATCAAGCCGGCGGTCGCCAGGATCGCCAGATGCTTGGAGATCGCGGCCAGCGACATCTCGAACGGCTCGGCCACGTCGGTAACGGCCATGTCGTCTTCCAGGAGCATCGACAGGATCCGCCGCCGCGTCGGATCGGCGAGGGCTGCAAAGATGGTGTCGAGTTCCGTGGACATGGCAGGTGCTTGCCGTGTGCCCGCGCAATCGTCAACCGATTGGTTGAATATGCCAAATTGCGGTATTGCGGGGCAGTGGCGTGATCCACCGGCGTTGTAGCATTTGTCGCACCTGAATAAAACTTCGTGAAATCATGATATTAGGAGGATTTTTCAGGCGCGCAGCGTGCGTTGACTCTGTGGCGTGCCCGGCATAGCGTCCGCCCGACTTCCTAAGGGGGTGTCGCAGTCATGACTGGCCAGACCGACGAAGAGCGCTTGAAGGCTCTGGAGGCCCGGATCGCTGCGGCCAAGGGCATGCACGAGGCGGCCAGACCCCACATGGAAGAGCATTATTCCCAGGCACATCTTGCCTGGCGGATGGTGATAGAGCTGGTGGCCGGTCTGGGCATCGGTTTCGGCATAGGCTTTGGTCTGGATGCAGTGTTTGGCACCACACCGTGGCTGATGGTCGTGTTTGTTATTTTGGGTTTCGTGGCCGGGATCAAAACGATGATCCGATCCGCCAACGAAATCCAGCGAAAGAACATGGAGGCGGCGAAGCCCGCCGCTCCAGAGGACTGAGAAGGGACAAAGGCGTGGCAAGCGAGAGCACCAACACCTCAGACGCACCCAAGGGCAACGGACGCATGATCGCATTCGTCCTGATCGCGATTGCCGCGGTTCTGTTCTTCATCGGCTATGTCGACGATTACGTGCCTTCGGACGGCAACTACCTGTCGATCCACCCGATGGACCAGTTCGAGATCAAGCCGTTGTTCGGCGCTGGCTCGATCGAATGGTACACGCCCACCAACGCGACCTTGTGGATGGCCCTTGCGATCGCCGCGATCACCGCGCTGATGGTCATGGGCACCAAGGGGCGCGCTGTCGTTCCGACCCGCGCCCAATCGATGGCCGAACTGGTCTACGGCTTCGTGCGCAAGATGGTGGAAGATGTGGCCGGCAAGGACGCGCTGCCGTATTTCCCTTACATCTTCACGGTGTTCCTGTTCATCCTGTTCGCCAACTTCCTGGGCCTGATCCCGCGAAGCTTCACGACGACGTCGCATATCGCGGTGACCATCGTGCTGGCGATGGGCGTGTTCCTGACGGTGACGATCTTGGGTTTCGTCAAGAACGGTGCCGGTTTCCTGAGCCTGTTCTGGGTGTCTTCGGCACCGCTGGCGCTGCGCCCGATCCTGGCGATCATCGAACTGATCTCGTACTTCGTGCGTCCGGTCAGCCACTCCATTCGTCTGGCGGGCAACGTCATGGCGGGTCACGCGGTTCTCAAGGTCTTCGCGGGCTTTGCCAGCGCTCTTGGACTTGCCGCCGTTGCACCGATCCTTGGCATCGTTGCGATCTACGCGCTCGAGGTGCTGGTGTCGGCCATTCAGGCCTACGTCTTCACCATTCTCACCTGCGTCTATCTCAAGGACGCGCTTCATCCGCATCACTGACGGCGACGGGGCGTCCCGACGGGCGCACCTGACCGGTCCTGAATTCTAGAACTTCCAACGTAAGGAGATACCATCATGGAAGGCGATATCGCACAAATGGGTCAATTCATCGGCGCAGGCCTGGCCGCAATCGGTTCCGGCGCCGCTGCAATCGGTGTGGGCCACGTTGCTGGCAACTTCCTCGCCGGTGCCCTGCGCAACCCCTCTGCGGCTGCCGGCCAGACCGCAACTCTCTTCATCGGCATCGCGTTCGCCGAGGCTCTGGGCATCTTCGCCTTCCTCGTCGCGCTGCTGCTGATGTTCGCTGTCTAAAACACCAGACGCGAAGAACCATCCTTACGTTCGGGGCCCCTGCCAGCCAGGGGTTCCGATGTACCCGGTTTCAGGAGGACACCCATGGCAGAAGAGGCCACATACAGCGCAGGTGACGCCGCGCATGGCGCGGGGCCGGGCATGCCGCAGCTGGATTTCGCCACGTTCCCGAACCAGATCTTCTGGCTCGTGGTCACCCTGCTTGCGATCTATTTCATTCTAAGCCGCGTGGCGTTGCCGCGGATCGCGTCCGTTCTGGCCGAGCGCCAGGGCACCCTGACCAACGACCTGGCCGCGGCCGAGGATCTGAAGCGTCAGGCGGTCGAGGCGGAAGACGCTTACAACAAGGCGCTGGCCGATGCCCGCGCCGAGGCCCAGAAAATCGCCGAGGAAACCCGTGGCGTGATCCAGGGTCAGCTGAACGAGGCCATCGCGAAGGCCGACGCCGAGATTTCGGCCAAGGCCGCCGAAAGCGAAACCCGGATCGCCGAGATCCAGGCAGGCGCCATGGACAGCGTCGAAGAGGTTGCGCGTGACGTGGCCGGTGCGATCGTGGGGGCCATCGCCCCCGGTCAGACCGTCGATGCGGACACCATCGCGCAGGCCGTCACAGCTCGGGTCAGGGGGTAAGACCATGCGGAAACTCATCGCACTTCCCGCGATCTTCACCGCGGCGCCCGCCTTGGCCGCAGGCGAGGGCAGCTACTACGACTTCACGTCGTTCTTCAACACCGACTACGTGGTGCTGATCGGCTTCCTTTTGTTCCTTGCGGTCCTGTTCTACTTCAACGTGCCGTCGATGTTGGCCGGGTTGCTGGACAAGCGCGCCGAAGGTATCAAGGCCGACCTGGACGAAGCCCGCGCCCTGCGCGAGGAAGCACAGACGCTGTTGGCGTCGTACGAGCGCAAGCAGCGTGAAGTGACCGAACAGTCGCAACGCATCGTGACGCAAGCCCGTGCCGACGCCGAAGCGGCGGCCGAAAAGGCAAAAGCCGATCTGGAGAAATCCATCGCGCGCCGCCTGCAGGCTGCCGAAGATCAGATCGGCAGCGCCGAGCAGAAGGCCGTCAGAGCAGTGCGCGATCGCGCGATCGAGGTGGCAGTCGCCGCCGCGGCCGAAAGCATCGCCAAGAATATGGCAGCGGCCGATGCCAACAAGTTGATCGATGCGGCAATCGGTGACGTGGAACGCCAGTTGCACTGACCCAAGGCGCCGTTTCGACCTGGATAATGCCCCGGCTGCCTGTCCGCGCCGGGGCATTTTCGTTGCAGGGCAGGCCAGTCCTTGGATCAGCCGCGCCCGTGACGCATCGCAAGTG
>CAYWTM010000036.1:0-27899 GCA_964460185.1 uncultured Roseicyclus sp. | reverse complement strand
CTTTGGCATGGGCCGCCTCGATCACCGGTTTCACGTCGAAAACGGTGCCAAGTACGTTCGACATGTGGGTCATCGCGACCAGCCGCGTCCGGGGGCCTATGGCGTCGATCATCGCTTGCGGATCAAGATCGCCATTGCTGTCGACATCCACCCATTTCAACACCACGCCCTGACGTTCGCGCAGAAAATGCCATGGCACGATATTGGCGTGGTGTTCGGCCACCGTCAGCAAGATCTCGTCGCCGGCTTCCAGGCGCGGCATTGCCCATCCATAGGCCACCAGGTTGATTCCCTCGGTCGTGCCCGAGGTGAAAACGATCTCGTGCTCATCCTTGACGCCCAGAAACCGCGCGATGGTGCCGCGCACGTTTTCATATTTCTCGGTCGCCAGGTTCGACAGGAAATGCAGGCCGCGATGCACGTTGGCATATTCCATCGAATAGGCCTGCGTGATCGCGTCGATCACCACCTGCGGCTTCTGGGCCGAGGCGCCATTGTCCAGGTATACCAGCGGCTTGCCGTTTACCTGACGCCCCAGAATAGGGAAATCGGCGCGGATCTTTTCGATATCATAGGTCATTCAGAACCCTTGGAGGTCAGTGCTTAGCCCAAGCATGGTGAGAACCAGGCCCAGTAAAAACAAGATCACGATGCTCGACACGATGGTCATGACAAAGACCATCCCCGTCGAGGTGAAGCCGTGCAATGCGGCAATGAAATTCACAAGCAGCCAGAAGAACAGACCAAGCGCCAGTATGGTGATCAGACCGGCCACCGGCGGGATCAGCAGCAGGGCACCGATCTGCACGATCTGTATGCAGATGAAGATGAACTGAAGCCAGACCACCAGCGCCAAAGCCCCGTTGAAACTGCCCACGCCGCCGAAGAGGCGGCCGACAAATGTCATCGCATAGGCCGTCACCAACAAGAACACGCCCTGCAACAATCCAAGCACCAGCGGCGAGCGGAACGCAAAGGCCACATCGCCGCCCGTGGGCAGTTGCGCCATCAGCGCGACGATTTCGCCCAGGATCAGCGACAGCACGACGACGATGGCGAACATCAAGATCAGCGCCTGACGCGACAGGTGCAGGTCCATCACCTCACGGGCGCCGCCCTTGGGGTCCGATACCGTTTCGCGGGCCAGGCGCAGCAGGTAGCCGATGTTCAACAGATCACTCATACCCTGCCTCCGGCGCACGTTCGGCCTCTCGCAGCGACAGCCCCCAGATCGACAGGAACGCGATCAAAAGCAGCGCCCCCACCCCCTGTTGTGCCGGTCCGGGCCCAATGAACCCGGCGACAAGCCCGTAGAAAAGCCATGCCGGCGTCGAGGCCAGCAACGCCCAGAACAGCGCCAACCGTGCGGTATACCACGTGCCCTTGCCGCCGATCGCCCGCGCGATCAGGTGGCTGAGCCCGCCCAGGGCATAAAACCCTATGGGCCAGACCATGAGCCAGGCAAAGAATGTGATCGCAAGGCGCGCTTCCAGCGGCGGGCCGTCTGGGGCGAGGGCAGCCTCGCGCGAGATGATCGGCCATTGCGCCACAAAGATCAGGCCGCAGGCCAACATCAGGAACATGATCGCGCGATCTTCCCGACGGCCAGCAGCCAGGTGCCGCCGCATGACCACACCGGGTCTGCGCCAGGAGGCCGCGATATCTTTTACAACGCTCATGCGGTGTCAGCCCTGCCTGTGCCGCTCCAGCCATTGTTGCAGCCGCAGGCGGATATCATCGGCCAAACGGTCGTCGGCGATTTCCTGAATGGCCTCATCCAGGAACGCCAGCACCAGCAGATCGGTGGCAATCTCGGTCGGCACCCCGCGTGACCGCAGGTAAAACAGCGCCGTTTCATCGATCGCGCCCGTGGTGGACCCGTGCGAGCAGATGACATCGTCGGCGTAGATCTCGAGCTCCGGCTTGGCAAGAGAGATCGAATCGTCATCCAGCAGCAAGGACTGGCTGATCTGGTAACCATCGGTTTTCTGGGCACCGGGCTTTACCAGGATCTTGCCCTGAAACACCCCCTCGGCCCCGTTGCGCAGAACCTTCTTGAAGACCTGCCGGCTTTCGCAGTTCACCGCGTCATGGGTCACGAACACCGTGTCGTCATGGTGGAACGGAGCCTTCTTGCCATCCCCCATGGCCGCGCCCGCCACATGGGCACTGGCATTGTCGCCGGTCAGTTCGATCACATGTTCATTGCGCGTCATCACACCGTTGGCGGTCAGGGTGAACGACTTGTAGGCGCTTTCTTCGCCCAGTTGGGCGAACATATGCGTGGCGGCGCGGCGTTCATGGTCGCGGCCCTGTGCCCGCACATGATGGAACCCGGCATGGTCTGCCACGCTGATTTCCATGCACTTGTTGAACCGCGCGGCCGCCGGCCCGTTTTCAAGGATCGTGACCTCCGCCCCTTGTTCGACGCGGACCAGGTGGTGCAAAATGGCGTCCGAGGTCTCCGAATTATGCAGGTATGTCAGGCTGATGGGGCGCGATGGTGTGCCCGTGACACGGATCACCACACCGTCGGTCGCGAAGGCGGTGTTCAGAGCCGCCAGCGGACGCGAAACAGGAGTCTGTCCGCGTGTCTCAAGCATGCCGTACAGATCGCGCGCCCAGTGAATGTCTTTTTGCAGCGCGTCTGACAAACGCTCGATCTCGACCCCGTCAAGGGCCAGATCATCGGAAGCCTCGGCGTCGAAGACCCCATCAACGAACACGATCCTCAGCCGGTCGAGCCCGTCGAAAATGGGCATTTCATCGCCTGCATGAAACAGGGCCGCCCGTTGGGCCACGGCCTGCGTCAGGCTGGAGGGATCGGTATATTTCCAGTATTCGTCCCGCCGGGTCGGCAGGCCGCCCCCCCGAACACGCGCCAGCGCGGCCTTGCGCGCCTCGACCGCCCAGGACGCACCGCCGGGCATGCTCAACCCGTCAAGCCGCGCCTCGGTCAGGGTCTGTTTTGCCTGCGGGTTGGCCATTACGCGGTCTCCCCCAGGATATCGGCGTAGCCGTTGTTCTCAACCTCGAGCGCCAGTTCCGGTCCGCCGGTCTTGATGATGCGGCCATCGGCCATGATGTGCACGAAATCGGGTTTGATGTGATCGAGCAGGCGCTGGTAATGGGTGATCACAAGAAAGCTCCGCCCGGCGTCGCGCAGCGCGTTCACGCCGTCCGACACCAGTTTCATCGCGTCGACATCCAGGCCTGAATCGGTTTCATCCAGGATGCACATCTTGGGTTCGAGCATGGCCATCTGAAGGATTTCATTACGCTTTTTCTCGCCGCCGGAAAAGCCGACATTGACCGGACGCTTCAACATATCCGCGTCGATCTTCAGCGCCTTGGCCTTTTCGCGCACAAGTTTCAGGAAATCGCCCGCGCTCATTTCCTCTTCGCCGCGGCTCTTGCGCTGTGCGTTCACCGCGGTGCGCAGAAAGGTCATGTTGCCCACGCCGGGAATTTCGACCGGGTACTGAAACGCCAGGAACAGGCCGGCGGCGGCGCGCTCCTCGGGGTCCATCTCAAGCAAATCCTCGCCGTCCAGCGTCGCGTTGCCGTCGGTCACCTCGTAGCCATCGCGGCCCGACAGGACATAGCTGAGCGTGGATTTGCCCGACCCGTTGGGCCCCATGATCGCGTGGACCTTGCCAGGCTCGATCTCCAGATCAACACCCTTGAGGATCTGCTTGTCCTCTTCTTCCAGCTTCACGTGCAGGTTCTTGATGCTCAGCATGTTCATTCCTCTTGCTCGTCAGTGACGCGGCGACAGGGCCGCGGATACGGGATTGGCTTGGTTTGTTCGGATCCGTCAGCCAAGCGTGACTGCAGTGCCGGAGGCCGACACCATCAGCATGTTGTTGATGACCTCGTAATCGAGATCGACGCCCACGACGGCGGTCGCCCCCATGGCGCGGGCGCGGTCCTCCATCTCGGACAGGGCCACCTCGCGCGCCTTGCCCAGTTCCTGTTCATAGGCCCCGGACCGGCCGCCAATGATATCCGTGATGCCGGCGAACAGATCGCGGAACACGTTGGCGCCAAGAATGGCCTCGCCCACGACGATGCCGTGATAGTCGGTGATCTGGCTGCCCTCGACGGAGGGTGTGGTGGTAACGATCATCTGAAGGCTCCTGTCCGGGATCAAGGGCGGCTGGGATATCTGCGGTCCGGCCGCATCCTACCCCACCGATCCTTCCAATGAGATCGCAACCAACTGCTGCGCCTCCATGGCGAACTCCATCGGCAGGGCCTGCAACACCTCGCGGGCGAAGCCGTTCACGATCAGCGCGACCGCCTCTTCCTCACCCATGCCCCGCGACTGGCAATAGAACATCTGGTCGTCATCCACCTTGGATGTCGTGGCCTCGTGCTCCACGCGGGACGAGTTGTTCTTGACCTCGATATAGGGGACCGTATGCGCCCCGCACTTGTCGCCGATCAAAAGGCTGTCGCACTGGGTATAGTTGCGGCTGTCCTTGGCCTTGGGGTGCATGGACACCAGCCCGCGATAGGTATTCTGCGCGCGGCCCGCGCTGATCCCCTTGGACACGATCCGCGACTTGGTGCGCTTGCCCAGGTGGATCATCTTGGTGCCGGTATCGGCCTGCTGTGCGTTGTTGGCGATGGCGATGGAATAGAACTCGCCCTGGCTGTCATCGCCGCGCAGGATGCAAGACGGGTATTTCCAGGTGATGGCCGATCCGGTTTCCACCTGCGTCCACATCACCTTTGACCGGTCGCCCCGGCAATCGGCGCGCTTGGTCACGAAGTTGTAAATACCGCCCTTGCCGTTTTCATCGCCCGGATACCAGTTCTGCACGGTCGAATACTTGATCTCGGCATCGTCGAGTGCGACCAGTTCCACCACCGCGGCGTGCAACTGGTGAGTGTCGCGCATCGGCGCGGTGCAGCCCTCGAGATAGGACACGTAGCTGCCCTTGTCGGCGATGATCAGCGTGCGTTCGAATTGGCCGGTATTTTCGGCATTGATGCGGAAATAGGTCGACAGCTCCATCGGGCAGCGCACGCCCGGCGGGATGTAGACGAAGGAGCCATCCGAGAAGACGGCCGAATTGAGGGTGGCGAAATAGTTGTCGGTGATCGGCACGACCGAGCCGAGGTATTTCTTGACCAATTCGGGGTGGTCCTTGATCGCCTCGGAGATCGAGCAAAAGATCACGCCGGCCTTTTTCAGTTCGGCCTGGAACGTCGTGCCCACCGATACGCTGTCGAACACGGCGTCCACGGCCACCTTGCGGCCCTCGGCTGGCATGTTTTCCGCGCCCTCGACGCCGGCAAGGATCATCTGTTCCTTCAGCGGGATCCCCAGTTTCTTGTAGGTTTCCAAAAGCGCCGGGTCGACATCATCAAGCGATTTGGGCTTTTCCGCCATGCTTTTGGGACGGGCATAGAAATACTGATCCTGGTAGTCGATGGGCGGATAGTCCACCATCGCCCAGGTCGGCTCTTCCATCTGCTTCCAGCGCTTGAACGCCTGCAGACGCCAGTCGGTCATCCATTCGGGTTCGCCGTTCTTTTCCGAAATCAGCCGGACGATATCCTCGTTCACGCCCTTGGGCGCGTAATCCATCTCGATCTCGGTGTTCCAACCGTATTTGTACTTGCCGCCAACCGCCTGAACGGCATCGACAGTTTCCTGATCCACGCCTTCCTTGACCTGAACCTCTGGGGTGTCCGTATCGAGTGCGGTCATCATCTACCTCCGTCATGCCGGGGGACCCGGCTGAATGTCCTTGGAACGCGCGCGGCGTCCCTGATCTGTCAGCGACCGCGTGCCTGGAAGCGGTCGTAGGCGGCAAGCCAGGCCTCGGCGAATGCCACGACCTCGGCTTCGGTTGTTTCGGGCCCTAGCGAGACACGCAGCGCACAAGACGCATCCGCTTCGCTGAACCCCATCGCGGTCAGGACCGAACTGGCCTTTACCTTGCCCGAGGAACACGCCGACCCCGCCGAGACGGCAAAGCCCGCAAGATCCATCTGCATCACCTGGGTTTCCCCCTTCCAGCCGGGGGTAACCAGGCACATCGTATTGGGCAGACGTGTCGGCGTATCGGCCCCGATTCCTTTCCCGACAAAAATAGTCCCTTTTGTGCCGGCTTCCAGAGTCTTTTCTAGAATATTTCTAAGTTTGTCCACCCGATCCCAGACACCTTGTTCCAGATCTCGTGTGGCGGCGCGGGCCGCCGCGCCAAATCCTGCAATCCCGATCAGGTTCTCGGTCCCGGACCTGCGACCCATTTCCTGCCCGCCGCCCCGGATGCGCGCGGCCACGTCCAGTCCGCGCCGCAAGACCAGCGCGCCGATTCCCTTTGGCCCGCCGATCTTGTGGGCCGAGACCAGGATCATATCGATCCCGGACCAGTCAAAGGCCACGGGAATCTTGCCGAACCCTTGCGTCCAGTCGCTGACGGCCAGACCTTCGGGAAGGTCTTGCACGATGCCGGTTTCCGAATTCGCCAATTGCAACGTGCTGGACGCCGGATCCGTGACGGTGACACGCCCATCTTTCGCGACGGCCAGATCGCCCTGCACCCACGCGCGCACCGCGTCATGTTCGATGCCTGATCCGTGCAGGTCGCGCCCTTCCAGCGCAAGCGCCGCACCTTCGGTCGCACCAGAGACAAAGACGATGTCCGCAGCCTGCGCGCCAAGCGCTTGCGCCAGGTCGGCGCGGGCGCGTTCCATCAGGCCCTTTGCCGCGCGCCCCTCTGCATGGACCGAGGACGGGTTGCCCGCCACATCCATGGCCGCGATCATCGCGTCCCGAGCCTCGTGCCGCAGCGGTGCCGTTGCGTTATGGTCAAGATAGACGCGCGCCATCACGGACGTGCCGTCACGACAGCTACGGTTGGCGCCGGTGCGCCCCGGCTTGCCGTCATGCCTCGTCCACCACTTCGAACAGGTTGGGCACGGCGGGACAGGGCGTCAGCTCGTTGTCGACCACATCCGACAGCCGCGTCTGGTGCAAGAAGACGTAGACATGCGCGCTCATCGATTCCCACAGGCGATTGGTCATGCTTTGCGCACGGCTGCCGGACACGGCCCCCGAGGCCCCTGCCCCGGTATGCAGCGCCGAAACGGTTTCGTCGACGGCCGCGAAGATATCGACCACGCGGATCTCGGACGGACTGCGCGCCAGCCGGTAGCCGCCGCCGGGGCCGCGCACCGATGTCACCAGTCCGGCGCGCCGCAGCTTGACGAACAATTGTTCCAGGTAGGTCAGCGAAATCTGCTGGCGCGCGGCCAACTCCGACAATGACGTCAGACCGGCAGGGGGCTGCAGGGCCAGATCGGCCATGGCCACCATCGCATACCGCCCTTTTGTGCTCAGCTTCACTGCGGACCCTCCCGGCTCGATCGTCGCCTTGCAATGATTGACCTTTCCGCATCGCAGGCTTAACTGCGAAACGGACCCCCTGCCGCAAAACGAGCATCGGGAAAACTTGGAATGGTTCTAGGTAGCACCGCGCGAGCCGTCAAGCCGCCGCCAACCCCGAACCCCGGAAGGAGACATGGATGCCCGAGGTGATTTTTCCCGGCCCCGAAGGCCGGCTTGAAGGCCGTTACCACCCTCAAAAGGCAAAGGACGCGCCCATCGCGATCATCCTGCATCCCCATCCCCAGTTCGGGGGCACGATGAACAACCGCGTGGTCTACAACCTGCATTACGCGTTTCACAACATGGGCTTCACGGTTCTGCGCTTCAACTTTCGCGGCGTGGGGCGCAGCCAGGGTGAATACGACCAGGGCATTGGCGAGCTTTCGGATGCGGCCTCGGCGCTGGATTACCTGCAATCGATGAACCCAAATTCGAAACACTGCTGGGTTGCAGGGTTCAGCTTTGGTGCGTGGATCGGCATGCAGCTGTTGATGCGTCGGCCCGAGATCACGGGCTTCATCTCGGTCAGCCCGCCCGCCAACATGTATGATTTTTCCTTCCTTGCGCCCTGTCCGGCATCGGGTCTGGTGATCAACGGATCGGCCGACCGCGTGGCAAAGCCGCAAGATACCCGCATCCTGGTCGACAAGCTGCACGAACAGAAAGGCATCACCATCACCCACCAGGAGATGGAGGGCGCGGGCCATTTCTTTGAGGATCCCTACATGGATCCGATGATTGACAGCGTTCAGACCTACGTCAAACGTCGTCTGACGGAGACCACGAGGTAACCAACCCCGATGAGCATCTATGAAGAGCTGGCGGACAAACTGGCCCAAGAGGTCATCGAGGCCGCCGAAAAGCTTGACGATGACCGGCTGCCGGAATTGATCGCGCAAACGCTTGGCGCATCCTCACCCACCACCGAAGAGCTGTTCCGCACCGCCGTGCGGGTGCGCATGGCCGAGGCGCGCGCGCGCAAGATGCTCAAAGACAGGCTGGCAAAACTGGACGCGCCAAACCCCTGACGCGCCCCGCGACACCGCGTCGCCACACCGGTCGGCCGCTTCGGGTTTCGGGACAGGGCCCCTTCCGGTAGATCGTTTACGGTAAACCTCCCGCAAGAACACAGGGCGCAGGCGCATGTCCAAGATCAAGGTCGAAAACCCCATCGTCGAGATGGATGGCGACGAGATGACCCGCATCATGTGGGCGTTCATCAAGGACAAGCTGATCCTGCCCTATCTGGACGTGGACCTGCTGTATTACGATCTGGGGATCGAGGAACGCGACCGCACCGAAGATCAGATCACCATCGACGCGGCCGAAAAGACCAAGGAAGTGGGCGTCGCGGTCAAATGCGCCACCATCACGCCCGACGAGGCGCGTGTCGAGGAATTCGGCCTCAAGAAGATGTGGCGCAGCCCGAATGGAACGATTCGCAACATCCTGGGCGGCGTGGTGTTTCGCGCGCCCATCATCTGCAAGAACGTGCCGCGCCTCGTGCCGGGCTGGACATCGCCCATCGTGATCGGCCGCCATGCCTTTGGCGATCAGTACAAGGCCACCGACATGAAATTCCCGGGGCCGGGCAAGCTGACGATGAAATTCGTGGGCACCGATGGCACCGTCATCGAACGGGAGGTCTACGATGCCCCGTCCTCGGGCGTCTACATGGGCATGTACAACCTCGACCAGAGCATCGAGGATTTCGCCCGCGCCTCGTTCAACTACGGCCTGAACATCGGCTGGCCCGTCTATCTGTCGACCAAGAACACGATCCTCAAACAGTATGACGGTCAGTTCATGCTGATTTTTCAACGTATTTTCGACGAAGAGTTCAAGGACCGGTTCGAAAAGGCCGGCATCTGGTACGAACACCGGTTGATCGACGACATGGTGGCCTCGGCCATGAAATGGTCGGGCAAATTCGTCTGGGCGTGCAAGAATTATGACGGCGACGTGCAATCCGATACCGTCGCGCAGGGGTTTGGCTCGCTTGGCCTGATGACCAGCCAGTTGATGACCCCCGATGGCAAGATCGTCGAGGCCGAGGCCGCCCACGGTACCGTGACGCGCCATTACCGCCAGCATCAGAAGGGCGAGGCCACCTCGACCAACTCCATCGCGTCGATCTATGCCTGGACCGGTGCGCTCAAGCATCGCGCCAAGCTGGATGACAACGCGCCGCTGAAGCACTTCGCCGAAACCCTGGAACGGGTGATCGTCGAGACCGTTGAGGCCGGGTTCATGACCAAGGACCTGGCGCTGCTGGTCGGGCCCGATCAGAAATGGCTGACGACCATCGGGTTCCTCGAAAAGATCGAAGAGAACCTGAACAAGGCGCTGGCGGGATAACGCCAGCGCGCATCAGCGGTCATTGTCCGCGATTGTGGGTCATCGCATAGAGGTCGGCGGTGATCCGGCTGGCGGTTTTTTCGAACAGGCAGGGGATCACGGCATGAACCGCCGCAGCACCGGCGGCAAGCAACAACCGACCTGAAAACCGGGCCGCGAATGCTGCATGTTCAAAATAGCTTTCTTCGACCTTGCGGGGATGAGAAAGAAAGATCCGGTCAATCATCTGTGGCGTCTCCTGTTGGCCTGCATGAGACATGATTGGTCGGATTGCGGCGGGATGTTTTCCCAATTCCTTCATCGCCTGGATTGATATTGGGAAATTTTCCCAATAAATCTAATCGAATGGAAACACTGGATCAATTCGACCGCCGAATCCTGCACGCCCTTCAACGGGACGCAGGGCGTTCCCTGGAAGACCTGGGTGCTGAAATCGGGCTGTCACGCAACGCATGCTGGCGCCGGATCAAGGCGATGGAGGATCGCGGCGTCATCCGGCGACGGGTTGTCTTGGTGGATCCGGACGCCGTGGGCCTCGGGCTCATGGTGTTCATCCAGTTGCGCGCACCACAGCACAGCGCCAACTGGTTGACCCAGTTCGCGCGTGCCGTCGACACGATGCCCGAAATCCTCGGGGTCTACCGGATGACCGGCGATCTGGATTACCTGATCCGCGCGCAGGTGGCCAGCGTGGCCGATTACGATCGCCTGTACCAGCGCCTGATCCAGAAGGTGGAATTGCGCGACGTCGCGGCCAGTTTCGTCATGGAAGAACTGAAGGACCAGACCGCGCTGCCGGTCTGATCAATCCAGCGCCTCGACCAGCACCAGGTCGCGTTCGGATGCGCCGCGCGCGTGGCTGATGGCTTCTTGATAGGTGTCGCTTTCATAGCAGGCATTCGCGGCCTCCAGCGACGGAAACCGCGCCACGACATTGCGGGGATGGGCGCGGCCTTCCTTCTGGATGGCCTGGCCGCCACGGGCCAGAAAGGTGCCGCCATGGGCCTGGATGGCCTCGGTCGCGAGGGCGGCGTATTTCATGTAGGCCGTCTCGTCGGTGACGGTCACATGGGCGATCCAGTAAGCTCCGGGCATCATTCAAACTCCCTTGAGAATGGTTTCTGCGGCGGCAATGGCAGCGTCCGCGCCGCCGATATCCCTGCCCCCGCCTTGCGCGAAATCGGCACGGCCGCCGCCGCCCTTGCCGCCGACCTGTTCCACGGCCGCGCGCACCAGGTCAACGGCGGAAACACGGTCAGTCAGATCATCGGTGACACCTGCGGCCACGGCCACCTTGCCGTCGATATCCGCGATCAACACGACCGCACCCGAGCCAAGCCGCGATTTATGCTCGTCGATCAGGCCGGCCAGGTCCTTGCCGGTCACACCGCTGAGCGACTGGCCGTGGAACCCGATGCCATTGATCCGATGCGCTTCGGGCTTGCCCTGCCCCGCACCACCCGCCAGCGCCAGTTCGCGGCGCAATTGTGCCACCTCGTTTTCAAGCTTCTTGCGTTCGTCTTTCAGGATGCGGACACGGTCCAGCACCTCGCCGGGTTGGGCATTCAATTCCTGCGCCAGCGCGCCCATCCGATCATCTTGCATGCTGAGATAGTCGAACGCCGCCTGACCGGTCAGCGCCTCGATGCGGCGTACACCGGAGGATGACGCGCTGTCCCCAAGCGCCACGAAAACCCCGATGTCACCGGTCTGGCGCACATGGGTGCCGCCGCACAGTTCCAGCGAATAGGTCTTGCCGTCGCTGCCCTTGCCCGAGCCATCGAGCGTTCCCATCGACACCACGCGCACCTCGTCGCCGTATTTCTCACCGAACAGTGCCTGGGCCCCAAGCTCGCGCGCCGCATCGGGCGTCATGATCCGGGTATCGACCCGTGCATTTTGCCGGATGAACGCGTTCACCTCGGCCTCGACACCGGCCAGTTCGTCCGCGCTCAGCCCCTTGGAATGACTGAAATCGAACCGCAGCCTGTCGGGCGCATTCAGCGATCCCCGCTGTGCGACGTGATCGCCAAGCGCGCGGCGCAGCGCCTCGTGCAACAGATGCGTGGCCGAGTGATTGGCCCGGATGGTCGTGCGGCGGCCGTGGTCGACTTCGAGCTCGGCTGCCTGCCCCGACTTTACCGCGCCATCGGTCACCTCGCCCATATGCAGGAACACTCCCGCCACCTTCTTGGTGTCGCTGATCGTGACGGTTCCGGTTGCCGTGCGGATCTGGCCGGTATCCCCGACCTGACCACCGGATTCGGCATAAAAGGGCGACTGGTTGACCACAACCGTCACCAGCTGCCCCGTGCCGGCCTCGGGGCGTTCGGCGCCGTCTTGAACCAGCGCCAGGATCTGGCCTTCTGCGTTTTCGGTATCATAGCCCAGGAATTCGGTGGACCCGTGTTCTTCGGACAGGTCGAACCAGATCGTGGCATCGGCCTGTTCACCCGACCCCGCCCATGCCGCGCGCGCCTTGGCCTTTTGGGCCTCCATCGACGTAGTGAAGCCGGCGGTGTCCACCGTGCGGCCCTGTTCGCGCAAGGCGTCCTGCGTCAGATCGAGCGGGAAACCGAACGTATCATACAGTTTGAAGGCCGCCTCACCGGGCAGTTCGGCACCCTCGGGCAGCTTTCCCAGTTCATCATCCAGCAGCTTCAGACCGCGATCCAGCGTGGTGCGGAACCGTTCTTCTTCCAGCTTCAGGGTCTCGGTGATCAGGGCCTGCGCCTGGCCCAGTTCCGGATAGGCCTGCCCCATCTGGCTGACCAACGCGGGCACAAGCCGGTACATCAGCGGGTCTTGCGCCCCCAAAAGATGCGCGTGCCGCATGGCCCGACGCATGATGCGACGCAGAACATATCCACGCCCCTCGTTCGACGGCATGACCCCGTCCGCGATCAGAAACGAAGTGGACCGCAGGTGATCCGCGATCACGCGGTGATGCACGTTCTTGTCACCATCGGGCGCCACGCTGGTGGCATTCGCGGACGCCTCGATCAGGGCCCGCATCGTGTCGGTGTCGTAGTTGTCGTGGCTGCCTTGGAGCAACGCGCCGATCCGTTCCAGCCCCATGCCGGTATCGATCGACTGCATGTCGAGCGGCACCATGGATCCATCGGCGAACTGCTCGTTTTGCATGAACACGATGTTCCAGATCTCGATGAACCGGTCTCCGTCTTCCTCGGGCGAGCCGGGGGGGCCGCCCCAGATGTGATCGCCGTGGTCGTAAAAGATCTCGGTACACGGCCCGCAGGGACCCGTCGGGCCCATCTGCCAGAAATTGTCGGAGGTCGCGATGCGGATGATCCGATCTTCGGGCACGCCCACCTTTTTCCAGATCTCGAAGGCTTCGTCATCGGTGTGGTAGATCGTGGTCATGAGCCGGCTCTTGTCGATGCCGAATTCCTTGGTGATCAGTTCCCATGCAAAGGGAATGGCGTCATCCTTGAAATAGTCGCCAAAGCTGAAATTCCCGAGCATTTCGAAAAACGTGTGGTGGCGCGCCGTGTAGCCGACATTGTCGAGATCGTTATGCTTGCCGCCCGCGCGCACGCATTTCTGCGACGAGGTCGCGCGCACGTAGTCGCGGTGTTCCACCCCTGTGAACAGGTTCTTGAACTGAACCATGCCCGAATTCGTAAACATCAGCGTGGGATCATTGCGCGGCACAAGCGGCGAGCTTGGCACGATCTCATGGCCCTGGCGGCCGAAATAGTCGAGAAAGGTGGAGCGGATATCGTTAAGGCTGGCCATCGGGTCTCACGGGTCCTTGGATCTCGGGTTAGACCGCGATGTATCCGCCCGCCCCGGCCCTGTCCACACTCGGCGGGCGACCCATCCGCCTAAAACGGCAAAAGGCGGCCCGAAGACCGCCTTTTCAGGCCAGTGCCTGGCCGGCGAACCGGACTCAATCCTCGATCATATCCGCGTTGCCTTCGTCACCACTCATGCCGAATTCGAGACCATGGGCTGCACGGATCTTGTCCTCGATCGCCCAGGCGATGTCGCCATTGTCCTTCAGGAACTGCTTGGCGTTCTCGCGGCCCTGGCCGATCCGCTCGTCGCCATAGCTGAACCATGATCCGGATTTTTCGACCACGCCGGCCTTTACGCCCAGGTCCAGCAATTCCCCGGTCTTGGAGATACCTTCACCGTACATGATGTCGAATTCCACCTGCTTGAACGGCGGAGCGACCTTGTTTTTCACGACTTTCACACGGGTCGCGTTGCCCACGACCTCGTCACGGTCCTTGATCGCACCGATACGCCGGATGTCCAGGCGGACCGAGGCGTAGAACTTCAGGGCATTGCCGCCGGTGGTGGTTTCGGGGCTGCCGAACATCACGCCGATCTTCATGCGAATCTGGTTGATGAAGATCACCATGCAGCCCGACCGGTTGATCGATCCGGTCAGTTTGCGCATGGCCTGGCTCATCAGGCGGGCATGCACACCGACCGAGCTGTCGCCCATGTCGCCTTCCAGCTCGGATTTCGGCGTCAGGGCCGCGACCGAGTCGACAATCACCATGCTGACCGCGCCCGAGCGCACCAGCGTATCGACGATTTCGAGCGCCTGTTCACCGGTATCGGGCTGCGAGATCAGCAACTCATCGAGGTTCACGCCCAGTTTCTTGGCGTATTGAGGATCCAGCGCGTGCTCGGCGTCGACAAAGGCACAGACCCCACCCTTTTTCTGCTCTTCCGCGATGGCGTGCAGCGTCAGCGTCGTCTTGCCCGAGGATTCGGGGCCGTAGATTTCGATCACGCGTCCCTTGGGCAATCCGCCAATGCCGAGCGCGATGTCGAGCCCGAGCGAGCCCGTTGAAGTCGCCTCGATGTCGGGCATCTGGTTTTGCCCGCCAAGTTTCATGATCGACCCCTTGCCGAACTGCCGTTCGATCTGGGCCAGCGCACTGTCGAGCGCCTTTTGTTTGTCGGCTTGTTTGCGATCAGTCATGTCGAGAAGATTTGCCGTTGCCATGGGTTCTGGGCTCCTTATTCCACGTCGCAGCTTGCGCGGCAATGTGATGCTCGTGTTCACCTCTTGTTCTGGTGGCTTTGTGCAAACAAAACGCGAACACTGCAAGTAAAATCTTGTGTGCGACCACTATTCCGTCGAAGGGTTAACAAGCGGTTACCCTACGAGACCCAAGGTGAGGAAAAGCGCTATGCTGTTATTCTGGAAAGCAAAACTGGTGCTTCTTGCCGTGCCGAAGACAGGCACAACTGCGCTTGAAACGGTGTTGTTGCCACATGCGGCCGCTGCCATTGTGGCGCCACCGCAAAAGAAACATGTGCCTGCGCGGCGCTACAAAAATCAACTGGCGCCCTATTTCGAGGACAAAGGCGCGCACACGATGGAGTTGATGGCGATCATCCGCGAACCCGTAGACTGGTTGGGTAGCTGGTACCGGTACCGCGCCAGACCGGAAATCGCGGGCAGCGCGGCATCGACGTCGCAGATGAGTTTCGAGGATTTCGTGGCCGGATGGCTCAACGACCCGGAACCTGAATTCGCGCGTGTGGGCCGCCAATCGCGATTCGTGTCCCGCGCCGATGGGACCGTGATCGTCCCGCACCTGTTTGCCTATGAACGGCTGGACCTGGCGGTGGCCTTTCTCGAGGATCGGTTGAACACGCGGATCGACCTGCCGCAACGCAACGTGTCGCCCAAGATGGACCTGTCGCTTTCGGCCGCCACGCTGGCCCGCCTCCGCAAGGAAGCCGCCGCCGATTTCGCCCTGTGGGAAAGCGTTGCACACTGACCGCTCAGTGCAGTTGGCGCTGGACCGTTTCGGTCAGGTCGTTCAGGGAAAAAGGTTTGGCCAGAAAGACGGAATTCGGAATTGCGCTCTTGTTGCCATCCATCACGTCTTCCGCATATCCCGACACGAACACGACCTTCACATCCGGGCGTTGTTCCATGGCCTGGCGCACCCAGGACGGGCCATCCATGCCGGGCATGACCACGTCGGTCAGGAACAGATCCACCTCCAGCTTCTGGTCTTGCAGCTTTTCAAGCGCATCTTCCGCGCAATCGGCCTCGATCACGGTGTAGCCCCTCAGCCGCAAGGCCCGCGACGCGAAGGCGCGGACCGGCGCCTCATCTTCGACCAGAAGCACAACGGCGGCATGATCCGCTGACCTGGACGTATCGACCGGGGCGGATCTGTCACGCGGCTCCAGCAAGGACGGGTCACCGGCAAAATCCCCCATCGGGGCATCATAGGCCGGGCAATAAATCGTGAAGGTGGTCCCCTCGCCCACAACGCTGTCGACAAAGATGTAACCCCCGGTCTGCTTGACGATGCCATAGGCCATCGAAAGCCCCAGCCCCGTGCCCTCACCGGTGCGCTTGGTGGTGAAGAACGGTTCGAATATCCGGTTCAACTTGTCCGGGGGAATGCCGTGGCCCCGATCGCGGACGCCAACCGTCACATAGCGGCCGGCGGGCACCTCGGCCTGATCGCGCAGCAAGGGCTCCGTCAGATGGACTACACGGGTTTCCACAAGGATCTCACCACCATCGGGCATCGCATCGCGCGCGTTGACCACGAGGTTCATCAGCACCTGATCGAGTTGCCTTCGATCGGCACGGATCGGCAACAGCCCCGGATCGTGGATGAGCGTGAGGGTGATCTTTTCACCGACAAGACGGTTCAACAAATGGGTCAATTCGCCCATCGAATCGCGCAGGTCCAGGATTTCAGGTTCCAGCATCTGTTTGCGCGAGAACGCCAGCAACTGCCCCACGAGGCTGGCCGCACGGTTCGAGTTCTGATTGATCTGAACCAGGTCGGCATAGTCAGGATCACCCTGGTCGTGGCGCAGCATGAGCAAATCGCAATGCCCCGCGATCGCGGTCAGGAGATTGTTGAAATCATGCGCGATTCCTCCGGCCAATTCCCCCACAGCCTGCATCTTCTGGCTTTGCACGAATTGCTGTTCCAGCGTCTTCAGCTCTGTTGCGTCATGCAAGACCGCCAGCAACGAGGGCCCGGTTGCGTCCGTGATCCGGCTCAGGGTGATCTGCAAGAAGACCTCGGCATCGAGCCCCTTGGCGCGCACCACCTCGGATCGGTTCGGGATGCGTTCCGCCAGTGTATCCATAACCCAGTCATTCACCGGCCGGCCAAGCCCCTCCACGAAATCCGAAAGCGGCCCCTTGGCATCGCCGGAGATCTTCAGCAGTGTCTGGGCGGGACGGTTCGAGGCCATCAGGCTGCCATCGCTTCCGATATGCAAAAGCGCCACCGGCAGGGCTTCGAACGCGCGTGCCGCCACCGACGCGGCCGGAGGTTCGGCAAGCCCCGGTATCACGTAGATCTCGCGCCGCCCGTCCTTTCCCGACACCACGACGGGGACAACCTCGATCGGTCCTTCGTTCGAGACCACCCGCGACCGCCGCCCCGGCACGACCGGCAGATCGCGAAACACCTCGTCCAGCGCGGTGGCGCGACGGCCAAGAACATCGCGCATCGCACGGTTCATCGACAAGATCGTATCGGAGGGACTGACCACCATCATCGGCAGGCTGCCGCCTTCTGCCGGAGGGTGCGCGGTGGCAGGTTGGTCGTCGATCCGCCAGAAAACGCCGCCCTCCAACTGATGCGCGGTCAACCGCACGACGCCGCGTGGCGTCACGATGGTTTCGTCAGCCGCCTTTCTGCGTTCCAGCGCGGTTTCCTGACGAAACACGACCGCCGCCGCATTGGGCAGCAACCCCGATAACGCGCGCACCATGGAGTGTCCCCGACAATCCCCGAACCGTCGCGCCGCCGCTTCGTTCGCGATCGTGACGACACCGTCCACATCCGTGCAAAAGCAGGGCGCGGGATCATGTTCCATCAAGTGCAAGGCCGACCGAAGTCGATTGCGAACCCGGCCGACCCTCAGCATGTTCCGCGCCGTCAGCAGCGCGGCTGCGGAAAACAGGCCGCCTGACACCCCCCAGAAGACAAAGGACACCTGATCCCCGTGACCCAGGAACGCGATCATCCCGGCCCCGGCCGCAAGAATCCACAAGGCCATTGGTCCAAGCGGCAGTCGCGTGCCCGGCCAATCCCCGCGCCGTGTCCCTTCCCCCTCGTCGCGCAACCGCAGATCCTCCGTTTCCATGGGGCAGATCGGCACCCCTCGGTCCGTTGACCCTGTTATCAGGCCAATGGTTAAACGAAGCTTAAAACACCCTGAAATGCCGGGCCAACACTATTTCCCGGGCGCCTGAATCCACGCGTGAAAGAACCCGTCCGATGCCGTCAGCGGCGTGTCCGTGCCCTGCCCCAGAACCCGCCAGCCGGGTCGCCGGTTGCAAAACCCATCGATCTGGGCCGCGTTTTCAGCCTCGAACAGCGAACAGGTCATGTAGACCAGCATACCGCCCGGACCGACCAGGTAGCTGGCGGCGTCCAGGATGGTGGCCTGCGTTTCGATCAATTGCGCCAGGCGGGCCGGCGTCAGACGCCACTTGGCTTCCGGGTCACGCCGCCATGTCCCGCTTCCCGAACACGGAACATCACACAGAACGGCGTCATAGGCGGGCATTGAAGTCACCTCATCCGTCTCCACGATCGCCGCACTGACGCCTGCGCGCGCCGCCCGGTTCGGCAGGTCAACCATGCGTCGCGGCTCGGCATCATGGGCGGTCACCCCGGCATCGGTCAGATCCAGCAAGGCAAGCGTCTTGCCGCCTCCGCCGGCGCAGTAATCGAGAATACGGCCGGTCCGCGGCCACGGCACCCGCGCCATCGCCTTTTGGACCGACAGGTCCTGAGGCTCGACCAAGCCGTCGAGGTATGCCGCACCCAGCCGCAGTTTCCGCCCGCCCCCGGTCACCATCAGGGCAGTGTCGCAGCCGGGCACGGTGCAGGCCTCGACGCCATCGGCGGCCAAGGCCGCAATCGCCGCCTGAGGGGCGGATTTGCGGCGGTTGACGCGCAGGTAGAGCGGCGCACGTTCCTGAAACGCGGCGAAAACCTCCTCGGCCTGATCGCCAAGATAGGCAAAATGCGCGCGGGTCCAGTCGGGAATGTCGGCGACAGGGTCGGGATGCGCACCCGGCCCGGCCGTCTCCTGTGCAGTCAGCGGCAAGGGCGCATGGCCGGCGCCGGTGAACAGATCATCGGTCGACCCGCCCTTCAGCCGCGTCAGGCCGATCATCAAGGCACGTCCGGTTTCGCCACCGCCAAGCGCCGCGGCGCTGCCCTTGCACCTGAGCGCATCGAAGACATGATCGCGTACCGCGGCACGGTCTTTCGATCCGGCATAGCGCGCGCCCCTTGCCCACCGGGTCAGCGCCTGCTCGGCCGCCATCCCGTCGCGCCATCCATCCAGGACCTCGATGGCTGCGGAAACCCGCGCGCCGGGGGTCATGTGATCACCTCAAGACCGCGGAACAAAGCGTTTACCCCAAACGATAATTCGGGCTCTCGCGCGTGATCTGCACATCGTGGACATGGGATTCCTTGAGACCCGATCCGGTGATGCGCACAAAATTGCACTGCGTACGCATTTCGTCGATCGTGGCGCATCCGGTGTAGCCCATCGCAGCCCGCAATCCGCCGACCAGCTGGTGCATGACGGCACCCGCGGACCCCTTGTAGGGCACCTGCCCCTCGATCCCCTCGGGCACCAGCTTGTCGCTGGCCGCATCCTTCTGGAAATACCGGTCCGCCGACCCGCGCGCCATCGCACCCAGGCTGCCCATGCCGCGATAGGACTTGAAGGACCTGCCCTGGTACAAGATCACCTCGCCCGGCGCCTCATCGGTGCCGGCGATCAGCGAGCCGACCATGGCACAATGGGCACCTGCCGCGATGGCCTTGGCGAAATCGCCCGAATACTTGATGCCGCCATCGGCAATCACCGGCACGCCCGAGGCCTGCGCGGCCTCGGCGCAATCGGCAATCGCGGTCAGCTGCGGCACGCCCACCCCCGCCACGATACGTGTCGTGCAGATGGACCCGGGGCCGATGCCCACCTTGACGGCATCCGCACCCGCCCCGATCAGCGCGCGCGTCGCCTCGCCCGTCGCCACGTTGCCGGCCACGACCTGCACCGAATTGGACAGCGCCTTGACCCGTTCGACCGCACGCGCCACGCCTTCCGAATGGCCATGGGCCGTGTCGATCACGATCAGGTCGCAACCCGCATCGATCAGGGCCTCCGACCGCTCGAACCCCGCATCGCCCACCGTGGTCGCCGCCGCCACCCGCAGCCGGCCCAATTCGTCCTTGCAGGCCTGCGGGTTCAGAACCGCCCGCTCGGTGTCCTTCAGGGTCAAAAGCCCCGTCAACTTGCCTTCGGCGTCGGTGATCAGCAATTTCTCGATCCGCCGCGCCTTCATCAGGCTGATGGCCTGGGACCGGTCGGCAGGTTCACGCAGAACGGCGAGGTTTTCGGTCGTCATCATCACGCGGACGGGGATCGCGTCGGTTTCTGCAAACCGCATGTCGCGGTTGGTCACGATGCCCAGAACCCGGCGGTTCTCGTCGACCACGGGAAAACCCGAAAACCCGTAGCGTTCGGCCAGCGCACGCGCATCCGCAAGCGTCTGGTCCGGCGTCAGCGTGACAGGGTTGTACACGATCCCGCTTTCGAACCGTTTCACGCGGCGCACCTCGCGCGCCTGGGCCTCGAGATCGAGATTGCGGTGGATCACCCCCATGCCACCGGCCTGCGCCATGGCGATGGCCATGCGGCCTTCGGTGACCGTATCCATGGCCGAGCTCAGCAGCGGGATGTTCAGTGCGATGGATTTCGTCACCCATGTCTGCGTATTCGCATCAGCGGGCAGCACCGAGCTTTTGCCGGGAACCAGCAGCACATCGTCAAAGGTAAGCGCTTCGCGAATCTCCATGGGACACTCCTTCGAGGGGGGATTGCGTTGCCGTGGCCCTATCCCATGGGTCGCGCCGGAAGGGAAGCCCCAAATGTTGCGCGCGCACCGCGCAGATCGCCGGCGCGGCACCCAGGTCTTCTCCGTTTCTCAAATATCCCCGCCGGAGGCTCCCGTCGGTAGCCCCGCACGCGCCGGGTGATCAGCCGCGAAACCCGGTGGCCACCACGAATTTTTCCGAACTGTCCGACCGGCTGGCGGGCGGCTTCACATTGGCCACCTTGTCGAACCGCTGCTTCAGCACCGCCTGCAGACTGCCCTCGGCCCCGCCCGCCAGAACCTTGGCCACGAAGGTCCCTCCGGGCTCCAGCACGTCGAAGGCCAGGTAGGCCGCCGCCTCGCACAACGCGATGATGCGCAGGTGGTCGGTCTGCTTGTGGCCCGACGCCGAGGCCGCCATGTCGGACATGACCACGTCGGCCGGCCCGTCCAGCCAATCCTTCACCTTCTGGTCCGCGTCATCTTCCATGAAATCGAGCACATGGATCTCCGCGCCGGGGATCGGATCGACCTCCTGCAGGTCCAGCCCGATGACGCGCCCAATGGCCTTGCCCGACTTGTCGCCAAGCGCATTGACCCGCCGCACGGCCACCTGGCACCAGCCACCGGGCGCGCAGCCCAGATCGACCACCCGCGCTCCCGGCACAAGAAAGCGGTACTTGTCGTCCAGCTCGAGGATCTTGTAGGCCGCCCGCCCGCGATAGCCGTCGCGTTTGGACCGCGCCACATAGGGGTCGTTGAGCTGCCGCTCCAGCCATCGGGTCGAGCTGAGCTTGCGCCCGCGGGCGGTCTTGACCTTGACCTTCAGATCGCGCTGTCCGCGTCCGCTGGTGCCCTTTTCGTTCGGCCCGCCCGCCATTTCCCGGTCTCCTGTGGGTTGGATCACTGTGTCGTCAGCCCCAGATAGTCGCGGAAAGGTCCGGCGTCACCCTTCAATGATGCCTGCACGCATTGCCGGGCGGGAAACGCCGGGCCGTGGGACGGGTCCGATCAGCCGCGCACATCCACCACCACGCGACCACGCACGCCGCCTTTCAGGATCGACCGGCCAAGCTCCGGTAGGTCCTCGAGCGTGGCCGGCACCACCATCGCCTCCAGCTTGTCCATGGGCAGGTCCTTGGCGATGAAATTCCAGGCTTTCACACGGTTTTCATAGGGTTGCATGACGGAATCGATCCCCAGAAGGTTCACGCCCCGCAACAAGAACGGGATCACCGTCGCCGGCAATTGCGCGCCCCCCGCAAGCCCCACCGCCGCGACAGAGGCCCCGTATTTCATCTGCCCCAGCACACGCGCCAGCATCGCCCCGCCGACCGCATCGACGCACCCGGCCCAGGTTTCTGCCTCTAGCGGGCGCTTGGTGGTTTCATTCAACTCCTCGCGCGCGACGATCCGGGTGGCCCCCAGATCGCGCAGATATCCTTCTTGCTCGGGGCGGCCGGTGACCGCGGCGACCTCGTGGCCCAGATGCGCCAGGATCGCCGTGGCGACCGAGCCCACGCCGCCGGCGGCCCCTGTCACGAGAACTTCGCCCTGTCCGGGTTTCAGGCCGTGATTTTCCAGCGCCATGATCGCCAGCATCGCGGTGAACCCGGCCGTGCCCACGGCCATCGCCTGCCGCGTGCTCAGCCCCTCGGGCAAGGGCACCAGCCAATCGGCCTTGACCCGCGCCTTTTCGGAATACCCGCCCCAATGCGCCTCGCCCACGCGCCAGCCGGTCAGCACGACCTTGTCGCCGGGCTTGTAGCGGGCATCATCCGAAGCCTCGACTGTGCCCGCGAAATCGATTCCCGGCACATGGGGGTAATTGCGCACCAACCCGCCCCCCGGCCCGATGCACAGCCCGTCCTTGTAGTTGACCGTCGAATAGTCGACCGCCACCGTCACTTCGCCTTCGGGAAGGCGATCATCCGCCAGGGTCTGAACCGATGCCGAGGTCTTTCCCTCGTCATCCTTTTCAACCAGCACTGCACGAAATGTCATTCTTCATCCTCCCGATGATGGGGCCAGTGCACGAAGGTCGCGCACCGAGCCGTTCAATTCAAATCCAAAAATTCTCACGGACAGTGGCCTGCAACAGCCCGTCCGGCGTTTCAACCGCAAGGTCGGTTCCCGCATCCCAATGGGTCATGCGCAGCATGGCGATGGCCACGCCTTCCCCGAAATCGGGCGATATCGCCGCCGAGGTGACCTGCCCCACGCGTTTGTCGCCCGCCATCACCGGCCAGGCCCGATCACACGGCGGCAAGCTATCGGCATTGATGGCCATCGGACGGATCTGTTTGACGGGCCCTTCCTTGGCCACCCGCAACAAGGCATCCCGCCCGACGCAACCGATCGCGGTGGCGGTGTTGCAAAACCGGCCAAGCCCGCATTCATGAGGCGTATTATCGCGCGTCATGTCATTGCCGTAGCTCAACAAGCCGCCTTCGATCCGCTCGATCAGGTTGGGGCAGCCCGCATGCACATCCAGATCGCGGCCCGCCTCCATCAGCGCATTCCACAACGGCATCCCGATTTCGGAGCCTTCCACGTAAATCTCGAACCCGCCCTGCTTCGAATAGCCCGACCGCGCGATCACGATGTCACGGCCCAGGAAATCAAAGATCCCAAAGCGGAAAAAGCGAATGTCGCGCACCCCGTCGCCGAACACCCGCGCCATCAGGTCGTCCGCCTTGGGGCCCTGGATCCCCAGTGGCGAAACATCGGGTTCGTCGATCAGCACATCGAGCCGGTAACCATGCGCGATCGCCTTGACCCACAACAGCAAATCGCTGTCGGCAATGGAAATCCACCACCGATCCTCGGCCAGTTTCACGGCCACCGGGTCGTTGAGCATCCCCCCCGTCTCATCGACCATCGGCACATAGTAACACTGCCCCGGCAGCATGCCGCGCAGATCACGCGGCGTCAGCATCTGCACCAGCCGCGAGGCTTCGGGGCCGCGGATCTCGACCTGCCGTTCGCACGCCACATCCCAGATCTGCACGGCGTCCTTCAGGTGCCGGTAATCCTCGGCCACCGACCGGAAGACGGTTGGCAGCAGCATGTGATTGTAGACCGTGTAGGCCTTGACCCCTGCGGCCTCGACACCGTCGGAGAAAGGCGTGCGCCGCAACCGGCGCGAAGGAGAAATCAGCGCCATTCGGGCACCTCGTCTGGCATGTAGGGCAAATCGGTATCGGTGGTCTTCACACCCGCCGCCGTCAGCATCGCATGGACCTGGCCCCGGTGGTGGGTCTGGTGATTGAAGAACTGCATCACGCACAGGGCCTTGGTCTTGGTCTTGACCTCGCCGGTGCTGCGGACCGTCCAGGTCAGATCGCCGTCGAGGTCTTCGGGCAGCAGCATCCATGCCCAGGCCGCGATACGCGCATCAAGCTTTGGCCGCTGCGCCATCAAGGCGGGCCAGTCAAACGCCTGCGCCGTTTCGGCCGACGACGAAACCGCCGGCGGGACGGGACCGTCATCGAACCGCGCAAGCCACACCAGGTCACCCCACATCAGATGGCTCAGCGTGGCGCGGATGCTGCCAAAGAACGCGCCCCGATCCGCCTCGCGCGCGGCGTCATCCAGCCCGTCGGCGGCCACATAGATCGCCTGGTTCTGCCAGGCGTTGTAGCGCGCCATGGTCTGGCAATAGGCGGGCGTGATCATCACTTGCCCGGACCCGACCAATCGATCTGGCAGATCTCGGCCGAGCGGCCATCGAAATCCCAGACGCGGCCATAGGCGCGCACCTTTCCCTTGGAGGCCGTGGCGACCGTGATATCGGGGCCCATCCAGTATTGCGTATTCTTGATGACGATATCTTCATCGGCATCCTTGCCGCCCACCGGAAACACCACCCCTTCGACCTTGCGACCGACCTTGATGTGCCGGGTCTTGCCATCGGTCTCGTAGCTGACGGGTTGCCGCTCGACGCCGATGATCTCACCCACCAGCACGCTGAACAGGCCCGTCGTGCCCTTGGCCTTGCCCGAGAAGATATCGCATAGCGCGTTGTAGGCCGCATCGCTGGCCCGCTCATCGATGAACAGCGCGACCTTCCAGTTGCCACGCCCCATCATGCCCGGGATCTCGATCAGCAGGCCGATGTTGAGCCCCGACAGATCCACGCCGCCGTAATGGCCGGTGTCGATCCTCACACCACCCCAGGTCTGGCAGTGGCCTTCGGTCGGCGGGTGCTTGCCCAGGGACACCACGCAGGGGCAAAAGACGGTGCAGTTGCAGTTCAGGATCAATTCGCCCTTGATGGCCCATTCAACACTGCCCTGACCCGATCTGGGGTTGTCGGGATGCCGGTTGTCGATCTTGGTAGTCATATCGTTCCTCCCTGTGTCTCAAATTCCGGTAGCGGCCAGCCAGGTGGCCGCCATGATCAATGCGGCGCCGAGGGGCCGGGTCAGCCACCGGCCGATCTGGGGCAGTTTTTCCAGCACCATGATGATCGTCGCGAGCCCCATGAAGGCGATGTTCATCACGCCTCCCACAAAGGCCAGCAGCATCAGCGCCCAACAGCAGCCAAGGCAGACCGCGCCCAGGCGCAGTCCGTTGCGCCACGGGCCTTCTTCGAAATACTGCATGAAGAACGTGAACGGTGCGCGGCACTTGCTGAGGCAAGCTTCCTTTGCCGGCGAGAACTGGTAGAGGCCAGCCAACGCCAGCAGCCCCGCGGACAAGACGGTCGACGTGCTGTCGCCCAGGGCAGAGATCAGGCCGGCGCCGAACAGCCCCATCTGCACCGCGCCCGCGATCACCGAAAACCCGAACCAAACCGCCAGATAGCCGGCCACCAGCGGCCACAGGCGGGCGTCGGCCCCGCCATGGCGCAGATCGTCATAGGTTGCGAATGCCGGCAAGGCCGTCGGCGCCATCATCGCGGCCGACATCAGGCCCCACATCGCCACGACCCGCACAAACCCGGCCGCATCCGGCGTCACGGTGCATAGCTGCACCCAGAACTCGGCGCCATACAGCCGGCTCGCCGCGCGCAAATCGGCGGGAATAGACATCGCGTAGAGGACGGCCCAGGCTACCAGAATGCCGCCAAACAGGGCCAGCCAATGCGGTGCGCCCATCGCTCTGATCCGAACAGCAATCACCCGACGCCCCCCTTTGAACGACTCAACGCTTGCACTTTCATATGTCAGACCTTTAAATGTCTGACAAATGAAAATCGATCCGACCAGCCCCACCGACCTTTCGGCACAGATCGCCAAGGCGATTCGCGACGCGATCGTGTCGGGTGACCTGATCGTCGATGCGCGCCTGCCGTCGGAGGCAGAGTTGTCCGAACAATTCGCCGTGTCCCGCCCGACTGTGCGAGAGGCCCTGAAACGGCTTGCCGCGCAATCGTTGATCCGCACCCAGCGCGGCGCGTTCGGCGGCGCCTTCGTCAACCGGTTGAGCTACCAGGACGCCTACAACCAGCAGATCACGACCTCGACCCTGTTGTTGTCGATGAACGACATCAGCTTCGACGTGGCCTGCGAGGCGAGATTCGCACTGGAACGGGCTTGCGCGCCCCTGGCGGCCATGCGCCGGAGCGCCGATCATCTGGCCACAATGCGGGCCGAGATCTTTCGCCAGGGCCAGCCCGGCCTGACCGATGAAGCCTTTTGCGCCTCGGATGTGGCGTTTCATCGTGCATTGGTGGATGCGGCGGGCAATCCGGTGATGTCCTATCAACTGGCCGGCGCGGTCGAAGCCATGCAGCCGCTGATGAACATGATCACCTTTTCCGCCCGTTCCCGCGAGGCGATCGTGGCCTTTCACACGCGCATCGCCAATGCCTGCGAGGCGGGCAATCCTGCTGATATTTCAGGCGCTTTGCACGAACTTGAGGGCTACACCCGCGACTTGGCGCAATCCGTTCTGGCCGCGCGTGAAAAAGCACGCGCATCGGCCCCCTGACGGCACGTCATCCCCTTGAGATTTTGGGCCGCGAGCCTTAGATACGCGCGCAGAACAAAACGCAGACTCCAACAGGGAAGACACACACATGACCTATCGCACCGCCCTAGGCACAGCCATGGCCGTCGTATTGAGCGTGCCGTCACT
This sequence comes from uncultured Roseicyclus sp., assembly GCA_964460185.1. GTDB lineage: Bacteria > Pseudomonadota > Alphaproteobacteria > Rhodobacterales > Rhodobacteraceae > JAVJPJ01. Next base: position 1,167 of record CAYWTM010000036.1, on the reverse strand, counting down.
GGCACAGGCGCAAGACCTCCTGGTTTTTGACTACTCGGGTTTCGAAGACCCGTCGTTTCACCAACCCTTCATCGAAACCCATGGCGGCTTGCCGGAATTCGTGTTCTTCGGCGACGAAGACGAAGCGTTCCAGCGACTGCTGGCAGGCTTTCAGTCGGATGTGACCCATATCTGCGCGGGGTCGGTGCCCCGGTGGGAGGCATCGGGCATCCTCGAGCCGTGGGATTCCGATCGGATCGAGGCCTTTGCGACACTGAACGGCGACCTGGTCGGCGCTGACGTCCTGGAAGGCCGCTCGGAACTGTATTTCCTGCCGACCGACTACGGGTCGACGGCGGTGGCCTACAACGCCGAAACCGTGCCGGCCGACGATGTCGCGACACTCGAAATCTTCAACAACCCGGCCTATGCTGGCCGCCTGTCGATCCCCGACAACGTCGATGATGCCTATGCGCTGGCCTACCTGGCGACGGGTGTATCGGATTGGTCGGACGTGTCCGATGCGGAATTCGAGGCCGCAACCGCGTGGCTGCGCGGCATTCACCCGAACCTGCTGAACTACTGGGTGGATCCGGGCGAAATCTCCCAGTTGATGGCATCGGGTCAGATCCAGGCGGCCTGGGTCTGGAACGAAGTGCCCGTGGCGCTGGCAGAAGAGGGTTTTCCGGTCGGGTTTGAACGCAATACCGCCGAGGGAACCTCGGTCTGGCTGTGCGGTTACGTCAACATGGCCGAAGGCGAAGGATCCGAAGACCTCGCCTATGACTACGTGAACTCGATGCTGTCCGAAGCCTCCGCGGGCCCACTGCTCGACAATGGCTTCGGCTCTGCCAATCAGGCGGCCCTGGAGGCTCTTGGCACGGAAGCCATGGAAGCGGCAGGTCTGGGTCAGGTCACCGTGCCGGTGCTGGCACAGTTGCCCATTTCCAACGAACAGCGCGAGCGTCAGGCCGAAGCGTTCGAGCGGATCAAGGCCGGTTTCTGAACCGTCCTTTCCCGAGGATCGAAGCGGCCCGGTGATCCCACCGGGCCGTTTTGCATTTCGTCCCCGGCAAAAGACCGACCGCTTGTAATTGCACCCGGTCGTGGATACATCTTTGCTGTCCCGGCAACGGGACTATGGACATAAACGCGCTCGTAATAAGCGGATCGGACCCGGGGGCGGTA
>CAYWTM010000035.1:0-28212 GCA_964460185.1 uncultured Roseicyclus sp. | reverse complement strand
GGTTCGCGACATTCGGCACGCGGATCATGCGATGGTCTTTTTTTCCAAGGACATATTCAACGACCTTAAAGTCATTCGTTCGTTCTTGTTTCGGCGGATGTACCGTGCCCCGGCCGTGATCCGGATGCGGGCGGATGTCACCAAGGTGATCGAGGCGCTGTTCCCGCATTTCCTGGCGCATCCCGGCGATTTGCCGGCGGATTGGCAAGATGACGTCGCGGGCGCCTCGGAAACGGACCTTGCGAGGCTGGTATCGGACTACATCTCGGGCATGACCGACCGCTTTGCGTTGCAGACCCATGCGCGGTTGATTGGTCTGGACGACCACAGCCCCGACCACGCCCCCCTGTGATCCGGCATCAGGTGTCCAGCGCCGCGCGCAATTCCGCCGTGTCGATGCGTCTCAGACGATAGGGGCCCCCGCGCACCTTTTTGCCTGCAATTTCACGATAGGCTTGCCCACGCCCCTGGCAAATCCCGCGCTGAAGGTGAGACCGGAATCCAAGGGACAGCACCGACGTGCAGTGCCGCGAATACAGCGACCAGTGCAGGGCGCTGCCCTGTGGCCCCGCGATGGCCGGCGCGCCCGCGACAAGGCGCAGCTGGGTATCTAGGTCGTGGTCCTCGAGGTAGACGATGCGGTACCCGTATTCTGTGAAAATGTCTTCGATCCGGTCTTCTTCGAAAACGCGTGCAGACCCCGTCGCGTCAAAGCGGGCGCGGCTGAGGTACAGTTTTTCCCCGTGGTCGGGGTGGTCCCAGATCTGGTCGATTTCTTCCCAAAGCCACGGTTGATAGTGAAATTTCTTGCGAAAAGGCGCATCAGGCATGATCAGCTTTTCCGCCATGACCGGGCTGCGCACGAAGTGCAGGTTGCTCAGGTCGAGGCCGATCCTGTCGCAGAAATAGTCCAGCAATTTCGCGTTTCGCGCCTTCCAGTCGTCGACGTCGATCTCGAGGAACGTATGGGCGATGATGGGGGCGTCCGGATAGCTGCGCCGCGCCCGCGCCGCGGTGATGAGGTTGGGTAGGCATTCCGTGATGAAATGACCGAACTGCCCGCGCAAGAGGCCGCAATATATCCACTCGCCGGGCAGGCGATCATAGCAATCCACGGGCAGGCGCCGCGGCTGATACGGCCATGAGGAATCCAGCGACACCAGGATCGGATAGTGCCTGATCCTGCGACCCTGTGCGTCGTGAATGCCATATCTCGACACGAACCGGCCAAGTTTGCTGGCGGGCCGGTGAAACGGGGACAGGGCGGCGTTTTCGTAAATTTGCATATAAAAAAGTCGGCTTGAAAAATGCGGAGCGTATAATGCGGAGACTCTGTTGGCTCATGTGCCAGAATTGCAATCGCTTTTTGAAGTTCCCATGGCCGCCAAAGATCCCGGGCAGTGGGCGATGCCCCGTGATGGCCCGGCTGAACGGATCGCTTTGCGTCATCGGCTGAAGACCGTATCGTTGCGCTGACCCCATTGCACAAAGGACGCTTGCAATGATCCGATCCACCCTTGCCCTGCTGCTCTTGTCCATGCCGCTTGCCGCGCAGGATTTCGACGGCCAATATCAAATCAGCCAGTGCACGCCCGGCCCGTCGGATTCGCAGATGTCTATCCGGGGCGACCGGATCGAATTCTGGGAAAGCTCCTGCGAGATGAGCAATCCGGTCGATCTGCGAGATATGGGGCAGGCGACGCTGTATGATCTCAAGTGCACGGGCGAGGGCGAGGAATGGAGTGACCGCGTGCTGCTGATGGAGGGGGTCGAGGCTGATCTGATCATGCTGCGCGAGGGGTTCGTGTCCTTCTACCAGCGCTGCAATTGACGTCGCGCGCGCGCATGATACACCCCGCGCGATACACCCGAGGATCTGACCCATGACGCTGTTCGCCGATATACACGCAACCGTTCTGCAGGCGCTTGACGCGCTGACCCGAGAGGGTGCTCTGCCGGAGGGGCTGGATCTGCGCAACGTCGCGGTCGAACCGCCGCGTGATCCCGCCCATGGCGACATGGCGACCAATGCCGCGATGGTGCTGGCCAAGCCGGCCGGGCTAAAACCGCGCGACATCGCGGCAGCCCTTGCCGCGAAACTGGTCGAGGATCCGCGGATCGAGACAGCGGATGTTGCGGGGCCGGGGTTCTTGAACCTGCGTCTGTCGGCGGCGACATGGCGCCAGGTCGTGGCCGGTATCGTGGCGGCTGGCCCTGCCTATGGCCGGTCTGCCATGGGGCAGGGCAAACGGGTCAACGTGGAATATGTCTCGGCCAACCCCACCGGGCCGTTGCATGTGGGCCACACTCGTGGCGCGGTCTTTGGTGACGCCTTGGCCAGTTTGCTGGATTTCTCGGGTCACGAGGTGACGCGCGAATACTACATCAACGATGGCGGCGCGCAGGTCGATGTGTTGGCCCGGTCGGTGTACCTGCGCTACCTTGAGGCCCACGGCAAGAGCGTCGCCTTCGAGGATGGCACCTATCCCGGTGACTACCTGATCGAGGTCGGCCAGGCGCTCAAGGATAAGGTCGGCGATCTGTATGTCGGCAAGGGTGAGCAGGACTGGCTGGTGGACATCCGCGAGTTCGCGACCGAACGGATGATGGATCTGATCCGCGAAGACCTGGCGACACTTGGCGTCAACATGGACGTGTTCTATTCCGAGAAATCGCTTTACGGGACAGGCCGGATCGAAGCCGCGATCGCGGACCTGCGCGGCAAGGGCCTGATCTACGAAGGCACGCTGGAGCCGCCCAAGGGCAAGACACCCGAAGATTGGGAACCCCGTGTCCAGACCTTGTTCAAATCCACCGACTTCGGCGATGATGTGGACCGCCCGGTGATGAAATCGGACGGGTCCTGGACCTATTTCGCGCCGGATATCGCATATCATTTTGATAAGGTTTCCAGGGGCTTCGACGCGCTTATTGACGTGTTTGGCGCCGATCACGGCGGCTATGTCAAACGGATGAAGGCGGCGGTGGCCGCGCTGAGCGACAGCCGCGTCTCGCTGGATATCAAGTTGACCCAACTGGTGCGGCTCAAGCGCGGTGATGAAGACCTCAAGATGTCGAAACGGGCGGGCACGTTCGTTACCTTGCGCGACGTGGTCGACATGGTTGGCCCCGACGTCACCCGGTTCGTGATGCTGACCCGCAAGAACGACGCGCCGTTGGATTTCGACGTCGACAAGGTGCGCGAGCAGTCCAAGGACAATCCCGTCTTCTACGTGCAGTATGCCCATGCCCGGATCCAGTCGGTTCTGCGCAAGGCGGCCGAGGCCGGGATCGCCCCGGCGCAGGGCGAGGCGCTGGATGCCATCGCCGATCCTTCCGAGTTGGCGCTGGTGGCCAAGCTGGCCGAATGGCCGCGTCTGGTCGAGACCGCGTCGGACGCCAACGAGCCTCATCGCATCGCGTTTTATCTCTACGATCTGGCAAGCGAATTCCACGCGTTGTGGAACAAGGGCAACGGCGCACCACATCTGCGGTTCCTGCAAGAGGATGATCCGGCCACAAGTGCAGGAAAACTTTCCCTGATCGGGGCTGTCGCGATTGTCATTTCGAACGGGCTTGGTATTCTGGGCGTAACCCCGGCTGACAAGATGTGAGGCGCTCAAGACCTTGCCGTTGTCCGGGCTGAACAGGCAAAAGCTCGTCCGGGACCGCGCATTCGCGTCCGGACCGGGCCGTGAGAGCAGGCATGGCAGGCAATGGCGGATATCGAAATTTTCGAGGATGACCTCGCGTATCACTCGTCATACGCGCGCGGGGGTGCCGGACGAGGCACAGCTTACGAGCGTCGACAAGATACGGCGCCCGACATCGAGCAACCTTCCCGCGCGGGCGCGCTGGTGCAATGGGCCGGCGCGATCGTGTCGTTCGGACTGGTCGTCGGCATGGGGGTCTGGGCCTACCAGTTGACGATGCGCGACGTGTCGGGGGTTCCCGTGATCCGCGCGCTCGAAGGCCCCATGCGCGTGCCGCCCGCCGATCCCGGCGGCGTGCAGGCCGACCACCAGGGGCTTGCCGTCAACCGTATTGCCGAGGGCGAAGAGGCAGCCCCCGTGCCGGACAGGATCGTTCTGGCGCCACCACCCATTGACCTCGAACAGTTCAGTGTCGCGACCACATCCGCGTCTGCCTCCGCATCTGGCCCGGCCCCCGAGGCCGAGGTCTTGCCGACACCCAGTGCGGCCAGCGCGGAAACGCAGGCATTGATCGATCGTCTCATGGCGCGGGGTGAGCCGTTGCTGGCCGCGCCGGAATCCGATGCCGTGCCTTTGGAAGACAGCGACGTGGCAACGGCCGTGTCCGCGCCGGCACCGCCCCCCGAGGCCGCATCTGCAGCCCCCGCAATCATTCCCGCCAGCGTGCCCGGCGTCGCCCGGTCGCTGCGCCCGGCCACGCGCCCTGCCTCGATCCGGGCCATGGCCCCCGCCGCGCTTGTCGTGGGGGCCGATGGTGGCGCAAGTCAGTCTGACGTGGCGCTGACAGCGCTCGAAATAGATCCGGACGCGTTGCCCGAAGGCACCCGCCTGGTCCAGCTTGGCGCCTTTGACACCGCCGATGTGGCCCGGTCTGAATGGGAACGGCTGGCCGGGCAGTTTCCCGATTTCTTTGATGGGCGCGCGCGGATCATCCAGGAGGCCAGTTCGGGCGGGTCCTCGTTCTATCGGCTTCGGGCACATGGCTTCGATGATCTGGCCGCCTCGCGCCGGTTCTGTGCCGCGCTTGTCGCCCAGAATACCGCCTGCATTCCGGTCACGGTGCGCTAGGCGCGATGTCGGGCCTTTCGGCAACCATCCTTGGCTGCGAAGGCCCCCGGTTATCCCCGGCGGAAGCCCGGTTCTTTTCGACGACGCAGCCCTGGGGCTTTATCCTGTTCGCGCGCAACATCGAAGATCCTGTTCAGCTGCTGGGGCTGACGTCTGACCTGCGTGCAGCGGTCGGGCGCGACGCCCCCATTTTGATCGATCAGGAAGGCGGCCGGGTGCAGCGGATGCGCGCGCCCTATTGGCGTGAATGGCGTCCGGCTCTTGATCAGATGATGCAGGCCGGCCCCGAACGGGCCGCACGCGCCATGTATCTGCGTGCCCGCCTGATCGCACATGAACTGCGCAGCGTCGGCATCGACGTCAACTGCATGCCCCTGGCCGATGTGGCGCGTGAAACAACCCATCCGATCCTCAAGAACCGCCTGTATGGCAGCACGGTCGAAACCGTGATCGGTGCGGCCCGCGCAGTGGCCGAGGGACTGATGGCGGGCGGCGTCCTGCCGGTTCTGAAACATCTGCCCGGCTACGGTCTGGGCGAGGTCGACAGCCACAAGGATCTGCCACGGGTCACGGCCCCGCTGGAGGAGCTGCAGCGCGTCGATTTCGCGGCCTTCAAACCTCTTTCCCACCTGCCTTTGGGCATGACCGCCCACATTGTCTATGAGGCGATGAAAGATGATCTGCCGGCCACGTTTTCGCCGGACATGATCGCAATGATCCGCGACAGGATCGGATTTGACGGTGCGTTGATGACCGATGATCTGTCCATGGGGGCGTTGCCGGGCCCGATCGGGGACCGCGCGGCGCGGGCGCGTGCAGCGGGCTGCGACCTGATCCTGCATTGTAACGGCGACCGGGACGAGATGGCCGAGGTCGTCGCCCGCGCGGGCCGCCTTGAGGGGACCAGCCTGATCCGCTGCGAGGCTGCGCTGATCCATCGCGTGATGCCCGATCCGCTTGACATCGAGGCCACTGAAGCCGACCTTTCCGATCTTCTGGACGGAGAGGTCTATGGCTGATCAGGCCACGCCAGCAAACGACACCGAATGGGACAGCGTCACCTCGCGCCGCGCGGCAGAGGCGCTGATCGTCGACGTGGACGGGTTCGAGGGGCCTCTTGATCTGCTCTTGACGCTGAGCCGGACGCAAAAGGTCGATCTGCGCAAGATCTCGATCCTGGCGCTGACGGAGCAATACCTGGCCTTTATCGAGCAGGCGCGCACCTTGCGCATCGAACTGGCCGCAGATTACCTGGTGATGGCGGCGTGGCTGGCGTTCTTGAAATCGCGCCTCTTGTTGCCGCCCGATCCGTCGGACGAGGGACCTTCCGGCGAAGAACTGGCTGCACATCTGGCGTTCCAGCTTGAACGCCTGGCGGCCATGCGGGATTGCGCGGCGAAGCTGATGGCGCGCGACCGGCTGCACCGCGACCGGTTTCCGCGCGGCGCCGGGGAACAGGTGACCACCGCCCGGCGCATCACCTATACCGCGGGACTTCTTGACCTGATGCAGGCCTATGCCCGCATCCGGACCCGCGACGATTTCCGCCCCTACACGATGGACCGCGACGCGATCCTGACCATGGAAGAGGCGCTGGACCGCATGCGCGGCCTTATCGGGTATGCAGGTGACTGGACGGATCTGTCGACATATCTGCCGGAGGGCTGGCAGGCCGATCCCAAACGCCGCCGGTCCGCGACAGCCGCCAATTTCGCGGCAGCGCTGGAACTGGCCAAGGCGGGCAAGGTGCAGATCCGCCAATCCGAAACCTTTGCCCCCATTCAGTTGCGCCGAAAGGAGGATGGATGACCGACAGCCCGCAAGCCTCCGAGCCGCAGGACGCGAGCCTGTTTCGCGCACCGCCACTGGCGGAACAGGAACGCATGATCGAGGCGATGCTGTTCGCGTCCGCCGACCCGCTGAGCCTTGCCGAAATGACATCGCGGATGCCGCACGGCTCGGATGCCGCCGAAGCGCTGCAGCTTTTGCGCAAACGCTATGAGGGGCGGGGGGTGCAGGTTGCCCGTGTGGGCGATGCCTGGGCGATCCGCACGGCCGCTGACCTGGGGTTCTTGATGGCGCGCGAAACGGTCGAGACCCGCAAGCTCAGCCGGGCTGCGATCGAGACGCTGGCCATCATCGCCTATCATCAGCCCGTCACGCGCGCCGAGATCGAGGAAATCCGTGGCGTGTCGGTCAGTCGCGGGACGGTGGACCAGTTGATCGAACTGGAATGGATCCGTTTCGGCCGCCGTCGCATGACACCCGGCCGGCCCGTGACCTACGTGGTGACCCAGCAATTCCTGGATCATTTCGGGCTCGAGAACGCCCGCGATCTGCCCGGTCTGAAAGAATTGCGCGAAGCGGGGCTTTTGGAAAGCCGCCCGCCCGAAGGCATCGAGACCGCCGAGGGGGAAGCCCGCGATCTCGATACCGACGACATGTTCGAGGATGAGCCGGACATAACCTGATTTTCGCCGTATTCGGCCTGTATTCATGGGGGAAAGGCACGGCATCACCACGCTTCTCTCCCAAGGACGAAGCCAGAGGAAGGACCAGACCACATGGACCGCATTCTCAACATGATCATCAACCGCGTAGTCGGGCAACTTGTGCGCCGGGGCGTGAATTCCGGGATCGACCACGTATCCCGCCGGGTGGCCCGCGGCTCTGAAGGGGAGGCGCTTTCGGCCGAACAAGAAGGCCAGGCGCGCCAAACGGCACAGCGCAGCAAGCAAGCCTTGCGCATGGCCCGGCGCGTCAGCCGGTTCTGAGCCGGTCGCACATCCCCGAACGGTTCAAACGACGGGCGCGGCCGTAGGGGGCGCACGGTTTTTGCCGTCGGTCTGCAGTCTTGCCGTGCTGTCGCGGCGCGCAAAAGAAAACGGGCGCCCAGGGCGCCCGTTTCCGTTCTGGTGATGCAGCGTACAGATCAGCAGCTGTAGTACATCTTGTACTCGACCGGGTGGGGCGTGTGTTCGAAGGCGTAGACCTCCTGCCACTTGAGCTCCATGTAGCCCTCGATCTGATCCTTCGTGAACACGCCGCCCTTGAGCAGGAAGTCGTGATCGGCCTCGAGGCATTCCAGTGCTTCGCGCAAGGATGCGCAAACCGTGGGGATGCCTGCCAGCTCTTCTGGGGGCAGATCGTACAGGTCCTTGTCCGAAGGCTCGCCCGGGTGGATCTTGTTCTGGATGCCGTCGAGGCCAGCCATCAACAAGGCTGCAAACGCCAGGTAGGGGTTTGCGGACGGGTCGGGGAAACGTGCCTCGACGCGCTTTGCCTTCGGGCTTTCCGTCCACGGAATACGCACGCAGCCAGACCGGTTGCGGGCGGAGTAGGCGCGAAGAACCGGGGCTTCGAAGCCGGGGATCAGGCGCTTGTAGGAATTGGTGGACGGGTTGGTGAACGCGTTCAGCGTCTTGGCGTGCTTGAGGATGCCGCCGATGAAATACAGGGCCTCATCGGACAGATCCGCGTATTTGTCGCCCGCAAAGATCGGCTTGCCGTCTTTCCAGATCGACATGTTCACATGCATGCCGGTGCCGTTGTCGCCTGCGATCGGCTTCGGCATGAAGGTCGCCGATTTCCCGTAGGCATGCGCCACGTTGTGGATGATGTACTTGTACTTCTGCAGCTCGTCAGCCTGCTTGGTCAGCGAGCTGAAGATGAGGCCAAGCTCGTGCTGGCACGACGCCACCTCGTGGTGATGCTTGTCGACGGCCATGCCGATGTTCTTCATGGTCGACAGCATTTCCGAGCGCAGGTCCTGGGCCGCGTCGGTCGGGTTCACCGGGAAGTAGCCGCCCTTGATGCCCGGGCGGTGACCCATGTTGCCCATCTCGTACTCGGTGTCCGAGTTCCACGACGCATCCTGCGCGTCGACCGAGAACGACACCTTGTTCATCTCGACCGAGAAGCGGACATCGTCGAACAGGAAGAATTCAGCCTCGGGGCCCATATAGGCCACGTCGCCGATCCCGGTCGATTTCAGATACGCCTCGGCCAGAAGGGCGGTGCCGCGCGGGTCGCGATTGTAGGGCTCGCCGGTGTCGGGCTCGACCACGGTGCAGTGAATGCAGATCGTCTTTTCCGCGTAGAACGGATCGACATACGCGCTCTCGGTGTCTGGCATGAGTTTCATGTCGGAAGCTTCGATACCCTTCCAGCCGGCAATCGAAGACCCATCGAACATGAAGCCTTCGTCAAGAAAGTCTTCATCGACCAGATCGGAGACGACCGTCACATGCTGCAGCTTGCCGCGCGGATCGGTGAAGCGGATGTCGACGTAAGCCGCATCCTCGTCCTTGATCATTTTCAACACTTTATCTTTGCTCATCGTGACCTTCCCTTGACGTTGTTGGTCGTGACTGGGCCGCATTGACGACCCATGGAGTGAATTGCTTTTCGAACCTCAGATCGCGTCTTCGCCGGATTCCCCGGTTCTGATGCGAATGGCCTGCGCGATGTCGGAAACGAAGATCTTGCCGTCGCCGATCTTGTCCGTCTTGGCGGCGGAAATGATCGCCTCGATGGCGGCATCAAGCTGGTCGTCGTTCAGCACCACCTCGATTTTCACCTTGGGCAGGAAATCCACCACATATTCCGCACCGCGATACAGCTCGGTATGGCCTTTCTGGCGGCCAAATCCTTTGACTTCGGTAACGCTGAGGCCTTGAATCCCGATTTCCTGAAGGGCTTCCTTCACTTCGTCGAGTTTGAAAGGCTTGATGATCGCCTCGATCTTTTTCATGGGTCGTGCTCTCCTCGCCACTGCGCGCGATCCCTGACACCACTTTGTTCCGGGGGCGTCCATCTGGTAGCGTGGCGTGCAGGCGGGTGGCAGATGGAATCCCGCTCGTTAGGTTACAAAATAGGCGACGCGCACAAAAAATGCGCAATATTGAATCGGGGCGCTGAATGGAGCTTCTCACTGCCGCGCAGATGCGGGCGATCGAACATGACGCGATTGCCAGTGGCGCGGTCACGGGACTGGAATTGATGGAACGTGCGGGCTGTGGTGTGGTCGAGGCGATTTTCGACACCTGGCCTGACCTTGCCGAAGGGGTGCGGCGGGCGGTCGTTCTGGCCGGACCGGGCAACAACGGTGGCGACGGATACGTGATCGCACGATTGCTGGCGAACCGAGGATGGTCGGTCGAGGTCGACTTCTATGGCGACCCGCAGGACCTGCCGCCCGATGCCAGGATCAACAGGGATCGGTGGTGCGGCGTCGGCGGTTCGGCGTTTCCCGTCACGCCGCAACCGGGCGAGCATGACCTGCGGTTTGCCGATGCGCCCGTGGATCTGTGGATCGACGCCGTATTCGGCACGGGCCTTGCCAGGCCCCTTCCAAAAGTGATCGTGGACGCGTTTGACCATATCCATTCCCGGCGGACCGGGCAGATCGGCCGGGTGGTGGCGGTCGATATCCTCAGCGGTCTGCATGCCGACACGGGTGCGCGCTTGTCGGCGTGCCCGCTCGTGGCGGATCTGACGGTGACGTTTCACGCCATGAAGCGGGGGCATTGCATGGGCGCGGGCCCTCAGGCCAGCGGCAAGGTGGTGGTGAAGGACATCGGCCTGTGATTGTATCCAGGCGAGTGGTCACGGGGTTGGAGGTTTGAATGCATCGCGCCGCGCGCCAGATCGCCGGGGGCCCCGCCATGGTGGCCAGGCTCCGCAAATCACCGGACGGGCATAAATACGACCATGGCCATGCGTTGATTTTGTCCGGCCCGATGGGGCGGACGGGTGCGGCCCGTTTGGCCGCGCGCGCGGCACTGCGGGTCGGGGCGGGCCTTGTGACGGTGGCGGCGCCGGGTTCTGCCATGCAGGAATGTGCGGCGCAATTGACGGCGGTCATGCTCAGGCGCTGCGACGATGCGGCCGGATTGGCGGCGTTGCTGACCGACGGCCGGTTGAATGCGGTCTGCATGGGGCCGGGGCTTGGCGTGGGGCAGGGGACACGCGATCTGGTGGCCTGTGCCCTTGGGGGCGGCAACGGCGCGACGGGCAAATCCCGCTCGGTCGTGCTTGATGCGGATGCGCTGACATCCTTCGCGCAGGATCCCGCGGCCCTGTTCGACCTGATCCACCCCGATGTGGTGCTGACCCCGCATTTCGGGGAATTCGCGCACCTCTTCCCTGATATCGCCGCACGGCTCGGGGCTGATGCGCAGGCAGGGCAGGACGATCGAAGGCTGGCTGCCACCCGCGATGCCGCGCAACGGGCCGGGTGCGTGGTGTTGCTCAAGGGGCCCGATAGCGTGATCGCGGGGCCTGACGGGCGCGCGGCCGTCAACGCCGCCAGGGATGCCGGCGGCGCGCCATGGCTTGCCACAGCGGGATCAGGCGACGTGCTGGCGGGCATGATTGCAGGGCTTCTGGCGCGAGGCCTTTCCCCGCAGGAGGCCACCGAAACGGCGGCATGGCTTCACGTGGCGGCTGCACGCGCCCATGGCCCCGGCCTGATTGCCGAGGATTTGCCGGAACTGGTGCCGCAGGTGTTTCGTGAAATGGGTCTTTAGGCCGCGACCCGTACAACCAGCGCATCGGCCGAGGCGAGTTCCAGGCCATCGGCATACAAGATCTCGGGCCGTCCAAAGCTGAGCTGGTAGCACGACAGCGCGGCCGTTGCCGTGACGATGCGAAGGTATTCGCCATCGGCCAGCTGACCCACGGGCACACAGGCCTGTCCCTGCCCGTAAAGCGCATGGGCACGCCAGTCACGTAGAAGAACACGCTGCGCCGCTGGAAGCCAGGTCGCGCGCTCGGGCTTGCCCCCGAGGGCGTTTTCCGCGATTTCGACGATGCTGGCCTCCGCGGACAGATCGACCTTCGATACGGCCAGAAGGCGCCGCGCGCCGCGGCGTGTGACCACGTGGTCGCCCGGATACAGGTGTTCGACGGGCAAGGCCCCATCAAGGGTCAAGACCTGCGTGCCGGACGGAAGGCCTGTGGGCCCTGCTGCGCCAAAATCATCCACGCGCATCGCGGCCGCGATGGGAGTTCTCTCGGTCATGGTGAAACCTGCTCGATTTCTGGGCGTCTTTTCGCGCCCGTTTGGTGTGACGCCAAGATTATCCACAGGGCAGGGATTTTGCACAGCAAAATTCGCCAACCGGCAGCTATCGGGCACGGCTGCCGGATCAACTGTGGGAAATTGGCCGCACCGGATCGGCATGGCCCGATGGTGCGCCCAACCCGTTGCGATCGGGTTGATTGCCCGTCGATTTTCATCTCGCCTCTGCCGCCCGGCTCTGCTAGTCAGCGCATCGTTGCGGGTGTGGCGGAACTGGTAGACGCACCAGATTTAGGTTCTGGCGCCTTTGGCGTGGGGGTTCGAGTCCCTTCACCCGCACCATCACCCAAAAATCCATGTTTTTCTGATTTTGGGCGATATCTGCATCGCTGTTTCCCCAGTAGGCCCTCCAAACAGACTCTATTTGCTTTGACGAACGCCATAGTGGTGCTCTTGGAGCGAACTTGTCCGGCTCTGCTGCAGAAATCGTTCCGGTAGAGGGTTCACTGGGTAATTCCAGTCTGATGACCGGCGGCGCAGCGCGGCTGGATGCCAACGACTTGCAAGACCTCGAATGAGCCCAATAGTGACCATGTCCCGAAGCAACGCGGAGGCTTTTTCGCCTGGGCTTGATCCCGACGCCGATGACGAGGGCGAAGCCGAGTGGAGACGAGGGTTCTCGTGGCAATGCATTGCGAATGCTCTTTCAGCCCGCGAATGCCGCATGCAAGACTGCGCGGCCAGCGCCTCGTCGCGCGCACCATCGATCTCCAAGTTGCAAGGGTCCAATCCGTGCAGCGATCCAGAACCGCTTGATCGCCCGTGGCTTGCCGAGAACTGAGGCTGTAGGCTTCCGTGGCAGGAGGGTGGCCAAGCTCATGCTGATTTGTATAACAGGTCCAACGGCGGCTTAAGCCAAAAGAGAGCTCGGTTCATTTGGTTGTTTTCATTATATGGCGTGTGGCTCGTGACGGAAGCATCGCGATAACAGGGATCTTTTGCTTGATCCTTTCCATGTGTACAGGAGTGTTTTTGCCATTCCTGGCAGCGAGCCTGCATCTGATTTCCGCAGTGTTCTGCAAAGGACCCTGCGCATGTACAAAGTAGTTGGGAGAACGAAATCCAGAGCAATTCGTGTCACATGGACATTGGAGGAAATTGGTGTGGCCTATGAACAGGTTCATGCCGCTCCTGGGTCTCGTGAAGCCAAGCTGTATCACCCTCTCGGAATAATCCCGGTGATGATGGAGGGCGAAACAATGCTAACCGATTCCGTTGCGATAATGACCTTTTTGGCAGACAGGCATGGGAAGCTGACGCATCCTTCCGGAACAATTGCCCGCGCCAAACAGGATGCGATGATGCTTTGGTTGCTTGAGGAGATGGATACGGTTCTTAGAATGGCAAAGAAGCAGAGTTTCATTCCGGAGCAGGTTCGTCGAGAACCTGCCTATAGAGAGGCCCTCAAAGGCCGGTTTGCATGGGCTGCTGATGTCCTATCGGACAATCTTGACGGAGACTTCCTGATGGGCGACGAGTTTACTTTGCCGGATATCCTTGCCGGCCATTGTCTGAGCTGGGCTATTGGTGAGAAATTTTACCGCCCGGAAGGGAACCTTCTTTCCTATCTGAAGTCATTGAGAGACCGGCCAGCTTTCAGGGCCGCAAATGCTAGGTAGGTTCGCGCCGTATTCCGAAATATGTCTGTTGGGCGCTTGGCGCTGTGGCATAGCCAGGGAAAACCGGTTTTTCTGACCCAAGAAGGGCTTTGCGTACTTCGGGTGGCACGCGTCCCCATGCGCCGGCAAGCAGACATGTGACCGGTTGCGCCAAGGTTCGCTCGAGGTTTGGTCATGGGGTGAAGGCCCGCGTCGATTTGAGACCGATCATAGCTGTCCTTCACTCGTGCGTGCCCCGGCGTGGCGCGGCTCTCCAAACCCGACCTTTCCGGCGGGTGTGAAGTTCCGATTGCAACCTTGGAGTAAGGGCCTGCTGGCGGTGGCGGCGGTGGAGCTCGCACGCCGGATTTCTCATCAGTTGCGAAGTGTTTCCAATTTGACCGTTGCTGCGCCGGTTCGCTCTTGGCAGCGTCCGAGCGTGCGGTTTCGCAAAGAGGGTCCCGCGCATTGCGAAGGCACCCCATCAAGTCGAGCATAATTTCACAATATGAAATTTAAGGCGACATTGTAAAATTGTCTTGCCTGAATCCGACGCACTGAACAAAGTTGCTTCAACTGATGTAAGGAGCGATGACTTTGGCTGATGCTGCAACGAACCGTATAGAGAAAGGCTCGGTTGAGTCCTCTGGCTCGTTCCGCCAACACGGGCGCAGCATTCAATCCGTTGATCGTGCCTTGACCCTTCTCGAGGTAATCGCGGATGAGCCCGATGGCCTTACGTTGTCCGCGATTGCGGAACGGGTCGGGTTGAACTCTTCCACATGCCACCACCTTATCTCGACGCTCGTTCAGCGTGGCTACGTGGTGCACATCGGCCGAAGCCAGGGCTATGCGTTGGGTTCGAAGGTTCGCGAGATAAACGACGCGGCTAACCAGGCTATGGAGCCATCCATATTGCTGCGCGAAGACGTCAAGGCCCTTGGTGCGCGCCTGGGTTACGGCATTCAGTTGGCCGTGCTGAGCGACACATCTTTGATGACCAAGCTCAGCTTTGCCGGTTCCAGGTACTCGGTAGAAGAACCGGATGAGTTGGAGAAGATGACGGCGATGCACGCCACGGCGACGGGAAAGTCGATCCTCGCTTGGGTCCCGGATACAGAACTTGTTCGGGTGATCTCGGCCAATGGTCTGAACGCCTACACCTCCAAGACCATTACCAGCCTTTCGGGCGTGGTGGAGGACCTGCGTTGGGTGCGTCGCCGGAAGTTCGCGGTCGACGATGAAGAATTCCGGGAGGGAATCGTCTGCATCGGCTCGTCCATTCGCAAGACGGGCGGTGAGGTTGTTGCCGCGATTTCCGTGACGATGCCCGCAGAGCATGCGACCGAGGAAAACCGCGCAAGGATTTCGCGAGAGATGATCGTCGCCGGGAACCTTTTTTCAAGCAAGTTGCGTAAAGGCGAAGGCTAACGCGACCAATATGTCGACATTTGGGAGGATTGAACATGACAATGCCAAGTAACGTTAAGACGCACGCAGACTATCCTATTCCGGCGGAAATGGACGCCTGGGTCTTGGGTGATCCGGGTCAGATCACGCTAGAGAAAAAGCCGGTTCCTGTTCCTGCGCGCGCAGAGGTCCTGGTGCGCATCGATGCGGTCGCGATCTGTGCGACGGACCTTGAGATCATTCACAATGGCCCGCCTGCGATGATCCAGGGCGGCGATCCATTCAACAAGGGCTTTACCCCTGGCCACGAATACATGGGCACCGTTGTCGCTCTTGGGCCCGGTGTGGATGAGTATGCGATCGGCGAGCGTGTGACCGTGGAAATCCACGCAGGGTGTGGCCAGTGCAAGCGCTGCCGCGCGGGCATGTACACGTCGTGCCACAATTACGGAAAGAACTACGGTGATGTGGACAAGGGCCATCGCGCGAACGGTTTCACCACCGACGGTGGATTTGCCGAGTATGCGGTCAACAACATCAACACACTGGTTCACGTGGCCGACACGATGTCCGACGAAGAGGCCACGCTTGTCGTGACGGCAGGCACCGCGATGTACGGTCTGACCGAGCTTGGCGGCTTGGTCGCGGGAGAGAGTGTCGTCGTCACTGGCCCGGGTCCGATTGGCCTGATGGGCGTGGCGGTTGCAAAGGCGATGGGCGCACAGCCCGTTATCTTGACCGGCACCCGTGACAACCGCCTGGAGATCGGAAAGCAGCTTGGTGCGGACCACGTGATCAACGTGCGCAACGAGGACGTTGTTCAGAAGGTGCGCGAGCTTACCGGCGGCAAAGGCGTTGACTACGTCGTGGAATGTGCCGGTGCCGCCGACGGGACCAACCAGGCGGCGCAGATGCTGAACCGGGGCGGCAAGATTTGTCTCGCAGCGTTCCCGCACAAGCCCGATGAGGTCGATGTTGCCTATCTGGTGCGCAACAACATCTACCTCTACGGCATCCGGGGCGAGGGCAAGACCGCGACTCATCGCGCTGAGGCGTACATGCGTCAAAAGGTTTTCGACGCGACGCTGATCCACACCCACACCTTCGACATGAACGACCTGACCGAAGCCCTGCGTTACGCCAAGGATCGGGTTGAGGATGCGATCAAGGTGGTGGTGAAGAACAAGCACTCCGCAGTCAAAAAGATTGCGGCTGAATAGTCAGCCCGCACCAAGAAATGGGACCGCGCGCGTCGCGGTCCCGTCCATCAAAACCGGGAGAGGACGCCCGATGTTGACTTGTGATACCTATCATATGCCCACGAGCCTGCATGATGCGTTGGCACTTTGGGCAGCTGCACCGCAGGGCAGCAAGCTGATCTCGGGCGGGACTGATATCCTGCCGTGGGCCCGCGAAGGCCGCGAAGGCGACGTGCATTTGCCTGCGTTGATTGACGTGACCCGCATTCCCGAACTGGGTGGCCACGTGATTTCCAATGGCCGCGTGCGTTTGGGAGCACGGACGGTCTACCAGGATTTTCTGACCCAAGGCACACTGCGACTTGCCTTGCCTTGCATGCCCTACTGCGCAATTTGGTTCGCCGATGACCAGATCCGCGAGCAAGCCACGCTTGCGGGCAATCTGGTGAATGCCTCGCCTGTGGGCGATGGCACTCCTGCGGTGGTTGCCCTGAACGGCGAGATCGAGTTGGCCCGTTTGGTGGATGACGAAATCGTCAGGCGCGTAGTCCCCGTGATCGATTTCATTGAAGGGCCCGGCAGGACGCAAATTGCAGATGATGAAATCGCCACAGCGGTGATCTTGGACGCTGCAAACGGCTATGGCGGCTCTTTCCAAAAGGTCGGCTTGCGCCGGTCCCTTGTTATTTCGGTGGCGTGTTGTGCGGCTTTGGTGCGCACGGACCGGGACGGACGTGTGTTTGAACACGTGCGCCTTGCCCTTGGCGGTGTTGGGCCGCGGCCGATCCGGTTGGAGCGGGTTGAAGCGGCGTTGCGCGGAGAGTTGGTGTCGCGCCGGTTGATAAAGCAGGTGTCGGAACTGGCGGCAGACACGGTCGCGTCGCGGTCGCGTCAGGAATACCGCCGTGAGGTTGTGGTGAATTTCGTGCGTGCCGCCCTGGAGGAAGCTCTGGAAAACCAACCGGATGTGCAGGTGAAATTCCAAGATGAAGGGGAGATGGCCAATGCCTAAACTCAAGCTTGAAATGGATGTGAACGGCAAGAGGGTCTCCCGTTCCACCGCGCCCCATACGCGGCTTCTGGATTTCCTTCGTGATGATCTGAATTTGACTGGCACCAAGGAAGGCTGTGGCGCCGGCGAATGCGGGACCTGTTCGGTGTTTGTGGATGGCAAGCTGGTGAAGTCTTGCTTGATGCCTGCGGCCAAGGCCAACGGCGCAAAGGTGGAGACGATTGAAGGCCTGGCCATCCCCGGCGACCTGACGCCCGTGCAAAAGGCATTCCACAAGACGGGCGCGAGCCAGTGTGGCTATTGCATTCCCGGCATGGTGATGGCGGCTACATCGGCGCTGCGCGAGAATCCGAGCGCGGGAATTGAAGAGATAAAGGAGCGTCTGGGTGGCAATATTTGTCGCTGTACCGGCTACACCAAGATTTTTGAAGCAGTGGAGCTTGCACGCGACGTAATTGCCGGCGATCTGCCGGTGACTGCGCTGGAAGAAGATGCGGTCGGCGACTCCTACATCGGCACCAATGTGCGCCGCCTGGATGCCCCGTCGAAAGTGTCGGGCCGTCTGAAGTATGCGGCCGACATGAAGATGTACGACATGCTGCAAGTGCAGATCTTGCGCTCACCCCATGCACATGCGCGGATCGTGTCGATCGACACCTCTGCCGCAGAGGCGATGGAGGGCGTGGAATGTGTGATCACCGCCGCTGACGTGCCAGGCAAGGACGGCTATGGCGTGTTCGTCCACGATCAACCCACTCTGGCGACGGGCAAGGTGCGCTATGTAGGAGAGGCGGTGGCCGCTGTAGCCGCCGAGGACCTTTTGACCGCGCGCCGCGCTGTGGCTGCGATCAAGGTGGAATATGAAGAGCTTCCGGGTGTGTATTTTGCGCAAGACGCGCAAAAGCAAGGCGCGCCGATCATCCATGACTATGCGCCCGACAACCTCGTGAAACACATCCCGGTGCGCAAAGGCGATGTTGCGGCGGGCTTTGCCGCCGCTGACCTGATCCTGGAAGATGATTTCTCCACCCAGCAGGTAGAACATGCTTACCTGGAGCCCGAAGCCGGTATCGCCTACGTCGATCCTGATGATGTGGTGGTGGTGATCTCACCTTCGCAAAACATCTCTCATCACCGTCACATGTTGGCCGAGATCATCGACAAGCCGATCAACAAGGTCCGCTTCATCATGAGCCCGGTGGGTGGCGGTTTTGGTGGCAAGGAAGACATGATCTACCAGGGAATTCTCGCGATTTGCGCGATGAAGACCCATCGCCCGGTCCAGCTGAACTTTACGCGCGAAGAAAGCATCCTTGCGTCGGCCAAGCGGCATCCGTCCAAGGTCCACTACAAGATGGGACTTACCAATGATGGCCGCATCACGGCGATCGAGTTCTCGATGCTGTCCGATGGTGGCGCCTATGGGATGTCGAGCGAAGGCGTGATGCGCAAGGCGGCGATCCTGTCGTGCGGGCCCTATGAGGTGCACAATCTCAAGGTCGATACGACCGCCGTTTACACCAACAACACCCCGTCGGGGGCATTCCGCACCTTTGGTGGCATGCAGGCTCAGTTCGCTACGGAAAGCATGATGGATATGGCGGCGGAGGCGTTGGGGATGGATCCCTTTGCAATCCGACGAGTGAACATGATGAAGATTGGATCCAAGACCCACACCCAGCAGGAGTTGAAAACCGCGTCGTTGGATCGGTGCCTGGACGCGGCAGAGCAATCGTGCCGTTGGGAGGCCGGACCGCCCAATGTGCGTGGACAGGTGCGCGGCGACATGGGCGGGCCTGATACGCGTAAGCCCTGTACCCTGGGCGCGCGCTTCGAGGGAACAGATCTCGAGCCGGATGGAACGGAGAAAGTGGCATGATGGACCGTAAACTCAAAGGCCGCGGCATCGCGGCGTGCTGGTACGGGATTGCAAGGACCGCCACGATTGATCGGGCGGGCGCCTGGGCCGAGATCGACGACGGCGGTACCGGGAAGGTTGTTACCGGGGTCACGGAAATCGGCGAAGGCATCCTTACGGTTCTGGCGCAAGTTGCCGCTGAGGAGATGGGGATTAGGCCCGACGATGTCACCATCGGCGACAATGATACGGCGCGTGCGCCGGAAGCGGCCCACGCCGGTGCCACGCGGCAGACTTATATGATCGGCAACTCGGTTGCCTTGGCCTCTCGGGAGGCACGCAACGTCCTTTTTGCGGAACTTGCAGACCATTGGGCCGTGGAAGTCGACACACTCAAGGCGTTTGACGGCGAACTTTGGGCCGTTGGCACCAACCTCAAGATCACCATGAGCGAAGCCGTCGCGATCTGTAAGGCACGCGGTGTCGTGCCGGTGGGATCGGCGTCATTCACCGCCCATGGCACGGGTCTTGATCCCGTTGATGGCTCCGGCGCGCCTTGGCAGGCGTATGTGTTTGGCACGCAGGTCGCAGAGGTCGAAGTCGATACCTACACCGGCGAAGTGCAGGTGCTTGGCATCTGGGCTGCTCATGACGTGGGCCGGGCGATCAATCCGCGTGGCGTTGAGGGTCAGATCGAGGGAGGCGTTGTTCAGGGCCTCGGTCAGGCGCTGATGGAGGATTATCAGACCGACAAGGGCCATACGACGACCCACGGGTTCGCCAAGTATATCCTGCCCACCTCGCTCGATATTCCGCAGATCAATTGCTCGATTGTCGAGGATCCTGATCCGCTGACGCCGTTGCGTGCCAAGGGCATCGGAGAGCCTTCGTTGGTGCCCACGGCCCCTGCGATCATGAACGCGATTTATGATGCCATTGGTGTGAGGATCAAATCGCTGCCCGCAACGCCGGAGAAGATCATGCAGGCCCTGCGCGATCGGGAAGCAGCAAAGCAGACCGAGGTTGCATGAGAATTTAATGACGATCGGCTCTTTTGGGAGAGGGGCCGCAAAACCAAAACCGGGGTGACCGTGAGGGGTCGTAAACCCGGCAACACATCATAGAAATGGGAGGATACTAAAATGACGTTTTCAAAGAAAATCCGTGGCACGGTGACGGCGATCCTTGCGTCGACAGCGATGACCTTTGGCGGCGCGGCTTACGCGGATTTCCCGGAGCGGCCCGTTGAGATGACGGTGCTGTTTGGCGGAACGGCGAACACCATCGCGCAGCTTCTGGCCGAATTGATGTCCGATGAATTGGGCCAGCCTGTCGTACCTGTAAGCCGTACGGGTGGCGGCGGCGCTGTTGGATATTCGTTTGTCGTAGGCACTGCGGCGGATGGCTACAACATCGTGTGGAACTCCAACTCAATCAACACGGGCCATCACATGGGTCGGATGGAATTCGATTACAGCGCTTTCACGCCGATTGCGCGTGTCTCGACCGAGGTGCCTGCTTTGGCAGTCAACGCATCCACGGGGTGGACCAACCTTCAGGAAATGGCGGCCTCGCTGGAAGGCAATGACAATGAATTGCTTGTTGGCATCTCGGGACGGGGCTCGTTCACGCACCTGACCTCGGCCGCGCTGTTTGATGCCATGGGCATCGGCGACCGGGTGGCATTTATTGCTTATGGCGACGGCAACGCGCCGGTTGAGCTGTTGGCGGGGCGCATTGATGCGGCGATCCAATGGCCTGGCCAGTTCGTGTCCTACCAGGAATCCGGTGATCTGACCGTTCTGGCCGTGACCGGGTCAGAGCGGGTTGACGTGTTGCCCGATGTCGAGACCGCCGCAGAGCAAGGCGTCGATGTTGATATCACCATGTGGCGCGGCCTTGCGGCCCCTGCTGGAACTCCTGATGACGTGGTTGCAGCCCTGCAAGCAGCTGCAGAAGCCGCGATCGCAACCGACGCGTTCCAGAACGCCGCAGGCAACATCGGCTTTAGCCCCGCGTTCTTGGGCGCAGCTGAGTTCGGGGCGCTAATCGAGCGCGACGATGCTTTCTACGGCAACCTTTTGGTCGAACTTGACCTGGTGCCTTAAGCACATCTGGGCTGAAGGGGAGCGTGCGTGATGACCAATCAGATGCAAGACACCATCCTGAGCTGTATTTTCCTGGTGCTTGCGGGCGTCTGGATCTGGTTGGTCGCCACCACAATCCCGGGTGGGTTCGGGCGCGGCGATATTGGGCCGCGCGCCTTCCCCCTGTCCTTCGGCATCGCGCTGGCCGTGTTGTCGGGGGGCTTGTTGCTCCGCTCCTTCTTGATGCGCGCAGACGCGAACAGCGACTCTGAAAGCGATGAGGAACTGCGGCAAGAGATCCGTTGGACTCCAGCGCTCTTGGTGCTGATCCAGATCAGCCTCTACGGCTTCTTGATGCAGACCATTGGATACGTGATCGCAACGCCGATCATCATCGTGACGATCATGCTGATCAGTCTGCGAGAGCGCTCGATCAAGAAAATTCTGGCCATGGCCCTTGGGATCACGGTTGGCACCTGGATCATATTCGAAAAGCTGCTTGGCATCTATTTGGCAAACGGCACTTGGATAAACGTGGGGTAGCGCAATCATGGAAGCCTTCATCGACGCAGCTCAATTGGCCATGACCCCGGCCGCCATTCTCGCTATTGGCCTCGGGGCCTTGGTGGGGCTTGTATTTGGCTCCATCCCCGGCCTGACGTTTACGGTGGCCCTGGCTTTGGCGCTCCCCATCACGTTTTCGATGGACGCCGTGCCAGCGATTGGCCTGCTGCTGGGAACGTATATCGGCGGCATGACGGGAGGGTCAGTATCGGCGATCCTGCTGGGCATACCCGGCACACCCTCGGCGGCGGCCACTGTGCTGGACGGCTATCCCATGACCAAACGAGGCGACGCCTCGATCGCATTGGGCACAGCGGTCATCGTCTCTGTTTTCGGCGGGATCTTCAGCTTGATCGTGATGATTGTCTCGGTCGATATCGTGTCCCGCCTCGCGATTGGCTTCGGTCCGGCAGAGAAGTTCGCGCTTGTGCTGTTTGGAATGTCGACGATTTGCGGTCTGTGCGGCGGGTCGCTGATAAAGGGCCTCATCAGTGGCGTCCTTGGTTTGATGATCATGACCATCGGCTTGGATGCCATCGACGGCGTATCGCGCTTGACGTTCGGGAGCGTCAACATGTTGCAGGGCGTCAACCTGCTGGTCGCACTGATCGGTCTGTTCGCAGTGCCCTTCATTATCGAAGCGTTCAGTGGCCAAGGGGATGCAGGCCCAAAGCGCGTTGCCAACGTGCGGGCAAAGATGCCGTCGATCGGATTGCTCTTTCGCAACTCCTGGCTGATGATCCGGTGCTCGGTGCTCGGTACTGGCATCGGAGCGATCCCTGGCACTGGGGGTGCGATTGCATCGTTCCTCGCCTATGATCACGCCAAGCGGTTCTCCAAGAAGCCCAAGACCTTCGGCAAGGGCAACATAGAGGGCGTCATCGCGCCAGAGACAGCAAACAACGCCGTCACCGGCGGCACCCTGATCCCGCTTCTATCTCTCGGCATCCCCGGCGATCCGGCCACCGCTATCGTACTGGCGGGTATGATGATCCATGGGCTGACGCCCGGTCCCGCGTTGTTCATGAACCATGCCGACGAGGTGTACGGGATCTATATCGCGGTGGTGATTGCCTATGTCTGGGTGCTTGC
Organism: uncultured Roseicyclus sp.; assembly: GCA_964460185.1. Lineage (GTDB taxonomy): Bacteria > Pseudomonadota > Alphaproteobacteria > Rhodobacterales > Rhodobacteraceae > JAVJPJ01. The sequence continues at coordinate 5,527 of CAYWTM010000035.1, read as the reverse complement.
GCTTCAACTGGTCGGTATCCGACTGTTCGTGCACGTCCTAAAGATCCCGCGTGAACTTTTGGCGGTCATTGTGTTGGTCTTGTGCGCCATCGGCGCGTACTCGATCCGTAACTCTGTCTTCGATATCTATTCGATGGCTGTGATTGGCGTGCTGGCCTACATCCTGGTCGCCGTGCGCATTCCGACGACCCCGATCATCCTCGGGATGGTTCTCGGGCCGATCCTCGAGAACGAGTTTCGCACCGGAATGATGCTCTCGCGTGGCAGTATGGACATCTTCTGGACGTCGCCTGTGGCCCTTGTTTTCTTTGGCCTCGCAGCGTTGATCATCATGCTTCAGTTGCGCAGCGAATTGAAAGCCAAACGCAAATCCAAACAACCTTTAGAGGTGTCCGATGCTTCATAAGAACCAGTTCGCGGATGCGGCAGAACATGCTATCCGCGCCCGTGCAGCAAGCCTTGTGAATACAACCGTCGATGCTGCTTTGGGGGGCAATGGCATCCTTGATGTCACGTTGTCGGAAGCTCTGATCATCGGCCTTCTGAAGCAAGGCGTCACCCAGTACTACGCGATCTTTGGCCACGGCTCGACCGACCTGGGCGAGATCCTGCGGATCTATGCCGAGGAAGGCGTCGTCACGGTGGTGAACTGCCGAAACGAGGTGGAAATGGCCCACTCAGCTACCGCCTATGCGTGGGTTTATGGCAAGACGCCAGCTGTTGTGACGTCTATCGGGCCTGGTGGTTTGCAGGCTATGGCGGGATCACTCGCGGCAGCGTCCAATGGCGTTGGTGTCTACCATATTTACGGGGATGAGACGACGCAGGGCGAAGGCTACAACATGCAACAGGTTCCCAAGCCGCAGCAGGGGATCTTTGGCCAAATGGGCGCGCTGATGGGCCAATCCTACACGCTGCACACTCCAGGCGGCCTGCGCGAATGTCTGCGTCGGGGCACGTCGTGCGTGCACCACCCGTACCGGGCGGGCCCGTTCTTTGTGATGCTGCCGATCAACACCCAACCCCAGATGACGCAGGTCAATATCAATACCTTGCCGGGTAGGGCGGTCGTGCCCGCTGTGGCCCCTGCGAAGACGTCGGATTTCGACGCGGCCGTCGCCGTATTGCGCACCCATGAGAAGGTCGTGATCAAGGCTGGTGGCGGCACGCGCGCCCATGCGCGCGCCGTGCGTCAACTCGCCTGTCTGACCGGCGCGCCGGTGGTTCTGTCTCCCGGCTCGACCGGCGTGTTGATGGATGGGCATCCGCAAAATATGCATGTGGGCGGGTCCAAGGGTTCCCTGAGCGGGAATTTCGCGATGCAAAGCGCGGAGGCCGTGATCATGATCGGCTCTCGTGGTGTGTGTCAGGCCGATTGTTCGGGCATCGGCTATCCAAATGCTCGGGCCGTGATCAACATCAACGGCGATCTGGATGACCTGACGCACTACGCCCATACCGTGGGTCTGCCCGGTGATATCTCTGCAGTGATCGACAAGCTGATCGAGGCGATGGGCGACGATACGGGGCTGGAGATGCGCCGGGCCTGGACCAAGGGCTGCGTTTTGGCGAAGGCCGAGTGGACAGAATTCAAGTCAGAGCGGATCAACGCCGCACCCATTTCCGACGAAGTCTGGCAGCGCACCGTACTGACGGAGCCTGCGGCAATCCACGCGGTGTCGACGTTCGCCAATGCCAAAGGCGCGATAAAATTCTTTGATGCGGGCGACGTGCAAGCCAACGGATTTCAAATCGTGGAAGACGACGCGCCCGGTCAGACATTCACGGAAACGGGGGCGTCCTACATGGGGTTCGCGGGCTCTGCGCTGTTGGGGGCGGCCTATGTCGATGACCCCAAGTACGGCATCGCGTTTACCGGTGATGGGTCCTTCATGATGAACCCGCAGATTCTCATCGATGCGGTAGAGCATGGTGTGCGCGGCATGATTGCGCTTTTTGACAATCGCCGCATGGCCGCGATCACCGGATTGCAGCTTGCGCAATATGGGCGTGAATTCCGCACCAACGATTCCGTTCAGGTGGACTACGTCCAGATGGCAGGGTCCGTGACGGGCGTCAAAGCGCTTCATGGCGGCCATACCAAGGCGGAATTGCAAGCGGCGTTGGAGGAGGCATTCGCCCACGATGGCCTCTCGTTGCTGCACATCCCGGTCTATTCCGGGCATCATGAGATCGCGTCCATGGGGGCCTACGGCTCGTGGAACGTCGGGAATTGGGTGGGCGATGTCCAAGCCCGATACCTGCAATCGAACATTTGAGGAAAGCCTAGATATGTACCAAGACCTGAACCTGTTCATTCGGGGCGATTGGCGTGCGGCCTCCGACAAGGGCACGCGGATTGTCACAGATCCAGCGACCGAAAATGCCATTGGCTCGATTGCGGCGGCAACCGAGGCCGACATCGACGATGCTCTGGCGGCGGCCAAGGAAGGTTTCGCCGTTTGGCGCAACACCGGCACATGGGACCGTGCGGCCAAGATCCGCCGTGTGGCTGAGTTGATCCGCGATCGTGTCGACGACATCGCCGCGTTGATGTCGATGGAGACCGGCAAACCCCTCGCCGAATCCAAGGGTGAGACCAACGCCGCTGCCGACCAATTCGAATGGTATTCCGAGGAAACCAAACGCATCTACGGCCAGATCATCGAGAGCCGCACCCCCGACAGCCGCATGGCGGTGATCTACCAACCCGTTGGCGTGGTGGCCGCGTTTTCCGCGTGGAACTTTCCGGCGCTTCTGCCTGCACGCAAGATTGCGGCGGCCCTTGCCGCCGGCTGTTCGATCATCATCAAGCCGGCAGGCGAAACGCCGGCGTCTTGCGCCGCTCTTGTGCAGGCCTGCCACGACGCGGGCATCCCAGACGGTGCGGTCAACATGCTCACCGGCAATTCGGGCCAAATCGCCGAGCATCTGATCCGCTCGCCCATCGTCAGCAAGGTCAGCGTCACGGGCTCTGTGCCCATCGGCAAACAGATCCTCGCCCTTGCGGCGGAGGGCGTCAAGAAGGTGTCGATGGAGTTGGGCGGCCACGGCCCGGTCCTGATCTTCAACGATTTTGATGCGCGCCAGGCCGCAGAAGTCTGTGCGCCAACCAAGTTCCGGAATTGTGGACAGGTCTGCATCTCGCCCACGCGTTTCTATGTTCACGAGGACAGCTATGAGGCCTTTTCCAGCCGGTTTGCGGAAATCGCCAGGTCTCTCAAGATTGGCCGTTGGGACGAGGACGGCGTGCAAGTCGGCCCAATGGCCAATGCACGGGGTCTGTCAACGATCCAGACAATGACCGAGGATGCCTTGTCAAAGGGCGCTGAACTGCTTGCGGGTGGCAAGGTGCCCGACGGCTCCAACCGTGGCTACTTCTGGGAACCGACAGTTCTGGGCAACGTCTCTGACGACGCGCTGGTGATGACTGAAGAGCCCTTCGGTCCGATTGCGCCAATCACCACGTTCCGCACCTATGACGAAGTCATGGAGCGCGCCAACTCCCTGCCGTTCGGCCTTGCAGGCTACGTGTTCTCCAACGATCTCAGCACCTCCACCCGTGCGTATGAGGACTTGCAAGTTGGCATGGTCGGCGTGAATGAGATGCTGCTCGCCACCGCAGAAGCCCCGTTTGGCGGCGTGAAGGAAAGCGGTATGGGGCGCGAGGGCGGATCGTTGGGAATCATGGACTACCTCAACCCGAAGTACGTGAAAATCAAGCTGGCAGGATGAACCCACATGACGAAAGACACTGAACACGGCTTCGAGCGGGGCCTGACCAACTATGGCGACCGGGATTTCTCGGTCTACCTTCGGAATTCATTTGCCGCGTCCATGGGGTATTCGCGCGAGGTGCTGAAAAAGCCAATCGTCGGCATCGCCAACAGCTTTTCGGGATTCAACAATTGCCACCGCCATTTCCCGGAATTGCTCGACGCCGTGAAGCGCGGTGTTCTCTTGGGGGGCGGTCTGCCGATCGAGTTCCCCACGATCTCTCTGGGCGAAGTCTTTCTCAGCCCCACCAGCCTGAAATTCCGCAACCTGATGTCGATGGACACCGAAGAGATGATCCGCGCGCAGCCGATGGATGCGGTCGTGTTGATGGGGGGCTGTGACAAAACCGTACCCGCGCAGTTGATGGGCGCGGCCTCCGCCGATTTGCCCGCCATCCAACTCGTGGCTGGGCCGATGATGACCTCGCGCTACGGAGAGGAACGGTTGGGCGCATGCACCGATTGCCGCCGCTTCTGGGGGAAGTACCGCGCAGGCGATGTCTCGACCGAAGAGATCAACGATATCGAAGGTCGGCTGGCCACGACGGCGGGCACCTGTGCGGTCATGGGCACGGCGTCGACGATGGCCTGCATTGCCGAGACTTTGGGAATGTCACTGCCGGGCACCGCTGCGATCCCGGCGGTCCATGCAGATCGTTTGCGAGCCGGTGAAGCCTCCGGCCTTGCCGCCGCGAGGATGATCGGCAACCCGATCCGCCCCAGCCAGATCATGACCGAGAAGTCCGTGGAAAATGCCATGCGGGTGCTGCTGGCCCTTGGCGGATCCACAAACGCGATCATCCACCTTACCGCCGTGGCAGGCCGTTTGGGGATCAAGATCTCGTTGGAGCGCCTCAACGAGTTGTCGGATACCACGCCCGTTCTGGTGAACCTCAAACCCGTCGGCTCCCATTACATGGAAGACTTCTTCTTTGCCGGTGGGGTGGGGGCTGTTCTGCGCGAACTGAAGCCGCATCTTCACCTCGATACGATCTCAGTGACGGGAGAAACCCTCGGCGATCGACTGGAAAAAGATCCGGGCTACATCGATCGCCGTATCATCGCAGGTGCGGACAAGCCGTTGGAACCGCAAGGCGGTCTCGTTGCGCTGTTCGGCAACCTTGCGCCGCGCGGCGCGATCCTGAAACGCTCAGCCGCGGATGAGAGCCTGTTCGAGAAGGAAGGCCGCGCGGTGGTCTTCAACTCGTTGGAAGACTTGGCCAATCGAGTTGATGACCCCGATCTGGAAATCACCAAAGATGATTTCATGGTCTTGCAAAATGCGGGTCCCAAAAGCGCGTCAGGTATGCCCGAGGCGGGCTATTTGCCGATCCCCAAAAAGCTGAGCGCGGCGGGCGTAAAGGACATGGTCCGCATTTCCGATGCGCGGATGTCTGGCACGGCGTTTGGCACGATTGTTCTGCACGTGGCGCCTGAGGCATCGATTGGCGGGGTCTTGGGGCTGGTGCAAAATGGCGACCGGATCAAGCTGTCGGTGAAGAACAAGAGCATAGATTTGCTGGTCGATGAGGCAGAGCTTGAGCGTCGCCGTGCCCTTTGGGTGACGGACATCGAACCGCTTGAGACCAGGCGCGGGTACGACAAGCTTTACGCAACCGAAGTGGGGCAAGCGGACAGCGGCTGCGACTTCTCATTCCTGTTGCCCGTTGCGGCAGACGACGAAGGACAAGTGCGATGAAAATTGGTGCGCCAAGAGAGATTGAGCCGGGTGAAGCAAGGGTTGCGATGAC
>CAYWTM010000034.1:0-28737 GCA_964460185.1 uncultured Roseicyclus sp. | reverse complement strand
GCCCCGCGCGGCGGGTTTTCGCCCCAGGGCACCAAGACCACGTCCCGATGGAAACCAGGAACCCACCCCGTCGGGGCGCTGCTGTCGAAGTCCAGCGGCATCTCGATATCGTGGTCCCCTTGTTCCGGCATGGCCGCCATCACTTTTCCAGCGCCAGTGCCGGGTCGATCCCGACCTCCTGGCACATCCGCCAGACATAGGAGTTCTCCAACGGCGGGTTGCGGCGCCACCAGGGCTTGGTGCCGTTGGTGTAGAGGTGGACCGAAACGGTCTCATCGGTAAACCAGCCCTCGACCCGCCCGTGGGGGTCGAAAAAGATATCGTTCAGCTGGAACGGCACCGGGTACAGCACATCGGGCGTCATCGCCTTTTCGAAGTCTCCGGTCTGCTGAGCGAAATAGGTGAAAGCCTGCGGGCCAAAGGCCGTGCGCTCGGTCTTGTAGATCTTGACCGCATGGGGCAGCGACGCATTCTGACGGGTGATCTTTCTGCGCTGGTTCTTGTTCCACCACGGCGGGCACTCTGGCAGGTTGTCGTAGTAGTCCAGCAATTGGTTCATCAGTTCGCAGTTCTGCGGCAGGCCCACGACCCCGCAGTTCAACGCGCCGCGCATGCCGTGACCGGCAAAGATCCATTCCCATTCGTCGGGAAAGGGTTTGTGGCAAAACGCATCGCAATCGATCCAGATGGCGCCGGTTTTCTGGATCATCTTGTAGCGAAACACGTTCGACAGGAAGCTGGCCGAGGTCTGTTCGACGATATCCATCGGGATATCCATGATGTCGGTGGCGGGCTTGACGACGACACCCTCGGGGGCATTCGTCACCTTGTCGGTGCAGTACAGGGTCACCGGGTGGCCATGCCGCAGATGCGATTTCAGGCACAGCTGGTTGAGGTATTGCAGGCTCTCTCCGATCCAGAGGGAGGCGACGGGACGGCGGTTCAGCTCCACGCTATTATCACCTTGTTCATGATCTGCTCAGGTCCGGCGGCTTTTGTGGCCGCCTGGTTCTTGTGCCCACATTTTCCCTTATTTCGGTGCGGGTTGCAAAACCTTTCCTGTCGGGGAACGGGTGGGGCGCGCAAACTGTGGGCAAGCGGACTCACTGGATCTTGGCAAACCGCGCCTTCGCCGCGTCCGGCATCGGCGCAAGCGGCACCTTTTTGATGCGACGCGCCCCGGTCGTGTTCTGGAGCATCTGATAGGCGGTCTTGCGCAGTTTCGCCTCTTCCAGAAAGGCCCAGTGGCGGTAGTGAACGGTGCAGATCGCCCGCGTCTTGGGCAGGGTCTTGTGTCGCATGCGTCCGCCCAGATAGAAATTCTGCTCTTCCGGCAGCGGGTTCCATGTCAGGTCCGCCCGCTTGATCGCAAGCGGCAGGCTCAACTGGTCAAGATAGGGTCGTTTTTGGGGCACGCTGTCCAACGCGTCGATCCGCAGGGCCGTGTCCATCCATACCTCGGCAAAGCTTTGCCCGGCCGCGTTGCGGTGATCCTCGGGAAAGTAGACGACGCCCGAGCTGAAATATGGAACAACCAAGGGTTTCTTCTTTCGCATCAGCTGGATGCGTTCCGTGGGGAAGGGCATCTCGAGATGTCGATAGATCTCATCCCAGATCGACTGATCGGCCCATCCCATCGACGTGGCCGGCGAGCAGGCCACGTGCCCGTCCTTGAACCAGGTCGAGATGTCCTGATCGCGCACAAAGATGATGTCACTGTCGAGAAACCCGGAAAACGCCGTCTGTCTTGGTTCCAGGCAGGCCAGGAGCTTGTTGCCATGCGGATACGGCGTGCGGAATTTCCCGTCGGTCTCGAATGTCCGCACTTCGCAGCCGAGACGGGCGAGTGTTTCGATGACCGCCGGATCCAGCTTGTCGCGCCGTTCGGCCGGGCAGTAGCCGACCAGTTCGATATCCGGGTCGAGATGTTCCCGGATCGAGGCCGCGAGGTAGCAGGCCTTGTACTGGTATCCCGGCGCCTCAACGATAAAGAACAACGTCAATGATCGTGTCACGATCCTGCCTCATCTGCCAGCGGGAGGTTGGTTTCCGAACTTTCGCATCCGCAAGCCAACCGGCGCGTGAATATGACTTCTCAATAGCTTAGCCGCGCGTTTTCCGTCGTCCAAGCCTGCAACTGGGCGCCCGGTGATGTGTTGCCCCGATGCACTGACGGGCCCAGGCATCAGGGCAGGCGCAGTTGACCGGCCACGTCATGACCGTCGGGAACCCCCTCGATGTCGACGATCGACAATCCCAACCTGATCCGCCGTGTGCCGTGCCCCAGGTCGTGGATCGCCGGCGCGCCGGGCCACGCGCCAAGGTCATAGATCTGTGCCCCGTCCCAACCGTGGATCACCGTCACCCCGCCCCAGGCGATGCGGAACCGTTTCGCCCCCGCCTCGGGCGTGATGCGGGTTATGCCGGTGCCCACATGCACCTCGTGATCGCCCTGTCCAAGCGTCAGCAGGTTGCGGCCGGGTCCCGTGTCGATGGTCGAGGCCCCTTCGCCGTCATGGATGATGTCATTGCCATGTCCGCCGTAGATGTTGTTGCGCCCCGAATAGCCATGGATCACGTCGTCGCCGGTGCCGCCGTCCAGCGTATCCCGCCCCGGACCGCCATGCAGCGTGTCATTGCCCGCCTCGCCATAAAAGGCGTGCCGCCGGTTGGCCTGTTTGGCCTTGGCGATCATCAGGTCGTGGCCAGCCCCGCCATGAAACGTCGCGCCGCCGTGTTTGGGCCCGATCATCACGTCGTCGCCATTGGATCCGCGCAGGTCGATTTCCACCCGTTCGGAGGTTTCGAAGTCTATGGGGCTGTCGGGATGGGCCACGATCTTGAGGGTCTTGCCCGTCTGCCCGTCGCTTTCGCTGCGTGACACGACGGTGGCGATGCGGATCTTTTCCACGTGCGGCGGGCAATGCAGGACATAGTCGTCGGGCCCTGCCATGTACCAAAGCGTATCGGTGCCGCCATCCTTGTCCTCGCGGATCTTTTCGGCATCGGACCCATAGGCCCAATAGTCGTTGTCGCCGCGCCCGCCCGCCAGAATGACCGATCCGTCCACCGCCATCATCGCGTTCACGCCATCGGCGGGGTTTTCATGCCCGCGCAGATCCAGCCCCAGCGCCAGCGCCCCCTTGACCAGTTCGGCGCGCAGAAACTCCATGGGCGCGCTGTCGACCAGGTTGGTCGTCTCGCCGGGGTCGGCCTCGATGTCGTAGACATGCTCCTCGCCGTTGGGATACCGGAAATAGCGCAGGTGCCGGTAGCCCTCGACCGAAGGCCGCACCGACAGCGTGCCGAACACGCAGGTGACCGGCGACCACTGGGCGTCATAGGTGCCGAACCTGTCATCGATCAGCGGCAACATCGATTGCCCCGAGGTCCAGTCGGGCCGGGGGGGCAGGCCCGCAAGGTCCATGATCGTCCTGGGAATGTTGTGCAGGCTGACGGGCAGGTCGATCTCGATGCCCTCATCCATCGAGGCATGCCAGATGCCCAACGGGATATGGGCGGCGCTGTCCCACTGGCTCATCTTGTGGAAACTGTCGTGATTGCCGAGGTTGAACCCGTTGTCGCTGAGAAACACGACGGTCGTGTTCTGCCCCAGCGCCGAGGCCTCCAGCGCATCCAGGAACCGCCCGATTTCATGGTCGACATGGCTGATGGCGGCGAAATAGGCGCGCACCACCTGTCGCCATGCCTCGTCGCCGGCCTTTTCGGGGGTCCATTGACCGTTGGCGATATAGGCGGCCTCGTAGACCGCGAAACCGGGTTGGGGGCCGTGGTAATCCGCCTCTGCCGCGATCTTTGGCCATTCGATCCGGGCGGGATCGTACTGGGCATAGAACCGGTCGGGCGCGATCAGGTTGTAGTGGGGGTGCTTGAAGCCAAGCTGGATCAGGTGCCGCCTGTCGGGGTTCGCCCGGCCCAGGAAATCAATGGCGTTTTGCGCCACCCAGAAATCATAGAACCTGTCATCCTGGCTGCCGTCATCGTCGGGATGGTTCACCCCCTTGATGCCCGGCCCGCGATCCAGATAGGCGTGCACGCCCTTGCGGCGGCCCCTGTCCTCGGCCTCGGGTTCCTCGTGGAACAGAAGCCGCCGATATGCCTCGGGCATGGGTTTGTAATTGCTGTCCACCTTGCCGGTGGTGAAATTGTAGAACCCCGCCCGGCGCAGGTCGTAGTGCCAGGCCTTTTCCGGGCGGTGAACGTCGCGCCAGAACCGGTTGAGATCGACAAGACCCGACCGGAACGGGCTGATCCCCGTCGCCAGTTCCGCGCGGCAGGGCGCGCATAGCGGCACCGTCGCATAGGCGTTGGTGAACCGCGCCGCGCGCGCCATGAACCGGTCGAGGTTCGGGGTCTGGATCGTGATCCCGAAGGTGTCGCGCCAGGTGAAGACATCGATCATGTCATCGACCCAGATCACGCACAGATTGCCGCCTTCGACCGCATCGGGGGTAAAGGCCATCAGCTGTCCCTCACCCAAAGATGAAAGCGCTCCATCGCGCGCAGGGTCGCACGGTCCTCGGCGGCGTCGGACCCCGGAACGCAGCGGCCGGGCCAGACCCAGACATCGCAGATCAGCGCCCCGCCAAGCGTTTTCAAAAGACCCGGGCGCTGGTTGCGGCACCCGATGAACAGGCTGGCGGATCCCGTCAGGACCTGTGCGCGGGCCTGTGTTCGGGCCGTGGGGCCGCCGAAAACGGACACGCTCAGCCTGTCGCCGGCAAGGCCCCCCATGACCAGGCGCGGCGCATCGCCGGCGGGGACGGGCAGGGTGAGCTCGACCAGGTCCTTGTCATCCTTGACGGTCAGCATGCCGCCCGCCTCTGACACGAACAGGTAATTCTCGTTGGGCGTCTTGCGGGCCGCGCCGCCGGTATTGAGCGTCAGGACCGTGCGCGCGTCGCCCTCGTGCGGGGGCAGGTAGCGCAGCGCGAAAGTGATCTGCGCCGCCTCGGGCGCGATTTCGTCCACCACCATGCCGCAATGCCGACCGTCACGCAGCTGCAATCCGGTCAGATCGCCCGCCTCGCCGATCAGGCCGTTGCCCTCGTTCGGATCGGTCGGCAACGCGGTGCGCGGTCCCATATGCGGGGCCCACGCCGTCACCGCCCCGGTGCGCCCGTCGGCCTGAAGCCCCGAACCAGCCCACCAGCACACGCCGCATCCCGCCAGATCATCGGCCAGCGCCGCATCGGGCGCATCGCACAGCGCGCCGGGCGGCAGGGCCTCCGTCAGCTCAATCATGCGCACCGTCCGTAACCGGCAAGATCGCGGGCAGGGCCCACCGATGCAGGGTCGCGCCCGTGGCACTGGCCAGCGACCAGCCATCGCGCACACCCCCGGGGCCGCCTGCCGCATAGGCCAGCCGCAGGTCCGTGCCTTCGGGCCGGGCGCTGCAGCGGATCAGCAACGCCTGTGGGTCGTCGGGCGCGATCGTGACCGTTTCGATCGTGGCGGACCCTGCATTCAGCAAGGCAAATCCATGGGTCGTGCCCGCCGGTTCCAGCACCAGGTCGCCCTCGGCCTGCAGTGTGACGCGCAAGCTGCGCCCATCGCCCGGCTCGCGTTCCGCCAGAAACAGCGTCGGGCATCGCCAATCCGCCCCCGCCGAGAGTGCGGCGGCGGTCATCTCTGCCATCTGGATGCGCGCCTCTTCGGTCGGGCGGTCGTAGCGGTCGAGCGCGAACATGTAGGACGGCGCGGAATGGATCAGCCTGTGATCGCCATGGTTCCACGCCAGTTCCCATTGGCCTGCCAGCACCGCCTCGGCCCCGGGCCCGGTCAGCCCCGCCTCGAACCGCGCCACGAAGAGCGGCTTGTCATAGCCAAGCGACCAAAGCCCGTCGCCAATGCGTTGCATCGTGGCCAGCATGCCGTCCCGATAGGCCGTGGCGTCGCCAGACAGGTCCTCGAGCGCGAAATCAAGGCAGACGGCCAGCAGTTTCGCCCGCTTGCCCATGCGGGCGGCGGCGGATTTCAGGTTGCCCGCCGCCACGAGCAGGTTTTCGACCGCGCGCCCGGCGGCCAGCGCCCCGGCACTGGCCGAGCCATCGGTCTCGACGCGGGCAAAGATCAGGGGCAGGGGGGCGAATTTCTCCATCTGCCAGCCAAGGATCGTGTCGGCGACCAGCGCCTCGTGGGTGCGTTCGCGCAGGCCTTCCAGGCGGTCGGTCTCCACCGCCTTGTCCACGCCCGCATGGCCCACCGCGCCGATGTCGTCCTGAGGCGCCACCACGTGATGGGGAAAGGCCGGCGCACCCGCGCTGGCCAGCGCCGCCCGCGGACCGCCAAGGCCGAGGATCCCCAGAACCGGCCCCGGACCGTCCCCCAGGACCGTGCCGCCGTCCAGGTGCCGCCGGAACCCGCGCACGCCCTGCGCACCGGCCAGTCGCGCGGTGAAGTGCAGCCACTGGCCCTTTTGCCTGACATCCCAGGCGTCGATGGTGTCCAGCAGATCGTCCGCGTCGATTTCGGCAACCGGTGCATCGGGCGCACCTGCGGGCGCCCGCGATGCGGGCATCGCAGCCCCAAGACGCAGGGCGATATCGTCGATCACCTTGTCGGACAGGCGCATCACCAGGCCCGAGGGATCATAGCGGATCACGTCGCCATTGGCCGCGCGGACCACGACGCCATGACCCGGGATCAGGTCGTCATCACTGTCCGGCTTGTCCGCCATGTCCGCCCCTTGCCCCGTTTCGCGCCACGATAGGCCAGCGCGTGGGGCAGCGCCAAGCCCCGACGCGCGGTCTCAGTCCGATTTCAGATCGAATTGCAGGCTGCCCGATCCCGCCCGGTCGGGATCCTCGACAAATCCCTTGGCCTCCAGCACGGGGCCATATCGCCCGCGCAGGTCTTGCATCTGGTCATCGGACACGAAGGGCAACAAGACCCGCCGTACGGTGCCGAGGTCCTGGGCCGCCACCACCTCCGGGGGGGCATCATCGGCGCGCGCAAGGCGCAGCACGGTCGGCCTGAAATCCTTCAGATAGGCCGCCAGCCCCCTGGCCTGCACGCCGCTGTCGCTGGCAAAACGCAACGGCCCGTCCGTCCATTTCAGGCGCGCCGAGTTCACGATCCCGGCGCGTGCGGCGATCTGCTGGCCAAGGGCCGTCAGGGGCGCGCGGCCGTCGTGGGCCATCACCACCAGATCGTCCGAGACCTGGATCGCGCGCATCGCGATGAACCCGACGCCGGTCCCGATTTCAAGCAGGCGCGCGCAGCCCTCCAGGTAGCCCGCGATGTTGCGCGCATGGCGGCGTTCGAACCGGCCCGCGAGGATCGCATTCAGCGTCTCGGGGTTGAACACGCGCGGATCAGCGGGCAGGTCGATCTCGTGGTTGGCGACCCATTCGAACGCCATATCGCCCGACAGGTCCAGATCGCCCGGCATGTAGGGATCGCCGCCCTCGGCGGCCCAACCGGCGATGGTTTCGCTGCGCCGTTCATCCCTGGGGCGGCTGGCGGCCTTTTGTTCCACCTCGCTCATCAGGGCCGCGATCTTGGCGGGGTCACGCGCCTGCGGCGGTTTCGCCTCGACCTGGGTGATCGGCACCTTCGAAGCCTCGATCAGGCCGTCTTTCAGCTCCTGGTAGGCAGGGGTCTTGCGAAAGTCGTCCAGCCGCGCCTCCACCCGGTCGAGCGCTGCATGATGCAACCGGCTCAGCACCGGGTCGGTCAGCAATTCCGCCATGATCCGCGCCCGGTCCTGCGCATGGCGCAAGATGGTTCGGTCCTCGACCTCGTTGCGGTCCTGAAGGCTCCAGTACTCGGCGTTGTACTTGTCTTTCTTGTTGTTCACGTTGCCGCGGAACTTGCGCACCGCGTAGCTGTCGACGGACTTCACCGCGTAGTGGTTCATCTGCGCCCAGGCATAGCCCACCGTGCGCCGGATCGACCGCCAGCCGCGGAACTTGAAATAATCCTCCATCGGCAGGCCGGATCCGTTGAGCCATTTCACCGTATCGGGAAAGCCGTCTTCCAGGTGCTTGTTCTTGATCGAAGGCCGATGAATGCCAAGCTTCCAGTGTTCGGGGTCGAACCTGAACAGCGTCTTGACGCCCCATCCCTTGTTCCACAGGGGCGGGGCGGCGCGGGTATATTGCTCGGTCACGGGGGCGCGCGACCAGTCGACCACCCCGCCCGACCCGAAGATGCGCCACGTGATGACGATGCCGTTGGCCCCCAGCGCAACCGCGTCATCCAGCATGCCCTCCAGATGGCCCGAGGGGTGGCTGATCGCGAGAAACTCGTCCGCGTCGAACACCAGAACCCAATCGGCCTGCTGCACCTTGGGTTCCTTTTGCGCATGATTGAGCGCGGAGGGCTGCGGTTTGATCCCTTCGGGAATGTCATTGCGGCGGTGATACCCCAGCCCCAGTTCTTCCAGCCGCATCAGCATCTCGTCGGTGCCGTCGGAACAATCATTGGTGTAGACGAGGATATCGGTAAAGCCGACCGCCAGATGATGGGCGAACCATTCCAGCAAGAACGGCGCTTCGTCCTTCATCATCGACACGGCCATGACGGTGCCGTGTTTCGAGGTGGGTTTCAGATCTTGGAACTGGGATACGCTGCTCGGCATGGGTCTTTGACCTTTTGCGGCAGTGGTATCACGACAGAAGCGGCGCGCCAACGAAAGACCGGCGCGGAGGGGCTCCGCGCCGGTCGTGGTGGTTCGTTTCCACGCGCCTCAGGCGGTGCGCAGCCGGGCGTCCTCACCCTTGCCGCGGCCGAAGTGGCGCCGGTTGAGGTGGAAGACCAGCGCGATCATCGCGACCTGGAAGGCGAGGGCCACGGCCGTCAGGGCCCAGTAGGCGGTGCCGAACTTGGCGATCAACTCGGCGCCCACGAGGCCCTTGTTGATCCAGAAGTGCAGCATCACCGAGAGCGCGACACCGGGGCAGACCAGCGCGTAGGAGCCCGCCGAGTTCTTCGGACCGGTGAGGAAGCTCTCCGCGTAGTTCTGACGGCGCAGCACCAGGAGACCGAGGGCCAGGAAGACCGCCTGCACGGCCAGGATCGTGGTGGTCAGGATCAGCGTGTCGGCTCGGCCGCCATGCATCTCGAAGGTGGTGTGCAGCCCGTGCTCCTGGCGCATCATCATGATGCCGAGGATGGTCAGGATCGGGACGACGACCATGAGGGTCGGCGCGCTTTCCTTTGCCGTGCCGTGGTGCAGCATCGAGTTGAAGGCGACGATGGCGGCGACCAGCGCGTAAAGGCCCGCGATGGTGCCCAGCGCGATGGACAGGACCAGCGCGATTCCGACGGTCAGCGGGTTGGTGCTCATCGCGGCGGGGGCGGCCATGCCGACGGCGGTCATGGAGAGCGCGAAGGCAGGCAGGAGCTGCGCGAAGGAGTTGTTGGCGGTCACGTCGAAGACGCCGCCGTCCGACAGGACGCGCCCGAGGAAATCGCCGATCCGGCGGAAGGCCAGGTATGCGATGGCGGCGAAGGCGATCATGGCGGCGGGGAACATGTATTCGACGATGGACCACAGGCCCGGCACGAAGACGAGGCCGAGGATGAACATGGCGTTCACGGTCATGGCGAGTGCCAGCGGCATGGCCAGAAGCGTCGTCTCGGCGTTGGAGTTCACCAGCCTCGCGTAGGCCTCGGTCTTCGAGAAGGCCGAGAGCTGGCGGAGGTTCCAGACCAGCATCTTGATGTTGAGAAAGGCGAAGCCGGCGATGCCGGTCACGGCGATCAGGATGGCGGCCTGCATGGCGAGGCTGCCCGACTGGAACGCCGCGAGGATGTCTTCGAAGACCGGGACGGGCTGGCCGGGATGCGGCACCCAGAACATCAGGTACATGAAGAAGGTGACGGCAAGGCCGCCCGCGCCCAGCGAGGCGAGGAAGTAGAGGGGCGACCAGCTGTCGGCGGGTCTGGTGTGGGTCTGTTGCATGACAAGGGCCTCCTTTGATGGAGACCGGTCTAGGCGATGCACCCTGTGGCTGTCGGTGACTATGTTACCTTCGTCAATTATCCGGGTGCGACATCCGCGCACGGGCGGGCCACGGACCCCGCGCGACGTCCGGCGCAAGACGCGGGTCTTGCGGCGCCGGATCGCCAGCAGCCTGACAGCGGGTGCGCCAAAAGGCTGAAGTCGGTCACGACCGCCCCATGTCTTCTCTGTTTCGAAAATATCCTGGGGGGTCCGGGGGGCAAGGCCCCCCACCGGGTCGGTGTGCGAAGCACGGCGATCCCCGGTGTTTCGCCGCTCATGGAGACACCACGCGACGTTGGGTTGGCGCATCGGTCCAGCGTCGCCCGCGTCACTTCCTTCGCGTGATGTGCGAATGCTACCGAAAACCCTGAATAGGCCGGGCCTCCGACCCAACTTCGGCCAGTCTCCTCCACGATGCCTGCGGCGTGAACGTCGTGGGTCGGCCCCGGCATTGGATACCATCCGCGATAGGCCCGGAAATGGCGCTGCCCGGTTGAAGCACCCGCTCGGGCGCGGGATCGAGGGCATGGGCGGGCTGCGGCGCAACCCATTTCCCCCGTGTCAGCGCGCTACTGCGCCACCCAGATGTAGGCGGCGTAGGCGATCAACGCGCCCACGCCGATGGCCCTGCCGATGACCGGGCGTGTCAGAAGCACGGCCGTCAAGGCCAGCGAGGCTGCAATCATGATCGGCAGATCGAAGGTCAGGAACCTGTCGGCGACCGGCACGGGCGTGATCAGGGCCGTCGCTCCCAGAATCCCGAGCACGTTGAAGATGTTGGACCCGATGATATTGCCGATGGCGATTTCCGACTGACGCCGAAAGGCGGCGATGATGGACGTGGCAAGTTCTGGAAGGGATGTGCCCACCGCCACGATGGTCAAACCGATGAAGGCCTCTGAAACGCCGAAGTCGCGGGCAATGGACACCGATCCGTCGACCAGGAACCGGGCGCCGAACATCAAGAAGGCCAACCCACCCAGCACCCACAGCGCAGAGACAAGGATCGAGGCAGGCACCGACCTGTCGCCGTCATCGTCAATCGCGGCTCCGGGCTGAATGTAGGCCCAGGCCAGGTAGCCCGCCAGCGCCAGGATCAGCAAGCCGCCCGAAGGCCGGCCGATTTCGCCCATGGCAAACAACGGCACCAACGCGACAGCGGCGGCGACCATGACGGTCGTATCTCGCCGCAGCGTCGCACCGGAAACCCGAATGGGCCAGATCAGACTGGTCAGACCGACGATCAGCAAGATGTTGGCGATATTCGATCCGACGATGTTGCCAATCGCGATGTCCGGCACATCGCGCAACGCGGCTTGAACCGAGACCAGCAGCTCTGGTGTGGAGGTCCCGAAACCCACGACCGTCAGACCGATCAGAAGCGGCGGGATCGCCATGCGCCGGGCAATTCCGACGCTGCCGCGCACCAGCGCTTCGCCGCCGAAAAACAAGCCGATCAGACCGGCGATGACATATATGTAATCCAAGGAAACAACCCCCAAGGGCAATCCGCCTGCCCGGTTTGAAGGTGGGGGTCAACTGCGGCTTACCGCAATAGGTCATGCAAGGAATATTCGCACGTTGCCCGGCGTTGTGCCCCTCGCGTCCGGCGGGCGAGGGCCGCTACAACAATCCGTCCGGCATCTTTTGTTCAGCCGCCGTGTTGGCGCGGCGGAACACCAACGTCACCAATGTCGACATGATCACGATGAACAGCGAATAAAGAACCGGCACGGCCATGTAGCTTTGCGCCTCGTCGCCGGAGAAGGTGAAGGCGATGATCGCGATGGCCAGCGGCCCGTTCTGGATCCCGGTCTCCAGTGCGACGGTGCGCGCATTGCGTGGATGCAGGCGCAGGGAGCGGGCGAAAACATAGCCGATCGTGATCCCGAAAAGGCCAAGCCCGATGGCGGCCACATAGGTCGCAGGCGTTGTCGTCATCAGGAACTGCCAGTTGCGCGGCACCCATGACACGATCAGGAACACGATGAAAAACAGCGCCAGCAGCGAGCCCATGAACTCGGTCACGGCGCCAACATTGGCGTTGAGCTTGCGCATCACCATCCCGATGGCCACAGGCACCAGCAGCAACACCAGCGTTGCGATGATGTTTTCGCGCGGGATCTCGAGATCGAGCGCATTGGCGTAGATCACCAACACGATCGGGATCAGCAGCACCCCGAAGACGGTGGACGTGACCGTCATCAGGACCGACAGCGCCAGGTTGCCCTTGGAAAAATAGGTGAAGATGTTCGAGGTCGTCCCCCCCGGCATGCAGGCCATGATCAACACGCCGATCGCGATGGCCGAGGGCAGGGGCAGGGTCGTGATCAGCAAAAAGCCGATGAACGGCATGAAGCCATATTGGCTGACCACACCGATCATCAGGCCATATGGACGTTTGAGCGCCAGGTAGAAATCACGCGGCGTCAGCGATGCCCCCATCCCCAGCATGATGACAAAGATCATCAGCGCCAACAGGGCCTGTTCGAATGCACCTACCATGCCCGCTACTCCGCCGCGACCTGCGCAAGCTCTTCGGCGCGCAGGTCTTTTCTGAGGATTTTGCCCACGTTGGATTTCGGCAGTTCGTCGCGGAATTCCACCCGTTTGGGAACCTTGTAGGCGGTCAGGTGTTCCTTGCAATAGGCCCGTATCGCTTCGGCCGTCAGGCCGGGATCGACCTTGACGACAAAGGCCTTGACCGCCTCGCCGGCCACGTCATCGGGCACCCCGATCACGGCCGCCTCGAGGATGCCGGGATGCGCGGCAAGCACGTCTTCGACCTCGTTGGGATAGACGTTGAAACCGGACACCACCACCATGTCCTTCTTGCGGTCGACGATCCGGAAATAGCCGTCGGGGTCCATCACGCCGATATCGCCGGTCAGGAACCAGCCGTTCTTCATGACCTTCTCGGTCTCTTCGGGCTTTTGCCAATAGCCTTTCATGACCTGGGGGCCCTTGGCAGCGATCTCGCCGCGTTCCCCCTGCGGGACCTCGTTCCCATCCTCATCGAGGCAGGTCACGAGGGTTGATGGCAACGGCACCCCGATGCTGCCCGGACGCGCCTTGCCCAGCGGCTCGAACGTCAGGACGGGCGATGTTTCCGTCAGGCCGTAGCCCTGGATCACGGGTTTGCCGGTGATCTGTTCCCAGCGTTCGGCCACCGACGATTGCAGCGCCATGCCGCCTGCCGAGGCGAATTTGAGATGTCTGGGCGGGCTGTCGGTGAACCAGATCTCGTTGGTCAGCCCGTTGAACAACGTGTTCACCCCGCTCATCCAGGTGATCTTGTAGTTCTCGAAGGCACGTTTGAGGTTCGACAGGGGGCGCGGATTGGGAATCAGGACGTTGCGGGCGCCAAGCCAGTAAAAGCCAAGCAGATTCACCGTGAAGGCAAAGATATGGTACATCGGCAGGGCGGTCAGGGCGACTTCTTCGCCCTTGGTCACGTTCGAATTCAGCAGTTCCATGGTCTGTTCCATGTTCATGATCAGGTTGCCATGGGTCAGCATCGCGCCTTTCGATACGCCGGTCGTCCCGCCGGTATATTGCAGGACGGCAATGTCGTCGGAGGTGACGGGCTGGTGATAGGCATCGACCTCGACCCGGTCTTTCGCGATCCGCGCGCGGCCCGCCGCAATGGCATCGGGCAAGCGGGTATGGGCGGTTTCGACCGGAATGACCGACCTGTCCCAGTATTTCTGCACCAGCCCCACGATGCCGCGCGGCATGGCCGGAAAGAATTCCGCGACACGGGTGACGATGACATTGGGGATCGGGTGGTCGCGCGTGGCAGCCGGGATCTTGTCTGCGAACATGTCGACGATGATCAGGGCATGGGGTGTTGCGTCTTCGAACTGCCTGGCCATTTCTTCGGCGGTATATAGCGGGTTCACGTTGACCAGCACGCAACCTGCCTTGAGCACACCAAAGGCGGCCACCGGAAAGCTCAGGCAATTGGGCATCTGCAGCGCGACCCGGTCGCCCTGACCGAGCCCGGCAACCTCGCGCAGGTAGACCGCCAGCGAATCCGACATCTCGTCGACCTGCTGAAAACTCAGCGTGCCATTCATCCCGTTCGGCAAACAGCATGTGAATGCAGGGGCCGCGCCATGGGTTTCCGACACTGACCGGACCAGGTCGGGCAGGGTACGATAGGCGGGTGACGCAATATCTGTGCGCTCGCCAGGCGCATAAAATGCCGTCCACGGACGTTGTGTCATGGTCCAAGCCCTCCCAAGCCCTTCTCCCTGGCGGGAAACACTACCTGTTTTGGGCTTCCTTAAAAGAATAACCTTACGGAAATCAGCCGCTTTGGTCGGTGATTTCGATAGATTTTTCGTTTTTCTCCGCCGGACCGGCGCGCCCTAGCTTCCGCGATAGGTCGAATAGCCATAGGGCGAAAGCAGCAAGGGCACGTGATAGTGATCATCCTCGGCCATACCGAACCGGATCGGCACCTCGTCCAGAAACAGTGGATCCGCGCCCGCCTGTCCGGTGGCGCGCAGATATGCCCCCGCCGAAAAGACCAACTCGTAGGTCCCGGTGCGGAATTTGTCCTGCGGTAGAATCGGGCCATCGGTGCGGCCGTCGGCATTTGTCACGGCCTCGGCGATCTTGCGGCGGGTGCCATCCGCAAGGCTGTAGAGCATGATTTTGATTCCCTCGGCCGGGCAGCCTTGGGCCGTATCCAGAACATGCGTGGTCAAATATCCGGCCATTGGTGCCTCCGTTGCCATGGCCGACCCTTTCCCAGTCGCAAAGCCCTTGCAACCCTCAAGCGGCTCGGGCCACCTGTTTCCCGTCGCAAGGAGGCCCGAAAGATGCAGCGTTACCCCAGAGACATGACCGGCTACGGCCCCAAGCCGCCCGATGCGCAGTGGCCGGGCGGGGCCCGGATCGCGGTGCAGATCGTGGTGAATTACGAAGAGGGGGGCGAAAACAACATTCTGCACGGCGATGCCGCCTCCGAAGCCTTCCTGAGCGAGATCGTTGGCGCGAGCGCCTGGCCCGGGCAGCGGCACTGGAACATGGAATCGATCTATGAATACGGCGCACGCGCGGGGTTCTGGCGGCTGCACCGGATGCTCAGGGACCTGCCGGTCACGGTCTATGGCGTGGCCACGGCGCTGGCGCGCGCGCCCGAACAGGTGGCCGCCATGAAGGACGCGGGCTGGGAGATTGCCAGCCATGGCCTGAAATGGATCGAGTACAAGGATTTTTCCCAAGCCGACGAACGCGCCCATATGGACGAGGCCATCCGCTTGCATGCCGAGGTGACGGGCGCGCGCCCGCGCGGCTGGTATACGGGGCGCTGTTCGGTCAATACCGTGCGCCTTGCCGCCGAAGAGGGCGGATTTGCCTATGTGGCCGACAGCTATGCCGATGATCTGCCCTACTGGTCGCGTTTCGGCGACCGTGATCAGCTGATCGTGCCTTATACGCTGGATGCCAATGACATGCGCTTTGCCACCCCGCAGGGGTTCAACGCGGGCGATCAGTTCGAAAGCTACCTCAGGGACAGCTTTGACGTGCTCTATGCCGAAGGTCAGGCGGGCGCGCCCAAGATGCTGTCCATCGGCCTGCATTGCCGGCTGATCGGCCGGCCCGGTCGTGCGGCATCCCTTGGCCGTGCCATCGCGCATATGCAGGCCCATGACGGTGTCTGGTTCGCGACCCGCGAACAGATCGCCGATCATTGGGCCGCGATCCACCCGCCGGGTCCCGCGATCCGCCCGTCCGAGATGGCGCTGGCCGAATTCGTGACGGAATTCGGCGGGATCTACGAGCATTCCCCCTGGATCGCGGAGCGTGCCCACGGATTGGAGCTGGGCCCGGCTCACGACACCGCCACGGGCGTCCATTCGGCGCTGACCCGCATCTTCCGCGCGGCGTCCGAGGCCGAGCGCCTGGGCGTGCTGCGCGCGCATCCCGATCTTGCGGGCAAGCTGGCCGCGGCCAAACGCCTGACGGTGGAAAGCACGTCGGAACAGGCATCGGCCGGTCTCGATGCGCTGACCGACGAGGACCGCGCGGTCTTTACCCGGCTCAATCGCGATTACATGGAAAAACACGGCTTTCCCTTCATCATCGCGGTGCGCGACCACACCAGGACCACGATCCTGACCGCGTTCGAGCGCCGCCTGCACAACGACACCGCCACCGAGTTCGCCGAGGCCTGCCGCCAGGTCGAGCGCATTGCGGACCTGCGCCTGCAGGAGAAACTGGGATGACCCGGCTGATCACGATCCAGCCGATGACGGCAGAGGCCTTTGCCCCCTTCGGCGACGTGCTCGAGGTGGCGGGCGCCCCCGACAAATTGATCAATCAGGGGCTGTGTGGGCGCTTTCATGACCGCGCGCGTGTCGATGTCAGCGATGGGCGCGCGGGCATCAGCATCTTTCAATCGCAGACCCGCGCGCTGCCCTACCGGCTCGACATGCTCGAACGCCACCCTGATGGCAGCCAGGCCTTTATCCCGATGTCTCACGATCCGTTTCTGGTCATCGTGGCCCCCGACGAGAACGGCAAACCGGGAACACCCCTGGCCTTCCGAACCGCGCCGGGACAGGCGATCAATTTCCACAGGGGCACGTGGCACGGCGTTCTGACCCCGTTGCACGCGCCCGGCCTGTTCGCCGTGATCGACCGTATCGGAGACGGCCCCAACCTCGAGGAATACTGGTTGCAAGACCCCTACATCGTGGATGGCGCCTGAGACCGCGCGCCGGTCCCCTTCATCTTGGCCCGTACAACTCCCGCCGGAGGCTCCCGACACCCGCGTCCCGCGCGGAGGCCTGCCGGTGAAACGCAACGGCGCCCGCGCATCCGCGCGGGCGCCGGGCCCAAGGCATGCGCCCATGCGCCAGCATGGGCGTTGACGCGGGAGCCCCCGGTCAGATCAAACCGGCACCACCGTCGCAATGCCACGGGCCACCGCGACATCCACGATGGCCGAGGCCACGGCCAGATCCTGCAACCCGACGCCGGTTCCGTCGAACAGCGTGATCTCGTCGGCGGAGGTGCGGCCGGGATGCGTTGCATTGATGACGGCGCCCACTTGCGACACGTCGCCTTCGCCGATCAGGCCCGCGCCGATGGCATGCTGCGCCTCACCGATGGTGACCGATTGCGCCACCTCGTCGGTAAAGACCGTTGCCCGCGCCAGAAGCGCCGCTTCGACTTCTTGCTTGCCCTTGGTGTCGGTACCCATGCAGGCCAGGTGCGTGCCCGGGCTGACATGCTCTGCCATCAATGACGGCGCGAAACTCGAGGTGATGGTGATGATCACGTCGGCGTCGCGCAGGCCCGGCAGGTCGACGGCCTCGAAGGGCAGGCCCATCTCATCGGCAACCTGGGCAAGGCCGGGCAGCATCTCGGGATGCATGTTCCATCCGATGACCCGCTCGAAGGCGTGGGTTTCCAGCGCGGCGCGCAGCTGGAATTTCGCCTGGTGGCCCGCGCCGATCATGCCCAGAACCTTCGCGTCCTTGCGGGCCAGGTGCTTGATCGACACCGAGGATGCGGCCGCCGTGCGCAGAGCGGTCAGCAGATTGCCACCAACCATCGCCTTGACCCGCCCGCTATCGGCGTCGAACAGGAACACGGTGGATTGGTGGTTGATCAACCCGCGCCGGTCAAGGTTATGCGGCCAGTAACCCCCGGCCTTGAGACCCAGAACACCGCCGGCACGATCGAACCCGCCCTTGAAGCCATAAAGCGCATCCTCGTGCCCGATGGCCTCGCGCACGACGGGAAAGTTGTAGGCATCGCCAGCCGCCATCGCGGCAAAGACCTTTTCCACCGCGTCAAAG
The DNA here is from genome assembly GCA_964460185.1 of uncultured Roseicyclus sp. Lineage (GTDB taxonomy): Bacteria > Pseudomonadota > Alphaproteobacteria > Rhodobacterales > Rhodobacteraceae > JAVJPJ01. Next base: position 10,944 of record CAYWTM010000034.1, on the reverse strand, counting down.
GCCGCGTCCCGTGTCAGCAGGTCGGCGATCATCCCCTCGGGGACGATCGCCAGCTCATGCGCCGCCTTGGCCGCGCCGTCCATCAATAGGCCTTTCCGCGCGCCGACACCGGCCAGACGGTTTCCACGACACCGCCGCGCACGCCCACATACCAGTCATGGACGTTGCAGGTGGGGTCGCAATGGCCCGGCACCAGCTTGAGCTTGTCATTCACTTTCAGAACACCATCCGGGTCCGCGACCACCCCATGCTCGTCCGAACATTTCACATATTCAACATCCGTGCGGCCAAAGATGACCGGCAGGCCGCTGTCGACCGACTGCGCCTTGAGGCCCGCGTCGACGATGGCCTTGTCGGCTTTCGCGTGGCTCATGACGCTGGTCAGGATGAACAGGGCGTTTTCCCACTCGCCCTGATCGATGCGCTTGCCCTCGGCATCCAGAATGCGGCCGTAATCGGCATCCATGAAGGCGTAGGAGCCGCACTGAAGCTCGTTGTAGACGCCCGAATTGCTTTCGAAATAGTACGATCCGGTGCCACCGCCGCCGACGATGTCGCACTCCAGCCCCTCGGCCTTCAACCCGTCCACCGCGTCCTTGACCTGGGCCACGGCCAGCGCGATCTTGGCTTTGCGATCTTCGTAGCTGTCCATGTGCTGCATGGCGCCCTGGTAGGCCTGGATCCCGGCGAATTTCAGACCGGGTGCCGCGTCGATGGCACGGGCGATCTCGATCACGGCTTGGGTCGTGGTGACGCCGCAGCGGCCTGCGCCGCAGTCGATCTCGACCAGGCATTCGATCTGGGTGCCATGCTTTTGCGCACCCGCGGACAGGTCCGCCACATTGGCCACATCATCGACGCAGCAGATGGTGCGTGCGCCCAGTTTGGGCATGCGCGCCAAACGGTCGATCTTGGCCGGATCGCGCACCTGGTTGGAAACCAGCACATCCTTGATGCCGCCGCGGGCGAAGACCTCGGCCTCGGAAACTTTCTGGCAGCAGACACCGCAGGCGCCGCCCAGTTCCACCTGCATCAGCGCCACATCCACGGATTTGTGCATCTTGCCATGCACCCGGTGGCGCATGCCGTGGGCCTTGGCGTAATCGCCCATTTTCCTGATGTTGCGTTCCAGCGCATCCAGATCCAGGACCAGGCAGGGGGTCTGAATGTCGGCCTCCGGCATGCCGGGCAGGGCGGGAATGTCATAGCCTACTTCGAGGGTGTCGATGTCGATGACGTCTTTCATGGTACTTCTCCCAATCGGTTGTTCGGGCCGGGCCGCGGGGCATATCCCGCGCTGCGGCAAGAGGGTAGGGCGAGACGTTTCCCGCCTTTGGTTCAGCTCATCCAGGGCAGTTTGTCGAGGTCGACATTGCCGCCGGTGATCACGACGCCAACGCGCTTGCCCCGGAAGACGTCCGGGTTTTTCAGGATCGTCGCCAGCGGCACGGCGCAGGACGGTTCCATCACGATCTTCATCCGCTGCCAGGTCAGTTTCATCGCGTCGATGATCTCGTCTTCGGTCGCGGTCAGGATGTCGGTCACGTAATTCGACACGAAATGCCAGGTGTTTTCCTTGAGCGGCACCTTCAACCCGTCGGCGATCGTCACCGGCGCATCGTCGGCGATGATGTGACCGGCCTGGAAGCTGCGATAGGCGTCATCGGCCTGTTCGGGCTCGGCGGCGTAGATCTTCACCCCGGGCGCGATGCTGGACAGGGTCAGGCAGCAGCCCGACACCATGCCGCCGCCGCCGATGGGCGCGATGATCGAGTCCAGCCCTTGGACCTGGTCCAGAAACTCGCGTGAGCAGGTGGCCTGACCTGCGATCACGCGCGGGTCGTTGTAGGGGTGGACGAAATCGGCGCCGGTACGGGCGTGAACCTCGGCAAAGACCTCTTCGCGGCTGGTGGTCGAGGGCTCGCATTCGGTGATGATCCCGCCATAGCCGCGCACTGCGGCCTTCTTGGCTTCGGGCGCGGTGCTGGGCATCACCACGTGGCACGGAATGCCGCGCCGACCGGCCGCATAGCTGAGCGACAGGGCGTGATTGCCCGAGGAATGGGTGGCCACGCCCTTGGCCGCGTCTGCATCGGACAGGCCGAACACCGCGTTCGACGCGCCGCGCACCTTGAATGCGCCGGCCTTTTGAAAGTTCTCGCACTTGAAGAACAGTTCGGCGCCGGTCAGTTCATTGAAATACTGAGAGGTCAGAACCGGAGTGCGGTGGATATAAGGCGCGATCCGCTCGTGGGCGGTGAGCACGTCGTCCCAGGTGGGGATTATCGTCTGAACCGAATCTTTCATCTCGACCTCTGTCATTCTGCGGCCAGCGCCACGGGCGCGGACGTGTTGCGGTAAACGTCCTGGGCTGCGGCGACGCCTTTGCCCAGCTGGACCGGAAGCCCCAGGTCGACCATCGCCATTTCGGCGGTGGCGATGCCGGACAGCGCCATGACATCGGTCAGGCTGCCCAGGTGCCCGATGCGGAACACCTTGCCCGCGACCTGTCCCAGCCCGGTGCCGAAAGCCACGCCGTAGCGTTCCGAGGCATGGCTGACGATCAGGCTGGCGTTGAACCCTTCGGGCGTGCGGATGGCGCTGACCGTGTTGGAATACAGGCCGGGCCGAACCGCGCAAAGATCCATCCCCCAGGCGGCGATGGCGGCGCGCACACCGTCCGCGATGCGGGCATGGCGGGCAAAGACCGCATCGAGCCCTTCGCCAAGCAGCATGTCACAGCTTTTCTTGAGCCCGTTCATCAAACCCACCGCCGGGGTGAAGGGGTAGCCGTTGACGGCATACCCCGTTGCCATGTCACGGATGTCAAAGAACGTGCGGGGCAGGCCGGCGACCTCGACGGCGGCCATCGCCTTGGGGGAAAACCCGACGATGGCAAGGCCCGCAGGCAGCATGAAGCCCTTTTGCGATCCGGTCACCGCGACATCCACGCCCCAGTCATCAAAGCGGAAATCCATCGATGCGATCGAGCTGACCCCATCGACCAGCAGCAGCGCGGGGTGATCGCTTGCGTCCATCGCGGCGCGCACGCCCGCGATATCGGACAAGACCCCGGTGGCGGTCTCGTTGTGGGTGGCCAGAACGGCCTTGATCCGGTGGGCGGTATCGGCGGCCAGGATCTCCTGGAACCGGTCGGTCGGAATGCCGTCGCCCCAGGCGGCTTCGACGATCTCCACGGTCAGGCCGTGGCGTTGGCACATGTCGATCCATTTCTGGCTGAACATCCCGTTGCGCGCGGCCAGCACGGTGTCGCCGGGCGACAGCGTATTGGTGATCGCGGCTTCCCAACCGCCCGTTCCGGTCGACGGAAAGACGAAAACCTCGGCATCGGACGATTTCAGGATCTTCGCCACGCCGGCGCGCACCGGGTGCAGGATCTCGGCGAAGACCGAGGACCGGTGGTCGACAGTCGGCATGTCACAGGCCCGGCGCAACGCTTCGGGCATGTTGGTTGGGCCGGGAATGAACACGGGGTTCTGCAAGCTCATGGATCGTCTCCTCTTCCGATGGGGCGGTTTTAGGCCCCCGTGTCAAAGCGCACAATTTTTTTGAAAACGTTTTTCAAAAATGGTAGTGTCCGGTGAAATCGCCAAAAAACAGGCACTTGTTATTTTTCACAATGTGAAAAGGTATTTCATAATGGAAACGTCCGATGCGTGAGGCGACCGAATCCGACCTGCCAAAGCGGAATCGCGGACGGCCCAAGGCGTGGGATGACAAGACCGCGCAGAACACGATCAAGTCGCTGGATCGGGCGATGGGCGTGTTCGACCACCTGTCGACGCTGCCCGGGGCCACGCTGTCGGAACTGGCCGAAGATCTCGACCAGTCGGCGGCCACCGTTTACCGCATCCTGGTGACGTTGGAGGGCAGGGGGCTGGTGGAATTCGACGCCGGCCAGCAGCTTTGGCACATCGGGCCGCGCGCCTTCGTCATCGGCGCGCGCTACCTGCGCCGCACGTCGGTGGTGGAACGTGCCCGCCCGATCCTGCGCCGGCTGATGGAGGCGACCGGGGAAACCGCCAATCTCGGTATCGCGCGCGAGGCCCATGTTCTGTTCATCAGCCAGGTGGAAACCCATGCCTCGATCCGGGCCTTCTTTCCGCCCGGCACCCTGTCTCCCATGCATGCGTCGGGGATTGGCAAGGCGCTTTTGGCGCAGATGAGCGATGATCGCCTGTCGCGCCTGATCGCCACCGCGCCGTTGGACCGGTTCACGGATCGCACGCTGACGGAACCCGGTGATCTGCGCGCCGATCTGCAACAGACGCGTGCGCGCGGCTATGCCATCGACGACGAGGAAAAGAACACCGGCATGCGGTGTATCGCGGCCCCGGTCTTTGATCTGTCGGGTGAGGCGGTCGCCGGGATCTCGGTTTCGGGACCGGTCGACAGGGTCAGTTCGAGCCAGACACCCCGTCTGGCCGAGGCGGTGATACAAGCCGCCGCCGATCTGTCCCGTGCGCTGGGGGCGGATCGCTGACATCCGGGTCGCCGCGCCCGGTGCGGTTGACGCAGGATTGTTGCAGATGCGATGACTTTCGGGGCAAAGCAGCCCGACGCGATGAAAGGGACCCCGATGAGCGGACTGAACGCAACCCATGATCCGGCCCGCCGGTCCTGGGTGGACAGCGCCAATGCGCCCGGCTCCGATTTCCCGATCCAGAACCTGCCCTGGGGTGTCTTTTCGCAAGATGACGGCACCCGCCGCGTGGGAGTGGCCATCGGAGAGATGATCGTCGACCTGACGGCGCTTGAGGCGGAGGGTGTGATCGAACCCGCGCCGGGCGACCGTGTGTTTGCGCAAGGTGCGTTGAATCCCTTCATGGCGCTGCCGCGCGCGGTCTGGTCCGAAACCCGCGCCCGTCTGGCCGACCTGCTGGATGCCGATGGCGGTGACAGGGCGCTGCCGCTGGTGGCGCAGGCCGACGTGCAGATGCATCTGCCTATTCACGTGCGCGGCTTCACCGATTTCTATTCTTCCCGCGAACACGCCACCAATGTGGGCAGCATGTTCCGCGATCCCGACAACGCGCTGATGCCGAATTGGCTGCACATCCCCATCGGCTACAATGGCCGTGCGTCGACGGTCGTGGTGTCGGGCACGGATATCCGCCGCCCGTTGGGACAACTGAAAGGCCCCCAGGACGCCGCCCCGCGGCTTGCGCCATCGGCGAGGCTGGATATCGAGCTGGAAATGGGCGCGATCGTGGGCACCGGCAACCCGATGGGCCAGCCGGTCACCACCGGGCAGGCCTGCGAGATGATCTTTGGCTACGTGCTTTTGAACGACTGGTCGGCGCGCGATATCCAGGTATGGGAATACCAGCCGCTGGGCCCCTTCCAGTCCAAGGCTTTTGGCACCTCGATCAGCGCTTGGATCGTGACCTCCGAGGCGCTGGAGCCGTTTCGCGTGCCCACCCCCGACCGCACAACGCCGCTCTTGCCCTACCTGTCCGAGGCCACGGCCAACAATTTCGACATCCATCTCGAGGTTGACCTGGCCCCCGCCGGAGCACCGGCCACCACGATCTGCCGCACCAATTTTCGACACATGTACTACTCGTCGGCACAGCAACTGACCCATCACGCAATCTCGGGCTGCGCGATGGACGTGGGCGACCTTTTGGGGTCGGGCACGATTTCGGGGCCGACGCCGGGCAGTCAGGGATCGCTGTTGGAACTGACATGGAACGGCCGCGACCCGCTGGACATCGCGGGCGGGCCGCGCACGTTCCTTGAAGATGGGGATACGGTCATCCTGCGCGGCTGGTGCGAGGGCGACTACCGCATCGGCTTCGGGGCCTGCGCGGGCACCGTCCTTCCCGCGCCGGAGCTTCCTGCATGAACGCCGACGCCTGGCGCGATTTTCCCGGTGCGCCGGAGCCGGGTGCGGTGCTTTGCGCGATCGCCGAGTTGCCGAAGGCCGGGGTGAAAAGCGTTGATCTGAATGGGTTCCCGGTGCTGCTGGTCGCCTCGGCTGACGGGCTGCGCGCCTATGTCAACGCCTGCCCGCACCAGTATTTGCCCCTGGATTGGCGGACCGCCAATATCCTGTCCGACGACGGCGAACGCCTGAGATGTTCGAACCACGCCTGGGGCTTTGACGCATGCACCGGGGCCGGGCTGGATGGTGGGGCCGAAGGGTGCGCGCTCGATCCGCTGCCGGTGCATGTGGTTGGCGATACCGTGCGGGTCGGGCCCGGCGCCGGCTGAGGGTCGAGCGGTGACCGGGCGTTTATGCCCTTGCGCAGGTATCGTCTGGCGGGGAATGTGTCGCCATGATCGATGACCCGGATGCCGCCCCCGTTACGCTGACCGTGAACGGTCAGACATGTTCTGCCTTGCCCGAGCCTGGAATGAGCCTGCTGCTCTACCTGCGCAACGGTCTTGGCCTGACCGGCGCCAAGATCGGATGCGGCACCGGAAATTGCGGGGCGTGCACCGTGCTGCTGGACGGGGTCGCGACGCAGGCCTGCCAGGTGTCGCTGGCCGCCGCACAGGGCGCGCGGGTTCAGACAATCGAAGCGGTCGCTGCAGACGGCGCGGGCGCGCGGGTGGCCGCCGCGCTGGTCGCACATGGGGCCGCGCAATGCGGCTATTGCCTGCCGGGGATCGTGGTTTCGGCCACCGCGGCGCTGGATCGCGACGGGGCCGAAACCGATCTGGCCGCCGCCCTGTCACGCAATCTGTGCCGCTGCGGCACCCAGCACAGGATACTGGGCGCACTGGAGCAGGTCCGCGACAGGTGGGCGGAGGGCGGCGCATGACCGATATTCCCGGCCAGGACCGGTTCCGATTTGACCCGGTGAACCGGTTGGTCCTGATCCGGTCGGGCAAGGTCGAGATTGGCCAGCATGTGCATGACACCTACCGCCGGATGGTGGCCACCGCGTTCGCGATCGACGAAAGCGCGTTGCAGGTGGCGCCGGTCTCGACCGCGCACAGCCCCGATGACGGTCTGACGGCGGGAAGCTTTTCGATCTCTATCACCGGCGTCGCCTTGCGTGCGGCGGCACAGGATCTTTCGGCGCATTTGCGCAGTCTCGCCGCGCAACGTCTGAACGCGGGCGAGGAGGATATCGTGCTCAGCCCCGTTGACCTGATCTTCGAGGCCGGTGATGCGCGTATCGACCTGTTCGATCTGGTGGCCGAACGGATGCCGTCGCTGATCGCGCCACCGACCGGACGCGACCTGGCCGAACTGCCGTCTTATGCCGGGTCGATCACGGGCGCGCGGCGTTTCATTCAGGATATGGTCCTGCCCGGTATGCTCCATGCGCGTGCCGTGCGGGGATGGACGGCCGATCACGTCCGGCCGCTTCTTGTTCCAACCCAGAGGATCGTGACCACGGGTGGATTTACCGCAGTCATTGCCGAAAGCGAGGCAGCGCTGGAGTCGCTTTTCGCGCGCCTGCCCGACCGGGCCCAAGCGCCCTCCCATGCCTGCGACGGACCTGTGGCGGACTGGATCAAGACCCGCGACCTGGTGTCGGCGGCCTATGGCCAGACCGCCGCGATCACCGCGGATGTCACGGTGCAGGCGACGCGGCCCTTTCTTCTGCACGGTTCCATCGCGCCTTGCTGTGGACTTGCGCAGTGGGATGGCGCGCGCCTGACGGTCTGGAGCCATTCGCAAAACATCTTTCAGGTTCGCGACAAGATGGCACTGGTTCTTGACCTGACGGCCGATCAGATCGAGGTCCGGCATGTGCCGTCGTCCGGATGCTATGGCCATAACGCCGCCGATGATGCGGCCCTTGATGCCGCGCTGGTCGCGATGCATGTGCCGGGCCAGCCGGTTCGGGTTGCATGGCGGCGCGTGGATGAGCTGCATCACGGTCCCGTCGGAGCCCCCATGCTGGTCGAGGTGCGCGCGGCCCTTGACGATCAAAACCGCATCACGGCATGGCGACAGGACATCTGGAGCGGGCCGCACGGCCAACGCCCCGGTCTTGGCGGCAACGTGAATTTCCTGGCTGCTGGCGAGGTTGATCCGGCCATGCGGACAACGCGGATGGTCGATCTTCCGATCGAGCGGGGCGGCGCGGCCGGACGCAACGGCAAACCGGTCTATGCGGTCCCCGACCAGGGGCTGACCATCCATATCGTGCAGGATCTGCCGGTGCGGTCCTCGTCGCTGCGCGCGCTTGGCACCCATCTGAACACCATCGCGATCGAGGCCGCTATGGATGAATTGGCCCAGGTCGCCGGGCAGGACCCGGTGGCGTTCCGGCTTGCCCATCTGGAAGATCCGCGCGCGCGCGCCGTTTTGCGAAATGTGGCCGACAGGGTTGATGTGCATCGCGCGGAACTTGCCGATGACCCGGAACAGGCCATTGGGATAGCCTTTGGCCAGTACAAGAATTCGGCCGCCTACGCGGCCGTCGCAGTCCGCGTGCGGCTCGAGGATGAACCGGTGCTGACCGATATCTGGTCTTGTGTGGATGCCGGTTTCCAGGCCAGCCCCGATGGAGTGCTGCACCAGATCGAGGGCGGCCTGTTGCAGGCGGCCAGCTGGACATTGCGCGAGGGCGTGCTGCTGCGCGGCGGCCAGATCGACGCGGCCGGATGGGACGATTACCCGGTGCTTGACTGGGCCGAGATGCCGAGGCTGCACATCGAAACCGTCGAGTATGGCCCCGAGGAGCCGCCCCTTGGCGTGGGCGAGGCGATGGCCGGTCCGGTCGCGGCGGCGATCGTCAGTGCCGTCAGCCGGGTCCTTGGCCAGCCGATGACGCACCTGCCGCTGGACCGTGCGCGCCTGATCGCGGCGTTGAGCGGCGGCTAGGCACGATCAGCCCCGCCGCTCCGGCATCTCGACCGGGCCACCGTGATCGGCCCAGGTGGAAAAGCCCTCGCTCAGATGGGATGCGTCGAAACCCATGTCCTGCAATGTCGCCACCGTCAGGGCAGACCGCCAGCCCGAGGCGCAATGAAAGACGTAGCGTTTGCCGGGCTGGGCAAAGACATCCTTGTGGTAGGGACTGTCGGGGTCGACCCAGAATTCGATCATGCCGCGCGGCGCGTGGACCGATCCGGGGATGATGCCGCTGCGCTGACGTTCGCGGATGTCGCGGATGTCGACGATGACCAGATCCGGGTCGCCCAGTTGCGCGATCAGGTCCGGGGTTTCGACCTCGGCAATGCGCGCGCGGGCGGCGGCCACCATCTGGGCTGCTGTCAGTTTCAATGCCATCGGACTCCCGCCTTTTGCCGCGCGATACTTACCGCCAATTTCAGACATTGACCCGTTCGGGGGCCGGGTGCAACATCTGGGCGAACAGCGCCCCGACCGGGTGTCCAATGGGGGTGGCATGACCAAGGATCAACCGATTTCGCTGTGGGATGTCACCGCCGCGGAACCCGATCATTCCGCGCCCCTTGACGGGGACGTGTCCGTCGATCTGGCCATTGTGGGCGGTGGCTTTACCGGTCTTTCGACGGCGCTGCATGCGGCGGAGGCCGGGCTGTCGGCCCATGTGATCGAGGCCCATCAGATCGGCCATGGTGGATCGGGGCGCAATGTCGGGCTGGTCAATGCGGGCGTGTGGCACCCGCCGGCCGCCGTGCGCGAAAAGCTGGGCCCGGTCTTTGGGCCGCGCTTCATCGAACGGTTCGGCGCTGCGCCGGACTATGTGTTTTCGCTGATCGAACGCCACCAGATCCGGTGCGAGGTCACCAAGACCGGCACGATCCACGCGGCCCACGCCGCCAGCGGGCTGCGCGATCTGCAGGCCCGGCATGCCGAATGGACCCGCCTTGGTGCCCCGGTCGAGATGCTGTCGCGCCAGGATATGGTCGCGCGCGCGGGCACGCAGGCCTTTGTGGGCGGGCTGCTGGATCAGCGGGCCGGAACGATCAACCCGATGGGCTATGTCCGGGGACTTGCACGCGCCGCACTGGGGGCCGGGGCCGCGATCAGCACCGGGGTGCGGGCCACCGCGTTGCGCCGGGATGGCGAAGGCTGGATCGTCGAGACCGACCGGGGCACGCTGCGGGCCAAATACGTGGTTCTGGGCACCAACGCCTATACCGACGACCTGTGGCCGGATCTCAAGCGGGTCTTCACCAAGATCCACTATTTCCAGCTGGCGACCGCGCCGCTGGGCGAAAGGGTGCGGGATATCCTTCCGGGGCGTCAGGGTCTCTGGGATACAGCGCAGATCATGACATCGGTGCGCCGCGACATGTCCGACCGTTTGTTGATCGGCAGCATGGGCAAGGTCGTGGGCACCCCCGACCAGGGCCTGTCGCAGCGGTGGGCGCAAAAGCAGCTGGCACGGCTGTTCCCCGATCTCGGGCCGGTCGCGTTCGAGGATGCCTGGCATGGCCAGATCGCGATGACCCCCGACCACCTGCCGCGCATCTACGAACTGGACCGGGGGCTGTTCACCCCCATCGGCTACAACGGGCGCGGGATCACGACGGGCACTGTCTTTGGCCGCGCGATGGCAGACCTGCTGACGGGGATGGACCGGGCCGACCTGCCATTGCCGATCACCACCCTTTCGACCATACCGGCAGCACCTGTGGTCGAACGATTTTACCAGACGGCCTTTACGGCCAACCAGGTTCTGAAGAGTATCTGACACATGACTGACATTTCGATCCGCGTCGGCGTCGATATCGGCGGCACCTTCACCGATGTCGCGCTGGCCCATGCCGGCGGCGTCGCGACCGGCAAGGTGCTGACCAGCTACAGCGCACCCGAGGATGCGATCCTCGAGGCGATCCACCTGGCGGCCGACAGCGCGGGCGTGGACCCGGCACGCATCGGGCAGGTCATCCATGGCACCACGCTGGTCACCAACGCGCTGATCCAGCGGCGCGGCGCGCATATGGCCTTTGTCACCACCGAGGGCTTTCGCGACGTGATCGAGATGCGGTCCGAGAACCGCTTCGAGCAATATGACCTGAACC
>CAYWTM010000033.1:12134-28901 GCA_964460185.1 uncultured Roseicyclus sp. | reverse complement strand
TCAAGGGGCTGGAACATCTCGACAAGGTGATCGACATCGACCAGCGCCCCATCGGGCGCACGCCCCGATCGAACCCTGCGACCTATACCGGGGCCTTCACGCCCATCCGCGACTGGTTCGCGGGCCTGCCCGAGGCCAAGGCGCGCGGCTACAAGCCGGGGCGGTTCAGCTTCAACGTCAAGGGCGGGCGCTGCGAGGCGTGCCAGGGCGACGGCGTCATCAAGATCGAGATGCATTTCCTGCCCGATGTCTACGTCACCTGCGAGACCTGCAAGGGTGCGCGTTATAACCGCGAGACGCTGGAAATCCGCTTCAAGGGCAAGAGCATAGCGGACGTTCTTGATATGACGGTTGAAGATGCGCAAACGTTCTTCAAGGCCGTGCCGTCGATCCGCGAAAAGATGGACGCACTGGTGCGCGTGGGGCTTGGCTATATCAAGGTGGGCCAGCAGGCCACGACCCTGTCAGGCGGCGAGGCGCAGCGCGTGAAGCTGTCGAAGGAACTGGCGAAACGGTCCACGGGCCGGACGCTCTATATCCTGGACGAACCCACGACGGGTCTGCATTTCGAAGATGTGCGCAAGCTGCTCGAGGTGCTGCACGAGTTGGTGGACCAGGGCAACAGCGTGATCGTGATCGAACACAATCTCGATGTCATCAAGACGGCGGATCATATCATCGATATCGGCCCCGAAGGCGGCGATGGCGGCGGCGAGATCGTGGCCATGGGAACCCCGGAAGAGGTGGCAGATGTCGAACGGTCCCATACCGGGCGCTACCTCAAGCCGATGCTCGAGGCGCGCAAACACGCGGCAGAATAGCCCGTGAAAGATAAACCGGTGCGGGCGTTTGTGCCGCGCCCTTACGCCGGGTCCGCCGTGCTTGCCGGTTGAATGATCCGGGTTGTTTTCCGGGCATGTCGGGGCAGGCGGCCCTATTCCGCCGCGCGCAGGGGTGGACCGGTCGGTGCGTCTTTGTCCAGATCGCTATCGTCACCGGTGTCAGGCTGCCGCGTCTGGTCCTCTGTCGTTGCGGGGGCATCCGGCTCCGTCGTCTCGGGCGTCGGATCAGGGCGCGGATCCTCATCCCAGAATATGGTGGGGTTTGCCACCCGGCGTGCCTGTTTTTGCAGCGCCCAATCCTGTGCGCGCTGGTTCAGGGAATTGGCCCCGATCCGGGCGAGGCCCTTCGCGATCCAGTCCAGTATGGTCCAGAACCAGATCCGCAGCGCCAGAAGCGAGGGGGTGAATATCAGCGTCAGCACCGTCGCGATGCCAAGCCCGAACACAACCGCCGTCGCCAGTTGTTTCCACCACAGCGCGGTGGGGCTGTCGACCGTGAAGCCGCCGTTTCCGAAATCGAGGCTGATGCCGTACATCATCGGTGCCAGCCCCGCCATCGTGGTGATGGTGGTCAGCAAGACCGGCCTGATGCGCGCCTCGGCGGTGCGCACGATGGCCTCGAGCCGGGGCATGTAGCGGGAATATTCCTGGTAGGTGTCGATCAGGACAATGTTGTTGTTCACCACGATCCCCGCCAGCGCCACGATCCCCGTCCCGGTCATGATGATCGAGAACGTCTGGTCCATCACCAGCATGCCGATCAGGACACCCGTGGTCGACAGAACCACCGCCAACAAGACAAGGATGGAGTTGTAGATCGAATTGAACTGCGCCAGCAGGATGATGAACATCAAGCCAAGCGCCGCACCAAAGGCCTGTCCCAGGAAGGCTGCGGATTCCGCCTGTTCTTCCTGATCGCCGGCCCATTCCCAACTGACCGAAGCCGGCAGCGGATTGGTCGATTCAAGCCATTCGGTGATCACTTCGATGCGTTCGGTCGGTGTGACGGGAACCGAGGTCATATCGCCCGATTGCAGCCCGTCGCGCACGGCATCGGGTTGCGCGCCATCATACAGCGCAAAGACCTGCCAGCCGGTTTCCCCGACAGTGAAATCGGCGCCGCCCGTCACCGTCGGGTCGGCCGTGTCGCGCAACAAGGCGATGGTGTTTCCGTCGCCGTCATCCACCCGCACAAGCGACGAGATCACATCGGCCTTTACATCGAAGACGCGTGATTGGTCGATGCGCGAGATCTGCGCCAATTGCGGGGCAGGTTCGTAGGTGACGAAATTCGACAGCGGGACAAGGCCGTCGCGGGTGCGCACGCGCAGGGTGTCGAGGCTGGACAACACGCGCGCCTCTTCGGGAAAGCGGACGCGGATGTCGATTTCCTCGTCCGATGTCGGCACCCGCATGGTGTCGAGCAAGATGCCCCGCGTCACAAGCTGGACCATGCCGCCGACCGTGGCCACATCGGCACCGAACCGGCCCGCTGCCTCCACGTCGACATTGATCTGCCAGTCGATGCCAGGCAGGGGCAGGCTGTCTTCTTGCAGGGTCAGACCGTCCAGCTGGTCGAAAAAGGCGCGCGCGATCCTGGTGCCGTCTTGCAGTTCTTCCCAGTTGTCGCCGGACAGCCGCAGGCTGACGGGTTTGCCTTCGCCTGGGCCCTGGGCCTGTTCGAAAATCTCTGTGTAGATGCCGGGTATGGTATCCAGCCGCGCCTGAAGCTCGTCCAGGATCACGTTGCCCGGCGGGCGCTGGTCCCAGGGGGCCAGATCCATCTGAACCTGTCCGATCGTGTCGCCGGGCGCTGCGGCGCCACCCGTGTTGTTGTTCAGTCCACCGTCGCCGGCAAAGGAAAAGACGTCGCGCAGGCCGGGTTGCTGCAGCACCAGCTCTTCGACCTGGCGGACCAGTTCATCTTGTTCTTCGACCGACAGGTTGCCGCGTGCGCGCACGTAGACAATGGCGTTCTCCGGCTCGGTCTCGACAAAGAATTCCACGCCGTTGTTGTTGGCGCCAAAATAGGTGAACACCGACACCACGAAGACGCCGACAGCCGCTATCGACACCAGCGGCATGACCGGATTTCCCGTCAACAAATGGATGAACCATCCAAAAGGCGTGCGACGATAGCCGGAGCTGACGCGTTTTTTCGGTCGCGCGATCTGCACCGATCCCAGAAAGACCGACATCAGCGCCGAGGCGGCGACGAACAGAACCATGCCCGGCAGCATTGCCATCATGGGCGGGGTATCGGCCGGCGGTTCGGGGAACAAGACGCCCGGGTTGACCGTTTGCATCGCGGCCATGAACATCACGTAACCAATGGCAAGCGTCACGGCCAGCCGGGCGAAATACCACGGCATGATGCCCTTCACCAGGTCGGTACCGCGGTCGACCACCCGCGAGAACCGCGCCGCGACCCCGCCCAGAACCGGCAGGTAGATGAGCGCCACGATCAGCGATGCCGACAGAACGAAGATCAGCGTGACAGGCAACATGCCCATGAACTCGCCCGGCACACCGGGCCAGAACAGCATCGGCAGGAAGGCGCATAGCGTCGTCGCGGTGGACGACACGATCGGCCAGAACATCCGCTTGGCGGCATCGGTATAGGCCTGCATCGGGCGGGCCCCTTGCTGCAGGCGCTTGTCGGCGTATTCCACCACGACGATCGCGCCATCCACCAGCATGCCCACCGCAAGGATCAGGCCGAACATCACGATGTTGGAGATGGTGATGCCCATGATCCCCAACAGAATGAAACACAACAGGAACGAGGTCGGGATCGCGAAACCGACCAATAGGGCCGAACGCGTGCCAAGTGCGGCCAGCACCACGATCATCACCAGCGCGATGGCCGTCAGGACCGATCCCTCCAGCTGACGCACCATGCCTTCGACCTGCACGGATTGATCAAGCGTGGCGGCGACCTGAACGGATTCCTGCAATTCCTCGGGCCAGCCGGCGCGCACCTGTTCCACCGTCTCGCGGACAAGGGCGGCGGTGTCGATGATGTTGAACCCCTGCCGTTTGACCACCTGCAACGCGACGGTGGTTTCCCCGTTGAACCGCGCCGTGCCCGTCCTGTCTTGATATGTCAGACGGATTTCGGCCAGTTCGCCCAGGGTCACGACACGGTCGCCATTCACCGCGATCGGCAGGTTATAGACGTCTTCCGCGGTGTCGAAGCTCGAGGGGATCTTGACCGAAATGGCCCCGGATGCGGTCGTGACCTCGCCCGCGGCGATCAACTGGTTGTTGTTCACGACGGCATTGATCAGGTCGGCGGCGGTGACGTCATAGGCCTCCAGCGCCAGCGGATCGAGAATGACCTCGAGCATCTCGTCGCGTGTGCCGGCCAGCCCGGCCTCCAGCACGGGCGACAGCGCCTCGAGAGCGTCCTGCATCTCGTTGGCAAGCCGGATCATCGTGCGCTCGGGGGCATTGCCCGACAGGGCCACGATGATGATCGGGAACTCGGAGAAGTTGATTTCCGAGATCTCCCAACTTTCCGCGCCATCGGGAAACTCGGCTTCGGCCCGGCCCATCGCATCGCGCACGTCCGCAATCGTGCCCGACTTGTCCCACCCGAATTCGAACTCCAGAAAAACGCCGGCGAACCCTTCGGAGGCCGTGCTGTTGATCTGGGTCAGGCCATCGAGATCCTGAAACTCGGATTCCATGGGCCGGATCAGCAGGCGCTCGCTGTCTTCGGCGGAAATGCCGGGGAAGGGCACGGAAATGAACAGGCCCGGAATGTCGATGTCCGGTTCGCCTTCCTTGGGCAGACCGACATAGGCCGCTGTGCCCACGGTCAGCGACAAGATCACGAAGGCAACGACCATCCTGGCGCGCGAGGCGGCCCAGTCGACCAGACCCGTCATTGGGTTTGCTCCTCGGCATAGGTGACGCGGACCGGCACGCCGTCAGTGACGAATTCCTGGCCGACGATGATCACGTCCGCCTCTTGCGGCAGACCCGACAACCAGACGCCCTGGGCGGTGTCGCGCAACATGGTGACCGGGGCAAAGCGTGCGATACCGTCGCGTGCGATCCGCACACCCAGGATGCCTTCGTCATTCAGGGTCAGCGCGGAGGACGGCAACAGATGCGCCGGCGTGCCCTGCGTCGATACCAGGATCTCGGCGGTCTGGCCGTCTCGGATCGCCAGGTCGGCATTGGGGATTTCGATTTCGACCCGGAACGTCCGTGTCTGCGGGTCGGCCGACCGGCTGAGAAAGGTGACACGGCCGACGGCTTCTTGCCCGGAGGCCAACCGCGCACCGGCTGTTGCGCCAATCTCCACCCGGTCCACCTGTGCTTCGGGCACGAAACCCACGAGTTTCATCGGGTCGAGCTGGATGATCGTGGCACATAATGCGCCGGGCTGAAGCAGCTGGCCCAATTCTGCCGTGTCGGTTTCGAGTATTCCCGAAAAGGGCGCCCGGATGGTCAGGCGCTCGATGTCCTGTTCGGCGCGCTGCACGCCTGCCTGGGCCGCCTGAATGCCGCTTTGGGCGCTTTGGATGCCGGCGTCGGCGGCCTCGACGCTGGCGGCGGCCGATTCCACCGCGGCTTGCGCTGCGCTGACCGTGGCCGCGGCGTTGGCTGCGCGGGTCTCGGACGCAAATCCGCTTTCGCTCAGGCGGCTGGCGGCATTGGCATCGAGGCGCGCGGCGACAAGATTCGCCTCTGCTTCGGCCTGCCGGGCGCGGGCCACGGGCAGTTGCGCGCGGGCTTCGGGCAGTCGCGCCTGTGCCTCCAGCAGCCGTGCGGTCGCCTCGGCCAGTGCAACTTCGCTGGTGCCGGGATCGATCTGGCACATCACTTGGCCTTCATCGATCATTGCGCCTGCGCGAATGGGGTCCGACACGATGCGGCCAGAGGTTTCCGACGATACGCTAACCTGGCGCACGGCCTCTGTGCGTCCGCGAAGAACCACGGCGTTTTCCCGGATTTCGGCCGAAGACCTCAGCGCGACCACATGCACGCGCCGGTCATCCTCGGCCACCGGCGTGGCGTCCGCGGTTGCCGTCTGAGCCGCAAGACCCTGATCCGTGGCACTCACGTCATCGCCGCCCGCGCCGAAACGGCCGGCGAAATTGACCAGCGCCTCGCGGTCGAGGATCACGAAGTAGAGTGCAAGGGTCACAAGGGCCGCTGTCACGATCGGGAAGATCTTCATCTAGAACCTTTCAGCATTCTTGAAACGCAGCGCGTTTCTGGCGCGGCGGGGGGGCGCCGGGTCATATATCGTCGCATAATCCATGGCTTCAACCATACTGAACTATACAGTTCAATTTATTTTTTTCTGCACCGCAGAGCAACATTGAACCATTTAGTACAGTTGCCTTCGCCGACCATCTTCGTTCTTGCGGCTCTTGCGGGGCCATGGCGGTTGCGGGTATGAGGCCGCAGGCAATGGAATTCATGGTGTAACGCGGGGGCGGCATGGCCGACAGCGACAGCTTTATCAACGAGGTGACGGAAGAAGTCCGTCGCGATCAGCTTTTTGCAGTGATGCGGCGTTGGGGCTGGCTGGCCGGCGTGATCGTTGTCTTGCTGGTCGGCGGTGCGGGCTGGCTGGAATATCAGCGCAACCAGGTCCGCACCCAGTCCGAGGCCTTTGGTGACGCGCTGATCGCAGCCCTTGATGCCGCCGATCCGGATGCACGTATCGCGCGGCTCGAGGCGATTTCGCCGCCAAGCCCGCAAGGTGAGGTTCTGCTGGCGCTTCTGGCGGCCGGAGAAGCCGCGACCGGCGCTGGTGCCGCCGAGGCGGCCGAGCGTTTGCGTGTGGCGGCGGACGCGCCCGATCTCGCGTCCCGTTACCGGGATCTGGCGATGCTCAAGGCCGAGATGATCGACCCGTCAGCGCCAGCAGAGGCACGGCTGATCCTCGGCGCGATCGCGGCACCCGGCGCGCCCTATGCGGCCCTGGCCGAAGAGCAACTTGCCCTGATCGACATCCGCGACGGTGATCTCGAGGCCGGGCTTGATCGCCTGCGCGGCCTTGAACGCAGCGCTGCTGCGACGCCGGGCTTGCAACGACGGGCATCTCAGTTGATTGTGGCGTTGGAAGCCGGGTCATCCCTCGTGGACAGCCTGCCTGAGCCGGAACCGGAAGCGGAGCCCGCTCAGGTGGAGTTGACCCCAGCAGCGGATGACGCGGTGGTCGAGGGCGACCTGCCCGAAGCCGATGCCGGAACGGCGCCTGAAGATGTCGCGCCCGAAGGCGATGCGGCAACGACGGCTGGCGAAGACGGCGCGACTGGTAACGACTAAGACCGCCCGTGGTGGCGGCAAACGGGGAAGGCCGGGGCAAAAATGACCGGGGCATTGGGCAGCAGCAGGAATATTCTGACGGGGAAAGCCAGTTTCAGGCTTTGCCTTGGGCTTGCACTGATCGGCACGTTGGCGGCCTGTGATCAGGATCTGGTCTTGCCCGGCGAACGGTTCGGAACCCGAACTGCGCTGGACGCAACGGTGCCCGGCGCGTCGGACGTCGTCGATACCGATACGGCGCAGCCGATTTCCCTGCCGACCGCGACGCGGCTGTCTGACTGGCCGAGCCGGGGGTACAGCTCTGCCAACCGGCTGCCCCACGCGGCCCTGGGCGGCGCACCGGTCGAGGTGTTCGCCGCCGATATCGGCGAGGGCAATTCCCGTCGCAATCGCATTGCCGCGGACCCGGTGGCCGGAAACGGTATCGTCTACACGATCGATGCGCAGGCGCGGTTGCAGGCGACCTCGGTAAACGGGGGCGGCGTGGTCTGGGCGAGCGATCTGGTGCCTGATTTCGACCGTGGCGGCAACGTATCGGGCGGTGGCATGGCACTGGCCGGGGGCGTGCTCTACGCAAGCACGGCCTATGGCGAGTTGATCGCCTTTGATGCCGCCAGCGGGGCCGTGCAGTGGCGTCAGCGCCTGGGATCGGTCCTGGGATCGCCGACGGTGTCGAATGGCGTGATCTACGTGGTTGGCCAGAATTCCGAAGCCTGGGCCGTTGAGGCCGATGATGGCCGCCTGCGCTGGCAGATACCGGCGCCACCCGCGCAATCGGTGCTGGTGGGCGGCGCGGCCCCCGCAATCAGCGACCGTAGCGTGTTGCTGCCTTTTCCCACGGGAGAGATCATGGCGGTCCTTCCCGATAGCGGCGTGCGTGTCTGGGGCACCCAGATCGCCGGCGGACGGCTTGGCGCGGCCTATGCCGATCTGAACGACATCACCGCGGATCCGGTGGTCGTGGGCGGTACGATCTACGTGGGCAACCAGTCGGGCCGCGTGGCCGCGATTGCGGCGCAGACCGGGGAAAACCGCTGGACCGCGCGCGAAGGGGCCTATTCTCCCATTCTGGTTGCGGGCGATGCGCTGTTTTTCGTGTCGGACCGAAACGAGTTGTTGCGGCTGGATGCCGGTTCAGGCGCGCGTGTCTGGGGCAGCGAATTGCCGCTTTTCGAACGCGAACGCCCGCGCCGGCGCAAGGCCGTCTTTACTCATTTCGGACCGATCCTGGCCGGTGGACGCCTGGTTGTCGCCTCGGGCGATGGCCTGATCCGCTTTTTCTCGCCTGAAAGCGGCGAGTTGACGGGCAGCATCGAATTGCGCGGGGGGGCGGCCGCCAATCCCATCGTGGTCGATGACACGCTTCTGGTGGTCAGCGGCGACGGACGGCTTCACGCTTACAGGTAAGGGCGCTCCTGCGCTGAGCGGCCTTGCCGGTCCGCGGTGCCTGCCCGGTCGTCGTTCTACAAAGGGGCGGGCGCGGTCAGTGCAACAGCGCCGCGCGGGTTTCGTCCGTCACGCCAAGCGGACCGGCCGCAGCCCAGAGCACGTACCGCGCACCGTTGAACCACAGCGCCACGCTTTCGCGGATCAGGATGTTCCAGTTGGGCCCGTCGCCGCGCGCGTTGCGACGCACCTGGCTGGAGGCGTGGAGCGTGA
This sequence comes from uncultured Roseicyclus sp., assembly GCA_964460185.1. Taxonomy (GTDB): domain Bacteria; phylum Pseudomonadota; class Alphaproteobacteria; order Rhodobacterales; family Rhodobacteraceae; genus JAVJPJ01. The sequence goes on along the minus strand of CAYWTM010000033.1, from coordinate 20,106 downwards.
TCCGGCCTGCGCCCATGGCTTTGAATGACAGCCAGGCGCGGGGCAGGTGGAATGCTTCGCTGACCACGATGAGATCGGCATCCGCCGGGTAAAGGTCGCGGCTGAACAGCGCGTTCTGCAGCGTCGAAAAGGCGGCCTCCTCCAACCGGACCGAGGTGGCCGGGATACCGCTGAGGTCGGCCATGACGCGGGCCGCACTGGGTGCGCCCGGCGCGGCTGACCCACCGGTGAACACGGCAACAGGGGCTGCGCCGGCCGCGAACAGCGCGCCGCAGGTCTCGGCCCGGTCCCGGCTGGCGGCGCCGGGCACGCCTTGCGCATCGATGCCGGCCCCCAGGCAGATGATGACGTCACCTTGCGGAGCGGGGCGTTCCACGGGCCAGAGAAATGTCCACAGACAGATAGCGGCAAAGCCTGCCGCCCACAGGGCCAGGGCCGTCTTGAGCAGGCGGCCGAGCGCGCGACCGGCCCGGGTCACTCCCACTCGATGGTGCCGGGCGGTTTCGAGGTGATGTCATAGGTTACCCGGTTGATTCCCTTGACCTCGTTGATGATCCGGGTCGCGGTTTCGCCAAGAAATTCGTGGCTGAACGGGTAGTAATCGGCGGTCATCCCGTCGACGGAATTCACCGCACGCAGCGCGCAGGCGTAATCATAGGTGCGCCCATCACCCATCACGCCCACGGTGCGCACGGGCAAGATCGCGACAAAGGCCTGCCAGATTTCATCGTACAGCCCGTGCTTGCGGATCTGGTCGATATAGACGGCATCGGCCTTGCGCAGGATCTCGAGCTTTTCGCGCGTGATCTCACCGGGGCAGCGGATCGCGAGGCCGGGGCCGGGGAAGGGGTGGCGCCCGATGAAATGCGCGGGCAGGCCCAGTTCGCGCCCCAGTGCGCGGACTTCGTCCTTGAACAGCTCGCGCAGCGGTTCCACCAGCTTCAGGCCCATCTTTTCAGGCAATCCGCCCACATTGTGATGCGATTTGATGGTGACGGACGGGCCGCCCGAAAAGCTGACGGATTCGATGACGTCGGGATAAAGGGTGCCCTGCGCCAGAAAGGCCGCGCCCTCGATCTGGTCGGCGTATTTCTGGAACACGTCGATGAACAGCCGCCCGATGATCTTGCGCTTTGTTTCGGGGTCGCTGACGCCTTCCAGTTCACCCAGGAACAGGTCCTGTTCCTGGGCGTGGATGACATGAAGGTTCATGTGGTCGCGGAACATGCCCACGACTTCCTCGGCTTCGTTCAGCCTGAGAAGCCCGTGATCGACGAAGACACAGGTCAGCTGATCGCCGATCGCCTCATGGATCAGGGCCGCCGCGACCGAGCTGTCGACGCCGCCGGACAGCGCGCAGATGACCTTGGCGTCGCCCACCTGTTCACGGATCGCGCGCACGGCTTCATCGCGGTAGGCGGACATCGTCCAATCGCCCTTGAAACCGGCCATCCGCACGAAGTTTTCATAGAACTTCGCGCCATTCGGGGTGTGGTGCACCTCGGGGTGGAACTGCACCGCGTAAAAGCCGCGGTCGGTGTCTGCGGTGATGGCGAAAGGGGCATTGGGCGAGGTGCCGTAAACCCTGAAGCCCGGCGCGATGCGGCTGACATGGTCCCCATGCGACATCCAGACCTGTTCGCGTCCGCCATCGAACCATCCGTCCAACAGCGGCAGGGTTTCGGCCTCTGGCGTCACGTAGGCGCGCCCGAATTCCGCTGTGCCGTGGCCGCGCTCGACCTTGCCGCCCAGAACCTCCATCATCACCTGCTGGCCGTAACAGATGCCCAGGATCGGTACATCCAGGTGAAACACCTGTTCTGGGGGGCGGGGCGATCCCTCGTCCATCACGCTGGCCGGGCCGCCCGACAAGATGACCGCCTTTGGCGCGAAATCTGCCAGGAACGCGTCGGTGACGTTCTGGAACGGGTGGATCTCGCAATAGACATTCAACTCGCGCAGGCGGCGGGCGATCAATTGCGTGACCTGGCTGCCGAAATCTATGATCAGCAGGCGGTCGTGATTGGCGGGGTCAGGGACGGCAGCGGTGCTCATGATCGCGGAATAGGGCGCAGTCGAGACAAGCGCAAGACCGCTCGCCCATGCGGCCCGCCAGAAGCCCGCAATCGCGCCGATGTCGCTTTCCCGCGCAAGGTGCCGCAATCCGCGCGTGGCAACGCTGGCCGAGGCGGTAGAACCGCCTTGAATTGGCCTCAGGACGGGGGATGCGGGTATGACGGGTGATGTGGCGGGACGACGGCGCGCGCGTGGTGGTGGCGGTGCGGCACGGAGGGCGGAACGCTCTGCCGTCAGCTTCGAGACCGCGAAGTTCATCGAACGAAACATTCCCAATCTCGACATCCTGAGCGCGGAAGCGATCGAGATCATCGAGGCGAATGCCGAAACGGTGCTTGAGGAGATCGGCGTCAATTTCGTGGAAAACCCCGAAGCGCTGGCGCGGTGGCGCGACGCCGGGGCGGATGTGCGCGGGGAACGGGTGCATATCCCGCGCGGACTGGCGCGCAAGCTGTGCGAAACGGCCCCGTCGAAATTCACCCAGATCGCGCGCAACCGGGCCCGCGATGTCGAGATCGGGGGTTCGTCGCTGGTTCTGGCCCCGGTTTACGGCCCCCCCTTCGTGCGCGACCGGGAAACCGGACGCCGCTACGCCACGATGGCGGATTTCGAGAAATTCGTGAAACTGGGCTACATGTCGAAATGGCTGCACCATTCAGGCGGAACGGTGTGCGAACCCACCGACGTGCCGGTGAACAAGCGCCATCTGGACATGCTGTTCGCGCATATGACGCTGAGTGACAAACCCTATATGGGGTCGGTCACCGAACCCTCGCGGGCGCTGGATTCGATCGAGATGTCCAGGATCCTGTTTGGCGCGGACGTGGTTGACCAGAATTGCGTGATGACCTCGCTGATCAACATCAACTCGCCGATGACCTTTGACGGGGTGATGATGGGGGCGTTGGAACATTACGCGGCCGCCGGTCAGGCCAGCATCATCTCGCCCTTCATCGTGGGTGGGGCGATGGCGCCCGTCTCGGTGGCGGGCACGCTGACGCAGGTTCTGGCGGAGACACTGGCAGGCGTGGCCTACAGCCAGCTCATCCGGCCCGGATCGCCCGCCATCATGGGCGCGTTCGTGACCTCCATCGACATGAATTCCGGCGCGCCGACCTTTGGCACGCCCGAGGCGTCACAGATTACCTATGGCATGGGGCAACTGGCCCGACGTCTGAACCTGCCCTATCGCTCGGCCGGATCGTTTACCGGATCCAAACTGCCCGATGCGCAGGCCGCCTACGAGACCGCGAACTCGCTGAATGCGGGGCTTTTGTCGGGGGTCAATTTCATGCTGCATGCCTGCGGCTGGCTGGAAGGCGGCCTGGTGTCGAGCCTTGAGAAATTCGTCATGGACGCCGATCAGTTGGGCGTATTGCACAAACTGGCCGCCGGGGTCGAGATCGATGAAAATGCGCAAGCCATGGACGCCTTGCGCGAGATCGGGCCGGGGGGGCATTTCCTGGGCTGTGCCCATACGCAGGCCAACTACCAGTCGGCGTTCTGGCGCACGACTGTGCTGGATTACAAACCCTACGAGACATGGGCCGAAGAGGGCGAACGCTCGACCGAGGAACTGGCCGCAGCCAAGGTCGACCGGATGCTCGCGGATTACCAGGAGCCAACGCTGGACCCTGCAATCCGCGAGGAACTGGTGGCCTATATCACTGAAAAGAAGGCGTCGATGCCTGACGCCTTCATGTAGGCCGGGCCTTGTTGAGCGCGCGCGCAGCGCGCAAGATCGCACTCATCACTTCCACATGGCGCGTGGCCGAATAGCCAAGTCCGCCGCCCAGCCGCGCGGCATTCAGCATCTCTTCTTCCGCAAGCAGGGCCTGCACGGGGCGTCGGTGGGCGCGCCTGTGCGCGTCCCCTGTCAGCGACGCCATTCGCGCGGCCTTGAGCAACAGGCCCGGCCGGCGCATCGTGGTCAGGGTGGCAATAAGGTCGGACATGGATTTCCTCCGGTAACATCAGTTGGACCGGCCAATGGTGCGACGGGTCGGTTAGATGTTGCGCACAGGTTTATCCACCGCGCGCATACCGTCCAAATGTTTACAAATTCGAAACAATTTCTTTGTTATCCACAGATTTTAACCCTTCAGTAATCAATTGGGCCAAAATCTGACGGCGTCATCCGCTTGCGAGGGAGATGCAATCATGACAGCGGCATCTGCCGATCACGGCAATCCAGTGCTTGTGTGCAACACGGCGGTAACAGATCTGCCGGTCTGGGTGCCGGAAGAGGCGCTGCAATATCTGGCGCACACCGCTGATGGTTTGTCCTTGCGCCAGATCGCCCGCGGTTCTGGCCAGGCGCCATCGACCATCTGCCGAAGGGTGCGCCGCATGGAAGCGCGGCGCGACGATCCCCTGATTGACGAGGCGCTGTCTTGGCTCGTGCAGCTTGCCAGACCGTCCAAACCTACTGACACGACCACAAAGGAGGATTCCCCAATGACAGCCCCATTCCGGTCTCCGTTGAACGATGAAAGCGTGATTGCCCGGGAGGCACGCCGGATCTTGCGACGCCTGTGCGAAACGGATGCCGTGCTGGCCGTGGCCAAGGATATGGACAAGGCCGTTGTCCTGCGGCCCGGTGCCGGGGGCGAACAGACGCGGACAGCCGTGGTGGACCGCAATATCGCGCAGGCCTTTGCGGTGAAGGATTGGATCGCCTGTCTGAAACGGGGCCGTATTTCGCAATATACGATAACATCGGCGGGCAAGGCTGCATTGCGGCGCCTGATCGAAGAGGACCGCAGTCGGCGTCAGGCGTCGGCGGGCTTCGTGGAGGCCAACACCCCGTTTCAGGCGCAGCATGCGATCTGGGGCACGGCGCGGGTGTCCCAGGATGGGGCCGTGCGCAAGAAGATGCGGGTCAATCTGGCCGAGTCGCCCCTGGCGGCGCTGGCCCGGCGCAAGGGCCCCGATGGCGAGCCGTTCCTGGGTGCCGAACTCGTTCAGGCCGGTGAACGCCTGCGCGAGGATTTCGAGCGCGCCCAGATGGGGCCGCGCGTTGGCCAGAACTGGGACCGGTTCCTGACGGGTGGCGATCGGGGCGGGTTCTTGAACGATTCCGGACTGGGCGAGGGCCCGCGCGAGGCGCGGCGACGTGTATCGGATGCGCTGGACGATCTGGGGCCCGGCTTGAGCGACGTGGTGTTGCGGGTGTGCTGTTTCCTCGAAGGCATGGAATCCGCCGAGAAAAGGCTTGGCTGGTCGGCGCGGTCGGGCAAGGTCGTGCTGAAGATCGGCCTGCAACGGCTCTTGCGCCACTACGAGGAACGATACGGCTTCGTGCCCGCGTTGCGCGGATGACTGGGGGCGGGTGCCTGGTGCCGGGTGCCACGCGCCGCCGCGTTTTCGCGTTCTGCGCCTGTTGCAAACCCGATGTGCCGAAATTGCGCACTGACCTTTGTGCCTGCGTGCGTTACATACAGGCAACCCGATTTGCGGAGCATCCAAATGCGCGACCTGAAAATCCCTGACCAGCGTCACCCCGAAAAGGCGCATCGGCCGGACAATGCGCAGCCCAAGAAACCGTCATGGATCCGCGTGAAGGCGCCCGTGGGCGAAGGCTACAAGGCCACGGCCAAGATCATGCGCGAACATCGCCTGACCACCGTGTGCGAAGAAGCGGGCTGTCCCAATGTCGGCGAATGCTGGTCGCAGGGGCATGCCACCATGATGATCATGGGCGAGGTCTGCACCCGCGCGTGCACCTTTTGCAATATCGCGACCGGAAAGCCGCCCGAACCGCTGGACGTGTTCGAACCGGGCCGCGTTGCCGATGCGGTTCATAAACTGGGCCTGAGCCATGTGGTGATTACATCCGTGGACCGCGATGACGTCAGCGACGGTGGGGCCGAGCACTTTGCCCAGACCATCCGCGCGATCCGCCACCGTGCCCCCGATACCACGATCGAGATCCTGACCCCCGATTTCCTGAAAGCGCCCGACGCGGTGCTGGAGGTCGTGGTTGCCGCCAAGCCCGACGTGTTCAACCACAATCTGGAAACCGTTCCCGGCCTCTATCCCGAGGTGCGCCCGGGCGCGCGCTATTTCCATTCCCTGCGCCTGTTGCAGCGCGTCAAGGAACTCGACCCGACGATCTTCACGAAATCCGGGATCATGGTCGGCCTGGGCGAGGATCGCCAGGGTGTCTTGCAGGTCATGGATGACATGCGCGCGGCCGATATCGATTTCCTGACCATCGGCCAATACCTTCAGCCGACACCCAAACACCACGCGGTCGACCGGTTCGTCACCCCGGAGGAGTTTCAGGCCTATGAAAAGGCGGCCTGGGGCAAAGGCTTCTTGATGGTCTCGGCCACGCCGTTGACGCGGTCAAGCTATCACGCGGGCGACGATTTCGCGCGCTTGCGGGAAAACCGGCTGAAAAAGCTTGGCGTCAGCTGAGAGCGCCTGCAAAGGCCGCTCAGTTTGCCGCGGCAGACGGGGGCAGCGCCTTGAGATAGGCTGCGATGGCCAGCCTGTCCTGGTCGGGAAGGTTCGCAAGGTTGCGGATCACCGACGCCATATGTCCGCCCGCGCTGTCGAAGGACGGGGTGAACCCGTCCGCCAGGTAATTCGCGATATCTTGTTCCGACCAGGTCAGCTGATCCGGCGTCAGGGGCGGGATGGTGCCGTCACCGTTGGGGTTCGGGGCGCCGGTCATCCATGCGGCACGTTGCAACCCGCCCAACGCGTTGCGGGGCGTGTGGCATTCGGCGCAATGGGCCAGCGCCTCGGCCAGGTAGCGGCCTCGGGCAACAACGGCATCGGGCTCTCCGGGCAGGACGTAGTCATCGCTCAGATGCAGCAGATTCCAGGCCCCGACAGTGCGCCGCACTGAAAACGGAAAGCCGACGTCATGATCGCGCGATGGCGTGTCCGAGGCGGGCAGGGTGGCCATGAAGGCGAACAGATCCGCCAGATCCTGCCGGTCGGCCAGGCGGTAGGCCGTGTAGGGGAAGGCGGGATAGTAATGCTGCCCCTCGGGGCTCACGCCGTTTTGCAGGGCTGTCAAGAATTGGGCCAATGTCCACGCGCCGATCCCATGTTCGGGGTCGGACGAGATATTGGGCGCGTAGAATGTTCCGAAATCCGAGGCGAAGGCCTGACCGCCGGCAAGGACCAGGCGGTCTTCGCCTTGCGCCCTTTCAGCCGCATGGCATGAGGCACAGCCGGCGGCCCAGAATACGGCCTCGCCTGCCTCGGCGTCCCCGGTGAGGCCCGACACCTGTTCATCGGTCACGGCCACGGGGCGCGTCAGCGTCCAAAAACCCGCCAGACCGGCGAAGCCAAGGATCACGAAAAGGGAAAGGATGCGCCGCATTGTGAACGGCCGGGGGCAACACATGCTGCCCCCGGCGCTTTCGCGTGTCTTATTGCGTTGCGCGATAGCCGTCGTGGCATGCGCCACAGGCCTGCCCCACGGGGCCTACCGCCGCCCGCATGGCATCAAGCCCGTCGCCCGCCACCGCGGCCAGGTTCGCGGTCGCTGCCACGTAATCTTGCGAGATGGAGATCACGTCGGGAAAGTTCTGCCACAGCGCGGGCAGGGCGCGGGTGCCTTCGACCGACGCATTGTCCGAGCCTGCGGGCCAGTAGAAGGCCTGGCTGATCTGCCCCATCGTCACCAGGTTGTTGGCGGCGAGCGTTGCCTGTTCGGCATCGTACTCGATGTTGCCGCGGGCCATGTTGCCCAGAACACCCAGGTTCAGCTGCATGATCTGCATGTGCCCCTGGCGCGCATTGATTGCGCCGCTCATCGCGTCCTGGGCAACGGCTGTGGCCCCGATGGCCAGCGCAGCAAGGGAAAAGGTGGCAGAGAAAAGAAAACGTCGGCTCATGCGTCAGGCTCCTGACATGTTGATACGGTCGATCACAC
>CAYWTM010000033.1:0-12124 GCA_964460185.1 uncultured Roseicyclus sp. | reverse complement strand
GGCGGTAGCTGTCGGCGATGCTGTCGAGGAGGAGCCGGGCGACCTGGCCGCGCGCATCGCGCAGGTCAATTTAACCTTTTGTGAACACGCGCACCGGGTCTGTGCGGCAAGGGCGCCGGATCTAGCCCCGTACCCTTCACAGATCCTGAAACCGGGGGCGGCGAATGCGCTCGGGGCTCAGGACCTCGGGCCAGCCGATCAGCCATTCGATGGCCACGAAAGTCAGGCCGATACCCGCAACGACGGCGATGGCGATACGCTGATGACGGCTGGGCGGATGGCGCACCCATAACATCATGCGCATCAGGAAGGGTGGCATCAGCGTCGCGCCCGCATCCGATCACCGCGACCTGCCTAGAACCGGAAACTGGCTTCGATGATGGCGCCGTCGACTGCCAAGCCGTTGACCTCCTGACGGAAGTAGCTGCCGCTCAGGCCGAACCCGTCGTCGAACCGGTATTCGGCGCCAACACCTGACAGGATCTGGACCACCGGACCGGCATCGAGCCTGGAATAGTCGATACCCATGGTAAGGCCGTCGAACGACGGGATCTGATATCGTGCCGACAGGTCCCAAAATGATCCGTTGCCGCCCAGTACAACCAGGTTTTCGGTGTAAAGCGCATCAAGGCTGAACGACGCCACATCTGCGCCCACGCCGACCCAGATCTGTGTGTCCGGACTGACGGTGCTGCTGTCGACATGTTCCAGACCGCCCGAAACATAGGCCGAAAGACCACCCGGATTGTCCGCGATCGCGTAGGTTCCAGCCAGAGCATAGATCACGTCATCACTGTTTCTGGCGAAATGCACACTGGCCGCAACGTCCAACGCCCCGTAGTCGGCCAGGTAGCTGACGCCCGTCGGAACCAATTCATCCTCATCGAGCGCCAGGAATTGAACGGCTGAACCGGCCACCGCGACCAGTCCGCTTTCAACAAGCACACCATAGGTGAAGCTGTCTTCCGGCATGATCAAGTCCACGGCGGAGGGAACGATGCCGGCGCGAAACTCTCCCCGGCCAAGCGAATAGAACAGGTAGGCATAGCCATAGTCCCGGCGATCGCTGCTCTCGAAGTCCTCGACCGCGAACAGGTCGAAACCAAAACCAAACCCGTCTGCAATGGTGATCGTACCATCAAGTGCGATCGCGCCATATGTCTGATCTTGCGTCCCGCCCGGAGTGTCGAATTGCCCAAAACCAAGGGTAATCTCACCATTGACATCAACGCCGTTCATCCCGAGGGAATCCGCATTTGCGGGCATTGCCACGGCAGTTGTCATGAATAGGGCTGCAATTTGCGCGCGGTGCGAGGCCATGCTCGATCTCCAATAGGCGAGGATTCGCGATTGATGCATGTGTAATTGCCCATTCGAATTTGGAAAGAGAACTCTGGAACAACGCAGGTCGCGCTGTAACCAATGCGCAACATCCATTCGCAGCCGCAGATCTGCTTTTTGCAACCGGATTGAAGATATTAAAAGGTGCGAAAGTCATTTCGACAGGCCTGCCGGCATGCCAAGTGCCGCAAAGGGTTTGCACCAGTGTCGGCGCGGGTCCCCGGAATGGCATTCCATCTTTCGGCCCCGAATTCCAAAGCGGAATTCAAATTGCATTTGGCAACAAACGAAAATTCTGGCCGTCTTGGGTGAAAATCGCCGTTACCCATCCCATGTGCGTTGCCTGCGCCGTGATTTAATTCTGCGATGACGCCAGCATCCGCACCTTTCCGATATAGGGCAGATTCCGGTTTCTTTGCGCATAGTCGATACCGTAGCCGACGACGAATTCATCAGGTATTTCAAAACCGGTCCAGTCGGCCTTGATATCGACCTCGCGACGGGTCGGCTTGTCCAGAAGGGCGATGGTGCAAAGTCGCGCGGGCTCGCGCGTCTTGAGCAGGTTGACCACGTGATGCAGCGTGTGCCCGGTATCGACGATATCTTCGACCAGCAACACGTCGCGTCCGGCGATCTCGCCGCGCAGGTCCTTGAGGATGCGCACCTCGCGCGAGCTTTCCATCGCGTTGCCGTAGGATGACGCTTCGAGAAAGTCGACCTCCAGCGGCAGGTCGATCTCGCGCACCAGGTCCGCGATGAACACGAACGACCCGCGCAACAGGCCGACGACAACCAGTTTGTCGGTGCCTGCGAATTTCGCCTCGATCTCGCGCGCGAGCGCCTCGATCCGGGCGGCGATGGCCTTGGCCGAGATCATCTGATCGACGGCGTAGGTTTGGGGCGTGCCGGGCTGCGCCATTGTGACCCTCGCTGGATTTGGTCGGTTACCCTTGATTTCTGTGGCCCGGTTTAGGACATGAACGCCAGCGACGAAAGACGAAAGGCCGTCATGCCCACCCATTCCGAGACACGCGCTCTGCCCTATTCGGCCGCCGAGATGTATGATCTGGTGGCGGACGTGGCCCGCTACCCGGACTTCATTCCTTGGATCAGCGCCTCGCGCGTGCGAACGGTCACGCCGCAAGGCGACCATGATGTGATGATCGCCGACCTGGTGATCGGGTTCAAAATGTTTCGCGAACGGTTCCAGTCGCGCGTCACCTTGTGGGAGACCGCCCGGCGCATCGACACCGAATATGTGGACGGACCATTCAAGCACATGATCTCTAACTGGGAATTCGTGGATACCGCGACCGGCTGCGATGTGCGGTTCAAGGTCGATTTCGAGTTCAAGAACCGTCTGCTGCAAGGTGCCGCCGGCCTGTTTTTCCACGAGGCGATGCAGCGCATCGTACGCGCGTTCGAGGCGCGTGCGCAAACGCTGTACGAGACGAAACAGGCCTCTGGCGGCGCCTAGTCCTCGGGCGGGATCAGGCGAAGTTCGCCTTCCTCTTCAAGCGCGCGGATCGCGGCCACGATGCTTGTCATCGCGGCCTCTCCTTCCGCGTCGCGGGGTTTGCCAAGGGTGTCTGCGTCGTCGCGCAATTGCTCGGCCACACGTTTGGACATGTTTTCCAGCAAGAACTCCACCGTCACGGGCGTCGTGTTCAGACCTGCCGCGATGGCCATGGTGACCTGCGCGGGATCCACCCGGCGCAGGATGCGCGGGACATCGGTGGGTTCCACCCGTTTGGGGATATGCGCGAAGGTAAAGATCGCGCGGCGCACGTCATTGGCAAAGCCCCGGTCGCGGGCCTCCAGCCCGGACAACAACGCATCGCGCTGGGTCGAGTTGACGGCGTTCAGAATCGCACCCACGCGGTCCACCGGCGTATTGCGAAAGGCGGGTTCGGCCACGCTGGCCAACTGGGCGAACAGTTGCGTGCCGATCCGCGTTACCATGTCGGGGGTGACGGTCGCGGTCAGGGACACCGCATGGGCGATGATGTGGGCCCGTTCCTCGGGCAGATCGGCCAGCAGGGACGCCGCTTTGGCGACCGAGAGTTTCGACAGCAAGATCGCCGCAACCTCGGCGCTTTCGGTCAGCAGCAGCGGGCGCAGGCGGTCGGCATCCATCATCGCCAGCCGCGACCACGGATCGGAGGCATCGCGGATGTCGGCCTCTGCCTCGGCCTTCAGCCCATCGCGGGTGATCGGTGATATGTGCGGCTCGAGCAGGGCAAGGGCTGCGGAAAGGGTCTTGGGCCCGGTGAGGGCCAGTTGATCCAGCCGCGTGGTGAATTCCTGCACCACCTGCGCCAGCGTCGCGCGGCTGACCGGGCCCAGTGTCGCCATGGCGCGTGCGAGGTCTGCCTGTTGCACGCTCGAAAGCCGGTCCAGACCGGGCGACACATCATGGCTCAGCAACAGCTGCACGATGACCGCTGCCTTTTGTTTCGGGCCAAGCTTGGCCGGAGCGTCGACCACGCGTGCGTCATGGCCGTCATCCACGGCCAGGTCTTCCTGAAACCCCATGCTCCACCCATCCATCCGATTGCACCACCCGGCCAAGACCATCGCGGGCAGGGGTTAAGAAGGACTGAGCGCGGCCCCCAATGCGCTGCGGGTTTCAATCAAATCCGCAGCGCATTTTAAAGGTCTTCAGTAGTCGTAGGCTGACGTGTCGCCGTCCCGGATCGCGGCGGCCAACGCGCGGCCCGGCCATCCGCCCGCACCACCACGGGCACGGATTTCCGCCAGTTGCACCTGTGCGTCTGCTTCGCGGCCAAGCTGCACGAAGGCCATGCCCATATAGGCCCGCGCCAACAGGTTATCGGGGTCCTGGGTCAGCGCCCGGTCATAGTAGCCAAGGCCCGTGTCCATGCGCCCGGCCGAGCGGTGCGAAAACCCGAGATAGGTCAGCACCATGCTGTCGTCGGGGTCGGCGGCCATCTGCAACAGCGCAATCGCGTCGGCATGGCGATCCGCGTAGGCCAGTTCACGCGCGGCACCGATCAGCGCGTCATGGTCCAGCCGGCTGTCCTGTATCGCGATACACGCCTGTGTCGTTTGATCCCAGACCATGCCCTCGGCGCAGATCGTGGTGGTTTGGGTCGGCGTCGGCGGCGTGTCATCCTCGGGGCCGACGGCCAGCGCCGGCAAGGCAAGGGCCACGCCGATGACAGCGCCCAACGCGAAGCCGGGCGTGGAGAGAAAGGTCACAAGGGCAGGGCGTATCATCTAGGGGCTCCCGGAATTGTGTTTTGCGGATGTGCCGTGAGATGGAGCGGCACAGCCGGTCGTCAAAACACAACCTTGTCAGATGATCACACGCATCCGGATCAGAAGGCCGAAACGCAAATCGCGCGCCCCGGGTCCAACAGGGCGCGCGATTCAAGATCAGGTCTGGCGGTGTCTTAGCTGGTCGCCGTGGGAACACATGTCTGAGCATTTGCGTCCCAGGCGGTGCCTTCAGCGCAGCTCATGGTCGTCTCGTAGGCCGCCCCCCAAGAACACTCGGCGTAGGCGAAACCTGGCACGGCCATAAGAACGAAGGCGGCCAGAAGGGATTTGATGCGCATTGATGCTATTCCTTTCACGGTTGCTGTCCGGTCGGTTTACTTGCACGTAAAAAGGTAGCACGGGTGCGGGAAAAGGCAAGAATTTGCAGCAGCCATGTAAGGCATTGTTAAAGAATGATAATGTTAGGGCCTTCGCGTCATGGTTGAATGGACGGTTCAGCTTTCACCGAAGACGCGCTGGAAAATCGTGTCCACGTGTTTGGTATGGTAGCCCAGGTCGAATTTTTCTTCGATCTGGGCCGCGCCAAGGGCGGCGGTGACCTCCGCATCGCCCAGAAGCTCGGTTTTGAAATCCTTGCCCTGTTCCCAGACTTTCATCGCATTGCGCTGCACCAGGCGATAGGCGTCCTCGCGGCTGACACCGGCCTGGGTCAGCGCCAGTAGCACGCGCTGCGAATGCACGAGGCCGCGAAACTTGTTCATGTTGGCGATCATGTTGTCGGGATAGATCACCAGCTTTTCGATCACGCCGGTCAGGCGCGCCAATGCGAAATCCAGCGTGATGGTGGCATCCGGGCCGATCATCCGTTCGACCGAGGAATGCGAGATGTCACGCTCGTGCCACAGCGCCACGTTTTCCATGGCGGGCACCACCGCCGAGCGCACCATCCGTGCAAGACCGGTCAGGTTCTCGGTCAGGACCGGGTTGCGCTTGTGGGGCATCGCAGAGGATCCCTTTTGGCCCTTGGAAAAGAATTCCTCGGCCTCCAGCACCTCGGTGCGCTGCATGTGGCGGATTTCGGTCGCGATGTTTTCGATCGACGAGGCGATGACGCCAAGGGTGGCAAAGAACATGGCGTGACGATCGCGCGGGATGACCTGGGTGCTGATCGGTTCCGGGCGCAGGCCCAATTGCGCGCAGACATGGGCCTCGACGGCGGGATCAATGTTGGCGAATGTGCCGACCGCGCCCGAAATGGCGCCGGTCGCGATCTCGTAGCGGGCCTTTTCCAGGCGGTTCCGGTTGCGGTCCATCTCGGCATAGAAGCGGGCAAAGGTCAGGCCCATGGTCACGGGTTCCGCGTGGATCCCGTGCGACCGGCCGATGCGCACGGTCATCTTGTGTTCCATCGCGCGTGTCTTCAAAGCCGCCAGAAGCGCGTCCATATCCGCAAGCAAGATGTCGCTGGCGCGGACCAACTGGATGTTGAAGGTGGTGTCCAGCACGTCGGAACTGGTCATGCCCTGATGCACGAACCGCGCCTGATCGCTGCCCACATGTTCGGCCAGGTGCGTGAGAAAGGCGATCACGTCATGCTTGGTGACGGCCTCGATCTCGTCGATGCGGGCCACGTCGAATTCCACGTCCTTGGCTTTCCAGACGGCGTCGGCGTTTTCACGCGGGATCACGCCCAGATCGGCCTGCGCATCGCAGGCATGGGCTTCGATCTCGTACCAGATGCGGAACTTGGCGGCGGGCTCCCAGAGGGCGACCATATCGGGGCGGGAATAGCGGGGGATCATGGGCAGGGCCTTGCGTTGTGACGGGCTTGTGCGCTCTCATAGGCAGGCGAGGGCGCAGCGGCAAGGCGAGGTGAACCAGATGAGACATATCGCGGCACTGGCGCTGACGCTGTTCGCGGGACCGCTGGCAGCGCAGGACTGGCGGCCGGTCACCGATGACGCGGCCCTGTCGGCGCTGTTGATCGATCATCCCCTCGTCTATGAAACCGGGGCCACGCAGGTCTTTCATGCCACCGGCCGGACACTTTATGCCTATGGCGAGCCCTCGTGGGGGTATTGGCGGATCGCGGCGGGGCGATATTGCAGCCAGTGGCCGCCTGCAACGGATTGGGATTGCTACGACGTCTTTCACGACGGGGCGCGGGGTGTTCGTTTCGTGGATGACTGGGACAACGAAAGCATCGGGGCATTTGACGAGTGATCGACCTGTCTGATCTGGAGGGGCGGTGGCACCTGACGCGCCGGATCGAGGATCTGCGCGCGGGCCTGTCCGGGCGGTTGGAGGGCGAGGCCATCTGGCTGCGCGACGCCGACGGTCTGCGGCAGGAGGAACGCGGCCTGTTGCACTATGGAAGCGCACCGCCGATGCAGGCCAGTCGCGTATATCTTTGGCGTGCCGAGCAAGACGGCTTGATCGTGCTGTTCGAGGATGGCCGCCCGTTTCATCGCTTGCGGCCGGGCAGTGTGTCGGGGCCGGTCGCAGATCGCCATCTCTGCCCGCCCGACGTCTACGATGTGCGCTACACTTTCGAGGCCTGGCCGGTGTGGGAACAGCACTGGCATGTCACCGGGCCGCGCAAGGATGCGCGCATCACCAGCCGGTTCACTCCGCGGTGACCGGGGCGGTGTCCCTGCAAAAACGGGCCACGGCGGCGTCGGCGGCCTTGGTCATGCCCACCGCATCCATCACCAGCACGCCTTGCAACACCGCCAGGATTTCCCGGGCGCGCAGGTTGGGCCTGCGCGTGCCCGCAGGAAGGCGCGCCGCGATCCACTGCACCTGGGCGTTCAGGATGACATGTCCCGCAGCCACATGTGCGGCATCGCCCCGCGCGGCGGCCGACAGGATGTCGAACCAGATCCGCACATCCGGCGCAAAGGTACTGGTGCGCAGCAGCGCAAGGATCTGTGACAGGCAATCGGCCTCGCCCTCGGCCGGGTCTTTGGGCATGGCTGCGGACAGGTTGCCGGCCATCTGGTCGGCCAGGTGGCTCAAGAGCGCGGCCATCAAGCCGTCCTTGCTTCCGAAATGGTAGATCAGCATCCGGTCTGACGTTCCGGCCGCGCGGGCCAGTGGCCTGAGGCTGGCGCCCGCCAGGCCGTGCGCGCGCACATGGGCGGACATGGCCGACAACATGTCAGTCTTGTTCAGTGACACCATCGTGATCCCTCCGACGTCTCGCGGTAACCCGTCCGCCGTGCCCGATCATGAGCCGGCCCTGTCCGCGGCCTTCGCCTCGCCGCGATCGTCTTCCTGCCGGCCCGCGGCCATAAGCCTGTCGGCCTTCTTGCGCACCAGCACCGTCCGCAGATCGTGCATCGCCAGCAACAGACGGTCGGTGACCTCGTCCAGATCCTCGTCCGAGGCGCGCGACTGCGCCCATTGGGTCGTGAGGTTCAGATAATCGATTGCCCGGTGAATATCGTCGATGTCCCGGTCCGCAAGCACCGCGCGGCGTTCTTCGATCCAGTCCCGGATCACGTTTGTTTCCTCGGTGCTGAGCGCGCGGTCGCCGTGCGGCCTGACGTTGCCGTTGCGGATATTGACGGTGGCGATCTCGTCCATCTCGATCCGGCGCTGACGATTGTCGGTCGACACGCGAAACACGGCCGCGCCGTTCTCGCGGATCCGAAAATAGAACTCTGGTAACTCGGTCATTGCTGGCCTGCTCGCCTGCCGTGTGTTGACAGTGAGGGTAGGGGCCTGCGGGCCTGCTGTCAAAGGCAACCGGACGGCGATGGCCGTCAGACGCGGCCCAGATCCGCCGCATTGGCGCGGCGCAGCTCGAGGCTGTCGTGCCGATCGTCGGCAATCGAGGCCAGAATCAATCCAAGCGCGTGCTCGACCGAGGCCGCACGCACCTTGTCGCGGCCCAGTGCGCCGAACTCTACCGTGGTCGCGCGAATGCCGCTTGCGCAGGCAAGACCAAAGCAGACCCTGCCTTCGGGCTTTGCGTCCGATCCGCCGGGGCCCGCGATGCCGGTGATGGATACGGCAATGGTGGCCTGCGAGCGTTGCAGTGCGCCTCGCGCCATTTCCAGCGCCACCTGTTCCGATACCGCGCCATGGGCCTGCAGCGTGCCGGGGCTGACCCCCAACATCTCGACCTTGGCGCGGTTGGTATAGGTGACGAACCCGCGATCGAAGATGGCGGAGGACCCCGCGATATCGGTGATGGCCCCCGCCACCAGCCCGCCGGTGCAGCTTTCGGCGGTGGCGATGACATGCGCCGCCGCGCGCGCGGCCTGCAGCAGATCGGCTGCCCGGCTCATCCCGCCAGTCCCGGCAGATGCGCAAGGACCGCCAGCAGGGCCACGACCATCGCCGCGAGCCAACCTGCAATGACATCATCGGCCATCACGCCGAAGGCGCCCGGTTGCCGGTCAGCCCATCCGACGGGCCCCGGTTTCAGGATGTCAAAGGCGCGGAACGCGATGAAGGCGGTCACGATCCCCGGCCACAGCGCGATGACATCCGCGCCGGCCATCATGGCCCCAAGCGACACGGGCCACAGCGCGATCCACTGGCCTGCGACCTCGTCGATGACGATCTCTGACGGGTCCTTGTCGTCGCGGTCGCGGGTTTCGATGCCGGTTGCCCACCAGCCCAGACCGGTGATCGCCAGCGTCGCCACCAACAGCAGCCAGAACCCGCCGACCTGATGCAATACCCAGGCGGCCGGAAGGGCGGCCAGACTGCCCCAGGTGCCGGGTGCGGGTCGCAACAGCCCGACATAGAAAAAGGTCGTGATCGCCCGCGTCATGACGCCACCAGGGTGACGGTCGCCAGTGCCGCGATGCCTTCGCCGCGGCCGGTAAAGCCAAGCCGTTCGGTGGTGGTGGCCTTCACGGACACGCGGCCCACCTCGATGCGCAACAGGTCCGCCAGGCGCGCCCGCATGGGTCCGGCATGGGGCCCGATCTTGGGGGCCTCGCAGATCAGCGTCAGATCCGCATTGGTGATGGTGAACCCTCTGGAGATCGCCAGATCGACCGCGTGGGTCAGAAAGATATGGCTCTGCGCGCCTTTCCATTGCGGGTCTGACGGCGGGAAATGGGTGCCGATATCGCCCTCGGCCAAGGCCCCGTAAATCGCGTCGGTCACCGTGTGCAGGCCGACATCGGCGTCCGAGTGCCCTTGCAGCCCGCGCCCAAAGGGAACAGCGACCCCGCACAGCATCACATGATCCCCCGGTCCGAACCGGTGGACGTCAAATCCGTTTCCGACGCGAATATCCATTCGGCTCTCCGTCAAGACTGCTGCGGCCCGGGCGAAATCCTCGGGGCCGGTGATTTTCAGATTGGCCTCATCGCCCGCGACGATGGCGACGTCCAGCCCCGCCGCGCGCGCCACCTCGACATCGTCGGCGGGGGTGCCCTCAAAGGTCAGATGTGCGCTGGAGATGGCCGACAGGTGAAAGCCCTGAGGCGTCTGTGCGCGCCAAAGCCCGGCGCGATCCTGGGTGCCGCTCACCTTGCCCGTGCCGCGCCACAGCGCATCGGTGACCGGCAGCGCAGGCGCGGCGCCGGGATGGGTGTCGAGTGCGGCCAGCACCGCGTCGATCACACCGCGCGACACACCGGGGCGCGCCACGTCATGGATCAGCACGCGGTCCTGGCCGGCCGCGGCCAGCATGTCCAGCCCCTTGCGCACGGTCTCGCCACGGGTATCGCCGCCGTGCCCGATCAAGAGCTCGGTTTCCGCCCGTGGCCAAAGGGCGGGGTCGCTGTCAGGGCGGACCATCACCAGAATCAGGTCAATTTCTGGGTGCCGGTCAAACGCCGACACCGTCCATTGCGCGACGGTTTTCCCTGCAATCTCATGCCATTGCTTGGGCAGGCCGCCGCCCGCGCGAATACCCTGACCCGCCGCGACGATCAGCGCTGCGGTCTTGGGGCGGGGATCGGAGGGGCGTTTTTCGACCATGGATTGGTGATAGTCGCTCACCTTGCGCCGCACAACTGGACATGGCGAGGGATGAAAAATCAGACGGTATGCCTAATTTTTGTGCGAACCTTTCGGCCGCTCGGGTTGTTACAAGAGTTTGCTTTGTAACCCCTGGCGTTTATCTCTATCCCGAACGTCAGAACGCACAAGGATTGAGCATTTGTCGGTTTTTCTGGCAGGGATCCCCCTCACGCCACCGGTACTTCTGGCTCCGATGGCCGGAATCACCGATCGCCCCTTTCGCGATCTGGTGACGCGCTTTGGCGCGGGCCTCGTCGTGTCCGAGATGGTGGCCAGCCAGGAGATGGTCGAGGCCAAGGCCTCGGTCCGGGCGCGGGCGGAACTGGGCTTCGGGCGTGCCAAGACGGCCGTGCAACTGGCCGGGCGCGAGGCGCATTGGATGGCAGAGGCCGCGAGGCTGGCGCAATCGCACGGTGCGGCGATCATCGACATCAACATGGGTTGCCCCGCCAAGAAGGTGACCACCGGCCTGTCGGGATCGGCGTTGATGCGCGATCTGGATCACGCCCTGGGCCTGATCGAGGCTGTTGTGGGCGCGGTCAGCGTGCCGGTGACGCTGAAGACCCGGCTTGGGTGGGACGACGCATGCCTCAATGCCGCGGAGTTGGCGCGCCGGGCCGAGGGCGCGGGCGTGCAGATGATCACCATCCATGGGCGCACGCGCTGCCAGTTCTACAAGGGCGCCGCCGATTGGGCCGCGATCCGTGCCGTGAAGCAGGCGGTCAGCATCCCGGTGATTGCCAATGGCGATATCGTGGATGCCGCAACTGCCGACAGGGCGCTGCGCCAATCGGGTGCCGACGGCGTCATGGTGGGGCGCGGTGTGCAGGGGCGGCCCTGGGCGCTGGCTGAGATCGGGGCGCGGCTGTTCGGGGCGGATGCGCCGGATATTCCGCATGGGGACGCGCTCAGCGACATGGTGGCCGGCCACTACGAGGACATGCTGGCGTTCTACGGTCGTGATCTGGGGGTCCGCGTCGCGCGCAAGCACCTGGGGTGGTACATGGATGAGGCGCGCACCCCGGCCGGATTGCGTCGCGCCATCCTGACGGCCTCGGACCCCGGCGCGGTGCTTGGTGCGCTGCCAGCAGCCCTGACGGCGCGTGAAGCGCGAAAAGCCGCATGACCCAATTGACCAACTCTCTCTGGGCATCGCTGCCCATCCCGGCCTTCATCTGCGATGCCGACGATCGCATCTGTGACGTGAACCCCGCCGGCGAAGACTTTCTGAACGCATCGAAAAAATCGCTGGACGGGTATCCGGTCTGGGACAAGATCTTTGTCGATGCCCCCCTGGAAGAGGCCTTTGTTCGGGTGCGCGCGGCCCATGCACCGCTGTTCGTGAACGCGGTCGACGTGGGGACGGGCAGCCGCAAACCCGTCAGTTGCGACGTGCAGATCGCCCCCCTGGCGGATCGGCCCGAATTCGTGCTGGTGCTGCTTGAAAATCGCGAACTGGCGGGGCGGTTCGACCGTGCGATGTCGTCCAAATCCGCGGCGAAATCGGCCATCGGCATGGCCGAGATGCTGGCCCACGAGATCAAGAACC
>CAYWTM010000032.1:0-29190 GCA_964460185.1 uncultured Roseicyclus sp. | reverse complement strand
TCAGCTTTTCCCGCGTCATCTCGGCCGCGATCATCCGCATCGGCAGATCCGCGATCTGATCCTCCGGGTAGAGCCACGGGCTCTCGGGCATCGCCTGGGCCAGCCATTGCCGCAGGTCATCAACCCCGTACCCCTTCTCGGCCGAGATCATGAAGGTCTTCTCGAAGGGAAAGGCCGCGTTCATCTCTTCCGTCAGCTTCAGCAGACCCTGCGCCTCGACCCGGTCGATCTTGTTGATCGCCAGGGCCACGCGGCGCCCTTCGGTGCGTTCCTTCAACCCGTCCAGGATCGCCTGGGTGCCCTCGGTCAGACCCCGATGCGCCTCGATCAGCAAGACCACGACATCCGCGTCCGCGGCCCCGGTCCAGGCCGCGGCCACCATCGCGCGATCGAGCCGGCGGCGCGGGCGAAACAGGCCGGGCGTGTCGACAAAAACGATCTGGCTGTCGCCTTCCATCGCCACACCCCGGATCCGGGCGCGGGTGGTCTGCACCTTGTGGGTGACAATCGACACCTTCGCACCGACCATTCTGTTCAACAGGGTCGACTTGCCTGCATTCGGTTCCCCGATCAGGGCAACGAATCCGGCGCGCGTGCTGGTATCGGACATTGGTGTGACGCCTCGAAGCATGAACAATCCCCGCTGATACAGCCAATCGCCCGGAAGGAAAAGCGCTGCCGCCTTGTCTTCTCTGTTTCAGAAATATCCCGGGGGTTTGGGGGCTGGCCCCCAAGCGGGCCGCCGGGATCCGGGGCTGCGCGGGCGGTCCGCGCCCTGCCACCCGCCACGAGCGGCAGAAAATCCCATTTTCTGCACGGGTCGCCGCGCGCGGCGATGCCCGGTCAGCTCAGTCGCGCCAGCAGCGCCTTGGCCGCCGCCTGTTCCGCCTGCCGTTTCACGCGGCCCTCCGCCTCGGCCACATCCCCCGAGGCAAGACGCACCTCGATGCGGAATACCGGGGCGTGATCGGGGCCGTCGCGGCCCAGTTCCGTGTAGACCGGCGGGCTCATGCCGCGGGCCTGCGCCCATTCCTGAAGGGCTGTCTTCGCGTCCCGAGCATCTTCGTCCACGCTGTCCACGCGCCCGCCCCACAGCTTCACGATCACCGCGCGGGCGGGCTCGAACCCCGCGTCCAGGTAAATGGCGGCGATCACGGCTTCCATCGCATCACCCAAAAGGGCGGTCTTGCGCCGCCCGCCGGTGGCCATCTCGGATTTTCCCAGCCGCAAGACGGCACCCAGGTCGATCTGGCGTGCCACGTCGGCACAGGCCTCCTTGCGCACCAAGGCATTGAATCGCGGCGCAAGCTGGCCTTCCTTGGCAGCCTGGTCCTGGGCCAGGACCGCCTCGGCCATGACAAGGCCCAGAACGCGATCCCCCAGGAACTCCATGCGCTGGTTGTCGGGGCGGGTCGACGATGACAGCGAGGAATGCGTCAGCGCACGCGTCAGCAGCTCCGGGTCATTGAACCGATGCCCCAGGCGCTCGCAAAACGCCTCCAGTTCGCGCGACAGCTTCACTCGATCGCCCGGAAAAACCGATCTGCGCGCCAGGTCCAGAAATAGATCATGCGCCGCCCGGCCGAGGAGAACACGATCCGGTCGGCGCGACCAAGGATGTTCTCGAACGGGACAAAGCCGACACCACCCACGGATTGCGGGAACCGGGAATCGACCGAGTTGTCGCGGTTGTCACCCATCACGAAGTAATGGCCGTCGGGCACCACGTATTCCGGGGTGTTGTCGCCGCGACCGCCATCACCGATGTTCAGGATGGAATGGCTGGTGCCATTGGGCAGGGTTTCGGTAAAGCGGTCCTTGGAACAGACGCCGCCCTCGCCCACGGGCGCATCATTGTCGCAGCGCGGGTATTGCTGCTGCGGCCCCTGGCGCGCGAATTCCTCTTCGAAGGCGGGTTCGGGTGTTTGCGGTGCGGCAACGTCGTTGATGTACAGCACACCTTCGCGCACCTGGATCCGGTCGCCGGGCAGCCCGATGATCCGCTTGATGAAATCGGTGCCTTCGGTCGGATGGCGGAACACCACCACGTCACCGCGTTCGGGTTCGCTGCCAAAGATCCGGCCCTCGAACGGGCACATCGAAAACGGGCAGGAATAGCGCGAATAGCCGTAGGCCATCTTGTTGACGAACAGGAAGTCGCCGATCAGAAGCGTGTCTTTCATGGATCCCGACGGGATCCAGAACGGCTGAAAGAACAGCGTCCGGAATACGCCCGCGATCAACAGGGCATAGACAACGGTCTTGATCGTTTCCCCGATGCCGTCCTTCTTGGCTTCTGCCGCCATGATGTGACCTGCCCTTCTACTCTTTTTTCCGTCGCGCGTTCATGGGCTGCGGCTGCGAATGTGTCAAGCAAGGTGCGCCTGACCCAAAGCGCGGTTGCCGATGCGACATCTAGCTGACGCGCCCACGTCGGGCGGTTGGCGCAAGCACCGGCCGCACGCCTTCCTCGCCATGGGGCAGGGCCTCGATCACCACATAGGCGTGCGCCCAGGGATGATCGTCTGTCAGGCTTACATGGATGACCGACTCGTAGCCTTCGGGCGTCATGCGATCGAGACGGTCTTTCGCCCAGCCGCTGACATGCATCACCGGTTGACCGGTCTTCATGTTGGTGACGGACATGTCCTTCCAGGCGATCCCCATGCGCAGCCCTGTGCCAAGCGCCTTGGAACACGCCTCCTTGGCGGCCCATCTCTTGGCATAGACCGCTGCCGGGTCTTTCATCCGCTCGGCACGTTGTTGTTCGGTCTCGGTAAAGATGCGGTTGCGAAAGCGGTCGCCGAAACGATCCAGGACCCCCTTGATACGCTCGATATTGGCAAGGTCGGTGCCGACGCCCAGGATCATTCTGCCACCCTTTCGATCAGACGTTCCGGGCCGCGTCCATGGCCGCGCGCATGGTTGCGATGGCATCGGGCAGGCCGATGAACACCGCTTCGCCGATCAGGAAGTGGCCGATATTCAGTTCTGCGACTTCCGGAAGGGCGGCGATCGGGGCCACCGTGTCATAGGTCAGTCCATGGCCCATATGCACCTCCAGCCCCAGATCGGCGGCGCGTTTCGCGCCATCGATCAGGCGCGCCAATTCCGCGTCGCGGGCGGCGAAATCGCCATCGGCATGGTGGTCGCAATACGCGCCCGTGTGCAGCTCGATCACCGGCGCGCCGATCTTGTGCGATGCCTCGATCTGGGCGGGATCGGCGGCGATGAACATCGAGACGCGAATGCCGGCCTCCGCCAGAGGCGCCACGAAACCGCGCAACCGGTTCAGGTCGCCGGCCACTTCCAGCCCCCCCTCGGTGGTGCGCTCCTCGCGGCGTTCGGGCACGATGCAGGCCGCATGTGGCATGTGGCCAAGCGCGATGGCCTGCATCTCGTCGGTGGCGGCCATCTCGAAGTTGAGGGGGATGGTGATCGCGCCCATGATAGCGGCAATGTCGGCATCCCGGATGTGCCGGCGGTCTTCGCGCAGATGCGCCGTGATCCCGTCCGCGCCTGCCGATTCGGCACTGCGCGCCGCGCGGACCGGATCGGGCAGCGCCCCGCCCCGCGCATTGCGCAGCGTCGCCACATGGTCGATATTCACGCCAAGCCGCAGCTTATCCGCCATGGTATTCGTCCTCTATTCCGCGACCCTTGCCCGGTCGCGCATCTTTTCGAGTTTCTTGCGCATCCGCGCCAGCCGCCGTTTCTGATAGGCGCGGATCACCGGCACGCTGAGATAGTAGCAGATCGCGCCGCAAATGATGCCGGGCACGATGCCGCCAACCATCCAAGGAAAGAACACGTCATCGTAGAACCTGTGCAATTCGTCCCAGTGGGCGCGTTCGGGCGTGAACATCGCCATGAAATTGTGCCACAGGTCGCGCCCCGCCCCCAGGAACTTGGACGACAGGGATTCGTCGACGACCCCGCGCACCGAACTGCCAAGCATGAAATGGCCGGTCTTGAGCGAAATGAAGGCGATCGGAATATAGGTCAGAGGGTTGCCGAGGAATGTCGCCAGCAACGCCGCAAGGATCGAGCCGCGCATGAGCTTGGCGACGACGGCCGCAACCACGAAGTGCAACCCGAAGAACGGCGTGAAGATCGTGAAGGCACCAGCGAAGATGCCGCGCGCGATCTGTTCCGGGGTGCCGGGCAGGCGTCGCATGCGGTGTTGGACATACTGAAAGGCGCGCAGCCATCCGCCACGCGGCCAAAGCACTTCGCCCGCGATCCTGATGATCGACCGTGAGTCTCTTCTTTTGAAGACCACGTGGTCTGCCTTCCCTTGCACCACGCGACCCATATAGGGCCGCAACCGTGGATGTCGTCCTTTGTCTGATCCCCCGCACCGCGCGGGCGGTCAGGGGCGGCGATCCAGATCCTGGGACCGATGCAGGTTGGCCACGTCACTATCCAGATCGACCGCCATCATCACCGCGTGGAGGTGTTCGGCGTCGCGTACATCCACATCAATCAGCAATCGGAAAAAATCTGGCTTGCGGTCAACGAAATGCAGGTCCGAGATATTGGCGTTCTGTTCGCCGATCAATGTGCATATGCGCCCAAGCACACCGTTTTCGTTGGAAATCGTGACATCTATCGTGACATTGTGAACGGGGGCATGCCGCCCTTCGGTCCAATGCAGGTCGATCCAGCGTTCCGGTGTCTCGTCAAAGGCGGCGAGTGCCGCACAGTTGATGGCGTGCACGATAGGGCCCTTGCCCGGATAGGTGATCCCGACGATGCGTTCGCCCGGCACCGGCTGGCAGCACTGCGCGCGCCGGGTTTCGGCCCCCGGCGGCAGACCGATCACGGCGCGCACGGCCTCGACACCCACGGTGTCGGTCTTGCCGACCAGTTCGGGGTAAAGCCGTGCCACCACCGATCGTGCGGATAATTCGGCAGACCCGATGCGCGCCAGCATCTCGTCCCCGTTCTTGAGCCCTATGGCGACAGCGGCCGTGCCCAACGCCTTGTCGGTGGCCTTTTTGCCCACCTGGGCAAAGGCGACGCGCGCCAATTCGAGCCCGAGTTTGATGAATCTTTCACGATCTTCCTCGCGCAGGGACCGCCGGATCGCGGACTTGGCCCGCCCGGTCACGGCGATATCGATCCAGGTCGCTTGCGGCGTTTGCCCTTCGGCGGTGATGATCTCGATGGACTGGCCATTCTTCAGGCGTGTCCATAGTGGCACGCGCAGCCCGTCGACCTTGGCGCCCACGCAGCTATGGCCGATGCGGGTATGGATCGAATAGGCAAAATCGATGGGCGTGGCCCCTTTGGGCAGTTGCACCACATCGCCCTTGGGGGTGAAGCAGAAGACCTGATCGGAGTACATCTCGAGCTTCACATGCTCCAGGAACTCTTCGTGATCTTCCGCGTTCTCGAACCGTTCGGTCAGGCCCTCCAGCCATTTTGCCGGATCGACCGCAAAAGGGTTTTCCGCACGCACACCGTCGCGATAGGACCAATGCGCCGCAACGCCGGCTTCGGCGACATCATGCATCTGCCGGGTGCGGATCTGCACCTCGACCCGTTTGCCGTCGCGCCCCGATACCGTCGTGTGGATCGATCGGTAGCCGTTGGATTTGGGCTGGCTGATGTAATCCTTGAACCGCCCCGGAACCGCCCGCCACCGTTGATGGATGGCGCCCAGAATGGTGTAGCATTCGTCTTCGGTCCTGGTGATGACGCGAAAGCCGTAGATGTCCGAAAGGCGTGAAAACGCGAGGTCTTTTTCCTGCATCTTGCGCCAGATCGAGAACGGCTTTTTTGCCCGGCCGAACACATCCGCCTGGACGCCATGCTTTTCGAGAACAGCCCCGATATCGTCGGTGATCTTGGGGATGACGTCGCCGGTTTCCTTTTGCAAGGTCAGAAAACGGCGGATGATTGACGTGCGTGCCTCGGGGTTGAGCACCCGAAAGCTGAGGTCTTCGAGTTCTTCGCGCATCCAGTGCATGCCCATGCGACCGGCGAGCGGCGCAAAGATATCCATGGTCTCATGGGCTTTCTTTTGCTGCTTTTCGATCGGCATGTGGCGGATCGTGCGCATGTTGTGCAGCCGGTCGGCCAGTTTCACCAGGATCACGCGCAGATCCTTGGACATTGCCATCAGGAGCTTGCGAAAGTTTTCGGCCTGCTTGGATTCAAGGTTCGACAGTTCGAGATTGGTCAGCTTGGTGACCCCGTCGACAAGTTCGGCGACATCTTCGCCGAACCTTTCGGCAATCTCGCCATAAGTGCCCTTGGTGTCCTCGATCGTGTCGTGCAGCAGGGCGGTTACGATGGTGGCATCGTCCAGCCGCTGTTCGGTCAGGATCGCGGCGACTGCAACGGGATGGGTAAAGTAGGGCTCGCCGGAATGGCGTGTTTGCCCCTTGTGCATCGCCTGGGCATAGGAATAGGCGCCACGGATGAGCGCCTCATTCGTTTTGGGATTGTAGTTTCGAACGAGCGACAGCAGGTCGTCGACGTCAATCATCCGCGTCCCAACCTGCCCCGTCGGTTACCGCTGGCCCTGGGCTTCCATGAGCGCGCGCAGCATCTGCTCTTCGCTCATGTCGTCCTGAACCGGGCGATCCTGTTCCACGCCCTGCAACAGCGCCATGGCGTCTTCTTCGGGCTCATCGACCTCGATCTGGGTCTGATGGCTTTCGATCAGGCGCTCGCGCAGGTCGTCGGCCCCTTGGGTTTCCTCGGCGATTTCGCGCAGGGCGACCACCGGGTTCTTGTCGTTGTCGCGATCGATGGTCAGCGCGGAGCCGGACGCGATTTCGCGCGCGCGGTGGCTGGCAAGCATCACCAGTTCGAACCGGTTGGGAACTTTATCGACGCAATCTTCAACGGTGACGCGGGCCATAACGGGCTACTCCACAATCTGCTACGGGAGGGGGTGCAAACCGCTCATCTATCGCCGGGTGCGGGAAATGACAAGGGCGATGCGCCGCATCAGCCTGTGTTTTCTGGAATCTGGCCCGTCTCGCAGGGCAAAATCGCGGCCCGTTCGGCAGCCGGGCGTGCGGCCAGCATCTGGGCCACGGACTTGCCGGTCAGGGGATGCACCCAGTCAGGGGCGATATCGGCCAGGGGAACCAGCACGAAACTGCGCTCTGCCAGGCGCGGATGCGGCAAGATCAGTCGATCGGGTGTGTCGGTCGCAGCGCGGTCAATGGGCAGATCCGCCCAGAGGGCCTGTGTTTCCGCATCGGGGGCCACCGTTTGGCCAAGTGCAATGAGATCCAGATCTATGATTCGAGCCTCCCATCTGTTTTGCCGGGTTCGGCCCAGGTCCTTTTCAATTTTATGCAGCATATTCAGCAGGTATTCCGCAGATAACGACCAATTGATGGAAACGCAGGCATTCAGGAATACAGGGCCCGAGCCTGGTGGGAAAGCCGGGGTTCGGAACACTCGGCTTGCCTTTATCGGCTGGCCTGATTGATTTTCCAAGTAATTCAGGGCTTTCTGCAATGTCTCGGCCGGCGAGCGGTCGCCCGATGGGAGGTTCGAGCCCAATGCGATATATGCAATCTGTGCCTGCTGGTCCTCAACTGCTTGTTGCACTGTGGTTTTTCTTCCTTATGGTTCGGCGGATGTGCGGCCTGAATTAATGGTGGCATTCGAGTTCTTAGTTAACTAGAAAAATGCAGACGGCACGATGGAGATGATTGGTAATGTTTTATAGAGATGAACGGTTGGCGCTTTTTATTGACGGCTCCAACCTTTACGCAGCCGCGAAAGCGTTAAATTTTGATATTGATTACAAGCTGTTGCGTAAAGAGTTCATGCAGCGGGGCAAGCTCTTGCGAGCCTTCTACTATACGGCATTGCTCGAGAATGACGATTACTCTCCCATTCGGCCACTTGTGGATTGGTTGCACTATAACGGCTTCATGATGGTCACGAAACCTGCAAAGGAATTCATCGACAGTCAGGGCCGACGCAAGGTCAAGGGCAACATGGATATCGAGTTGGCCGTCCATGCGATGGAGATCGCGGACCGCGTCGATCACATCGTGCTGTTCTCGGGCGATGGGGATTTCCGCCCGCTGGTCGAGGCGCTGCAGCGCAAGGGATGCCGTGTTTCGGTGGTGTCGACCATCCGCAGCCAGCCGCCGATGATCTCGGATGATCTGCGCCGGCAGGCCGACAACTTCATCGAGTTGGACGAGTTGAAGGACGTCATCGGCCGCCCGCAGCGGGAACCTGGGTCTGATTTCGCCGCCCCCAGAGCACGAAGCGCGGCTGACAGGACCTGATCGGGGGCGCTTGGCCGCATCCCGCGAAGTTTTGACACGGCAGGTGTGAGCGGGCATCCTTTTGCCCATGGCGCGCCCCAACACTCATCGTCCCCATACTCCGAACCCCGACCAAATGGCCCTGAAGCCAGAGGTTTCCGGCAACGCCATCAATGGTCTGGGCGAGGCGCACACGCGGCGGGCCCGCATGGTGTATTGGGCGCCGAACCCCGACGATATTCCCCATGGGCGCATGCAGCGCTGGTTCTACGAGGCCACGCCGGACGATCCCCGGTTCGCGGAGATCAGGGCCTGGCGGCAGGTCATCTACGACGCGCCCTTGCCGGATGTGACCGGCGATCCGCGCGAGCAGTCCCCCGAAGCCTGGACGGCGGCGCTGGATCGGTTTGTCGGTGACGGATCGTGTGACATGATCGGCGTGGCCCCGATGTCACCTGATTGGGTCTTCGAAGGGTCTACGGTGCCGCAAAGCCGCATCATCGTTTTGGGGGTCCAGCACGCCTATGAGGCCATCGAAACCGCACCCGGAATCCCGGCGTCGGTCGAGGTGTTGCGCCAGTATGGCCGCGCGGCAAAGGCGGCCAAGGATATCGCCGGCTGGCTCAGGCTTCAGGGATGGGCGGCTGACCCCGTGACCGGCCCGATGACCGGTGCGGTGGCGCTGATCCCGCCCGCTCTGGCCTGCGGCTTTGGCGAGTTGGGCAAACACGGATCGATCATCAACCCCGAACTTGGTGCATCATTCCGGCTGTCGGCCGTTCTGACGGATGCGCCATTCGCGCTCACACCCCCGCGAAGTCACGGGATCGACGAGTTCTGCATGCATTGCCGCATTTGCGAAGATGCCTGCCCGCCCGAGGCGATCTTTCCCGACAAGAAGACCGTGCGCGGTGTCGAAAAGTGGTATGTCGATTTCGATGCCTGCCTGCCGTTCTTCAACGAGAACCAGGGATGCGCGATCTGTATCGCCGTCTGCCCCTGGAGCCGCCCCGGCGTGGGTCTGAACCTCGCGGCCAAGCTGGCCCGGCGATCGGACCGCCTGGCCAGGAATTGATCCCGCCCTAGACCTCACCGTCATATTCGCCGCGCGCCGGGTAGTTCTTTTCGATGGCGAAATCGACGGCTGCCAGCAACTCGCGGAAATGCGGCCGGACAAAGGGCATGGTTTGCACGCTCATGTAGTAAAGCGTCTGGTCAGGGTTGATCAGGAACAGGCCGGGTTCGGCGAACAGGGCCGGTTCCTCGATCCCGATCGAGGTCTTCCCCCGCGAGGTCGAGATATACAGCCCCCATTCGCGCGCTGTCTTGAGGCTCAGATCATAGCCGAATCGCAGCTGTGTCGCGGCGATCTTGTCGACCATGCCCTGCGCCCGGTCCTGGCCATCCGACGAGATCGCGACCGAGCCCACGCCGCGTTTGGCGAAGTCATCCGCCAGCTTTTCGAATTCGGTCAGGTAGGTCGCGCAGATCGGGCAATGCAGGCCGCGATAGAAACAGACGACCGTGCCCCGTTCGCCGGTTTCACCGGCCAGATCGAATGTTCCACCACCGATCATGGGAACGGTCAGGTCAGGGGTTTTCCGGCGTGGCATGAGCATGTGCGATGTCTCCTGTTGT
The DNA here is from genome assembly GCA_964460185.1 of uncultured Roseicyclus sp. GTDB lineage: Bacteria > Pseudomonadota > Alphaproteobacteria > Rhodobacterales > Rhodobacteraceae > JAVJPJ01. The sequence continues at coordinate 19,300 of CAYWTM010000032.1, read as the reverse complement.
CGACCCCCGCAACGTGACAGGCCGGGCCGGGCGCGCAAGACGCGATCACGCTGGACCCCGTCGAAACACGGAGGTTTGAACAGGCTGTGACCGTTTCCCCTGGCACCGGCACCGCTCAGCGTTGCGCTGCGAAATCGACGTTGATCTGGTTGTGGATCTCGATGACTTCGGGGGGCCATGTCGATTTGATGTAGCTGAGAACGGCAATGATCTCGGTCTCTGTCAAAACGTCGCCGAACCCCATCATGTCGCTTTCATAGTTCCCGCCCACCACCGCCGCCGTGCCCTGGGTCGTGATCGTGATCAGGATCTCGTCGGGATGGTGCCAGGTGTGCCCCGTCGGGTCATGCGGCGGGGCGGGCAGGCGACCATTTGCGCCGCGCATCTGCCAATCGGCCTGACCCTCGAGGTTGGCGCCATGGCATGATGCACAGGCGGCAACATAGATCGCCTCGCCCCGTGCCACGACTTCGGGCACCTGCCATTGCAACCGTCCGCTGGACGGGTCCGCCTGTGGCGTGGTGGCCATCAGCGCATAGCCCGCCCCCGCGATCCCGCCGGCCAGCCCGATTCCCATCATGATCTGCACGTTTCGTTTCATGAAATATCCGTGTGTCGGTCGAAATTTTTCTGCAGTTTCAGGCCTTCCCCCTGCTGGAACGCAAGCACCAAGACTGGACGCTTGGTTTTCAAGGTCTTACTCTTTGTCTCACCTGACCGGAGCTGCGCGCCATGACCAAACCGCCTCTTACCCTCTACCTTGCCGCCCCGCGCGGATTCTGCGCAGGCGTCGACCGTGCGATCAAGATCGTCGAGATGGCGATCGAGAAGTGGGGCGCGCCGGTCTATGTCCGGCACGAGATCGTCCACAACAAGTACGTGGTCGATGACCTGAAGGCCAAGGGCGCGGTTTTCGTTGCGGAACTGCACGAATGCCCGGAGGACCGTCCGGTCATCTTTTCCGCCCATGGCGTGCCCAAATCCGTCCCGGCCGAGGCCGCGCGCCGCAAGATGGTCTTCGTTGATGCCACCTGCCCGCTGGTGTCCAAGGTCCATATCGAGGCGCAGCGTCACCACGACAACGGCCTGCAGATGATCATGATCGGCCATGAAGGCCACCCCGAGACGGTGGGCACCATGGGCCAGTTGCCCCAGGGCGAGGTGCTGCTGGTGGAAACGGTCGAAGACGTGGCCACGGTCGAGGTGCGCGATCCCGACCAGCTGGCCTTTGTCACGCAGACAACCCTCAGCGTCGATGACACGGCAGACATCGTCGCCGCCCTGCAGGCGCGGTTTCCCGCCATCGTCGGCCCGCACAAGGAAGACATCTGCTACGCCACCACCAACCGTCAGGAGGCGGTCAAGGCCATGGCGCCGAAAACCGATGCCATGCTGGTCGTGGGTGCGCCCAATTCGTCCAATTCCAAACGCCTCGTCGAGGTCGGATCGCGGGCGGGCTGCACCTATGCGCAACTGGTGCAACGCGCGTCGGATATCGACTGGCGCGCGCTCGAGGGAATAACCTCCATCGGGATCACGGCTGGCGCCTCGGCGCCCGAGGTGTTGATCGAAGAGGTCATCAACGCCTTTGAAGACCGCTTTGACGTGACCCGTGAACTGGTGGAAACCGCCGTCGAGAATGTCGAATTCAAGGTGCCCCGCGTATTGCGCGAACCTGCATGACCCATGCCGACGGCCTTTGACCCGCAGTCCGTCCTGTCGCGCCCGCTGATCGCAATCCTGTCGACGCTGGCCGGGGATGGCGCGCCGCGAAACGCGCCGGTCTGGTACCACTGGGATGCAGGGGCGCTTTGGATGCTGTCCGACGACACCGCCAGCTCTGCGCGCCGCATCGCCAGCGACCCCCGGGTAAGTGTCGAAATCGTCGACTACGACAACCGCCAGGGCGTTCTGCGCCATCTGGGCCTGCGCGGCCGGGCCACGATCGAGCCGATGGATCCAGACCTGTTCCGGCGTCTCTTGACCCGGTATCTGGGGCCGGAACCCGGTTGGAACCGTTGGTTCATCGATCAGGTCGCCCGCATCGACGACCCGTCCGGCAGGCTGATACGGCTTGCCCCGGACAACATCTATACCAATGATGTCAGCTACTTTCGGACCGGCCCCGCGCTGGTCCCCCCGCAGGAGCCCACCTCGTGATCACCGCGCAATTCCTTTTGACCGCCCTGGTCGTCGTCATCGCACCCGGCACCGGCGTCATCTACACGTTGGCGGTTGGTCTGGGCCGGGGGCGGGTGGCCTCGGCATGGGCGGCCCTTGGGTGCACCATCGGCATCGTGCCGCATCTGCTGGCCGCGACCCTTGGGCTGGCGGCGGTTCTTCACACCTCGGCGGTGCTGTTCAACTTCGTGAAATTCGCGGGCGTCGCCTATCTGCTCTACCTCGCCTTCAGCGCCCTGCGATCTGGTGGTGCGCTGCGTGTCGAGCCCCGCCGCGAGGTCGAGCCGGGATTTGCGGTCGCCCGGCGCGGGGCGCTGATCAATATCCTCAACCCGAAGCTTTCGATCTTTTTCCTGTCGCTGCTGACGCCGTTCCTGTCCGGCAATCCGGCGACGGTCACCGCCGAGATCCTGATCCTGGGCGGTCTGTTCATGGCGATGACATTCGCGGTCTTCGTACTGTACGGCGCCTTTGCCGCCGCCGCGCGCGACTGGATCCTGGGTTCGGTCCGCGTGATGACATGGATGAACCGATCCTTTGCCGGGATCTTCGCGGCCCTGGCCGGCAGGCTGGCGCTGGAACGCGCCTGACCCCTTGCCCATCCGCCCCGCCCAAGGCAGAACCGATGCCATGACGCGCATACCCCCCGCCGCCCTGATCCTTGGCCTTTCTGGCCTGATCCCCTTTGTCTGGGGCGCGGCCACCGTTCTCTCTCCCGACCTGCTGGCCTTTTCGCAAGGCATGTTCGGGCGGCGGCTGACGGCCCATGTGGTGTTGCAGGGCTATGGCGTCGTGATCTTGTGTTTCATGTCCGGCGTGATCTGGGGGTTTGCGACCCGGGCCGCTGGCCGCATCGCCGCCACCGGCTACGCCCTGTCGGTGCTGCCGGCGCTCTGGGCGTTCTTCTTCGGCCTGTCGCCATGGCCGCCCACGGCGCTGGTGGCGCTGGGTGCGGGGTTCGTGGCGCTCCTGATGATCGACTGGATGTTCTGGAGCCAGGGCCTGGCGCCACCCTGGTGGATGCGCCTGCGCCTGATCCTGACCGGGGTGGTCGTGCCCTGCCTTGCCGTGGGAGCGTTTCTATGACTGACCGCCGGACCATCGATGTGTACCAGGCCAAGGCGCAGGATTACGTGGCCATGGGATTGTCCAGTGAACAGGCGGGTGTCATCGCCGATTTCGTCGCGCGCCTGCCGCGACCGGCGCTTGTGCTGGATCTTGGCTGCGGCCCCGGCATTCACGCGGCCGAAATGATGCGCGCGGGCGTCAGCGTCGATGCGGTGGATGCGACACCCGCCTTTGTGGCCGAGGCGCAGGGGCGCGGCGTGCCCGCCCGCCTTGCCGGTTTCGAAGATATCACCGGCACCGACCTGTACGACGGCATCTGGGCCAGCTTCAGCCTCTTGCACGCCCGCAAGGCCGACGTTCCCCGCCACATTGACGCGCTGGCGACGGCGTTGAAACCGGGTGGCGTGCTGTATCTGGGCATGAAGCTGGGCGAGGGCGAAGAGCGCGACAGCATAGGACGCCATTACAGCTATTTCAGCGAAGAGGAACTGGTCGCCATGCTCGGACAGGTGCGCTTGAACGTGGTGTTTCGCGCGACCGGCCGCGATCGCGGCCTCAGCGGCGAGATCGCCCCTTACATCCACCTGATCGCCGATGCCTGATCTGTTCGCCTATACCGACGGGGCGTGCTCGGGCAATCCCGGCCCGGGGGGGTGGGGGGCCCTGTTGCAGGCCAGGGACGGCGACACCGTCGTCAAGGAACGCGCGCTCAACGGCGGCGAGGCTGACACCACCAACAACCGGATGGAACTCTTGGCCGCCATCGCGGCCCTTGAGGCCTTGGAACGCCCGTCGACCATCACGGTTGTCACCGACAGCGCCTATGTGAAGGGCGGCATCACCTCATGGCTGTTCAGCTGGAAAAAGAACGGCTGGAAAACCGCCACCAGGAAACCGGTGAAGAACGAAGATCTGTGGCGCCGGCTGGATGACGCCGCCAAACGCCACCAGGTGACGTGGGAATGGGTCAAGGGCCATGCCGGCCACCCCGAAAACGAACGCGCCGATGAATTGGCGCGGGCGGGCATGAAGCCCTACAAATGACGCTCGCGCTGACCCTGGACTACGCCGCCGCGCTGGTGTTCGCGCTGACCGGCGCATTGGCCGCGTCGCGCGCTCAGCTGGATATCATCGGTTTCTTCTTCCTGGCCTGCCTGACCGCCGTGGGCGGCGGTACCCTGCGTGACGTGATCCTTGACCGAAACCCGGTCTTCTGGGTGGCGGATCCCACGCCGCTTGCCATCGCCTGCGCGGCCGCCGTGCTGGTGTTTTTCACCGCGCACCTGATGGAAAGCCGGCTCAAGGTGCTGGTCTGGCTGGATGCGCTGGCGCTGGGCATCGCGGTGGCCGCGGGTGCCAGCGTCGCGATGTCGCTGGACCATTCGGCGGTCATCGTGCTGGTCATGGGGGTTGCCACCGGCACCTTTGGCGGCCTGATGCGCGATGTGGTCGCCAACGAGGTTCCGCTGGTCCTGAAACAGGGAGAACTCTACGTCACCGCAGCCCTTGCAGGCGCCGGCGCGGCCCTCGTGACGGCCACCCTGACCCCGATCCCCTTCGCGCCCGCCGCAGCCTGCGTGGTCTGCACCTTCATCCTGCGCGCGGGATCGCTTGGCCTTGGCTGGCGGCTGCCGGTCTACAAACCGCGCCCACCGCGCGGCTGACCACCACCCCATCCATCTTTATCCCGAAAATATGGCCGCCGGAGGCATCCGACATCTGCAACGCGCGATGTCGTTCCCCGTTCCGGGCGCTACCGGCGGCGATTGTTCCGCTTGCGGCGGCGGTTGGCATATTCCGTGGGGATCAGCACCAGCGCCGCGGCCGACCCCAGGATGGCATCGACCCCGGGCGAGCCAAGGCTGAACCCGAACAGGGACCGGATGAAGAACAGGGCCAGAACCGCCCCGAACGCGATCAGCACCGATGGCACGATCCCGTTATGGGTGATGTCCCATTTCTCGAACAAGACGGCCACGATCCCCGCGATCATCAACGACCCGAAGAATGAAAACAGGATCATGTTCCGTCTCCCAAAACCATGCCGGGGTCTACCCGTGCGCCTCGCAGATATGCCTCTGCCTGCATCCTCGGCTTGCCCTCTGGCTGCACCTCGGTGATCTCGACCGCGTCCTTGCCGCAAGCCACCATCAGGCCTGACAGGATCGTGCCCGGCACGCCCTGGCCGTCGACGACGTGGCTTTTCAACAGTTTCAAGCGTTTGCCCGCGATCATGGTCCAAGCGCCCGGAAAAGGCGAGAGGCCCCGGATCTGCCGGTCAATGACGGCGGCATCCCGCGCCCAATCCACCCGCGCCTCGGCCTTGTCGATCTTTTCCGCGTAGGTAACGCCGGTTTCGGACTGGATCTCGGGGACAAGATCCTCAAGCCGCGCCAGCGCCTCCACCACGGATGATGCGCCGAGCGCCGACAACTTGTCATGCAGCCCGCCCGCCGTCTCGGTGGCGTCGATCGGGATCTCGCGGCGCAACAGAACCGGCCCGGTATCGAGCCCGGCCTCCATCTGCATGATGCACACGCCGGTTTGCCGATCGCCCGCCATGATCGCCCGCTGGATCGGCGCGGCCCCGCGCCAGCGCGGCAAAAGCGAGGCGTGGATGTTGAGGCAGCCATGGCGCGGGGCATCCAGAACCGCCTGCGGCAGGATCAGGCCATAGGCCACGACCACGGCCACGTCGGCATTCAGCGCCGCGAAGGCGGCCTGCGCCTCGGGCGTTTTCAGCGACACCGGATGGCGCACCGGCAGGCCAAGGGCCTCGGCGCGTCCCTGCACCGGGCTGGGGCGATCCTTCTTGCCGCGTCCGGCGGGGCGGGGCGGCTGGCAATAGACGGCCACAACCTCGTGGCCTGCCGCGATCAGCGCATCCAGCACCCCGACCGAGAAATCGGGCGTCCCCATGAACACGATCCGCATCAGCCGGCCTTTTTCGCGCGTTTCAGCAACATGTCACGCTTTACCTTGGACAGACGGTCGAAATACATGCGCCCCGCCAGGTGGTCGATCTGGTGCTGGACCGACGTGGCCCAGAGGCCGGTAAAATCCCTCCGCACCCGCATGCCCATATGATCGGTGAAGGCGATCGAAACCTCGGCCGGCCGGGTGATCCGGGCCCAGACGCCGGGCAGGTTGGGGCTGGCTTCCTCATGGTCGTTGGTGGCGTCGCTGACGGCAATGATTTCCGGGTTGGCCATCCGGATCGCACGGCCGCGTTCGTCGCTGGCATCCACCACCGCAAGGCGCAGCATCACGCCGATCTGCGGCGCGGCCAGGCCGACCCCCGGCATCGCATCCATGGTTTCGATCATGTCGTCCCAGATCGCGCGGATCTCGTCGGTGACGGATGGCACCTCGTCGGCGGGCGTCCTGAGCCGTTTGTCGGGCCACATGATGAATTCGCGTCTCATGCCGTGGCGCCTTCATGCCGGTCGATGCACAAGATGCCATCGAGATGATCCAGCTCATGCAGGGCGATACGCGCTGTGGTGCCATCCATGGCTGCTTCGTGGCCCGTTCCTTTCGCGTCCTGCCAGCGCAGGCGGATCGCCTTGGGGCGGCGCACAAGACAGGGTGTATCAGGGATCGACAGGCAGCCTTCCTGGCCCGGCACGGTATCCTCCGACGCCCAGTCCACGACCGGATTGATGCAGATCAGCGGCGCGGGATCGCCATCCTTCCAGGTGGCATCCATCACGAAGATCCGCTGTGTCAGGCCAATCTGCGGGCCCGCAAGGCCCCGCCCCGGGGCGTCATACATCACCTTCAGCATCGCCTGTGCCAGATCCTGCAGGTCCGTGCCGAAGTCGGCAAGCGGGGCGCAGACCTTGCGCAGGATCGGATCGGGGTGAAAGCGCAGGCGCAGGTCGCTCACGCCTTTTCCCGCGCGCGTTCTTTTTTCAGCTTCACCATCTTGCGGGTGATCAGCTGCCGCCTGAGCGGTTTGAGGTAATCGATGAACAGCTTGCCGTTCAGGTGATCGATCTCGTGTTGGACGCAGGTCGCCCACAGCCCGGCAAAGGTTTCTTGCTGTTCCGCGCCATCGGGGTCGATCCAGCGCACGGTCACCTCGGCGGGGCGTTCCACGTCGGCGTAGAATTCGGGGATCGACAGGCAGCCTTCCTCGTAGACCGAGATTTCGTCCGAGGCTGCGACCACCTCGGGGTTGAACATCGCCAGCGGACGCGGGGCCGCGCCCTCTTCCTTGACGCAATCCAGCACGATCAGGCGCGACAGCACGCCGACCTGCGGCGCGGCCAGCCCGATGCCCGGCGCATCGTACATGGTCGACAGCATGTCGTCGGCCAGCGTGCGCAGATCATCCGTCAGGTCGCTGACCGGGTCGGCGACTTTCTTGAGGCGTGGGTCGGGGTGCAGAAGGATCGGACGTTTCATGGGCGTTGAGATAAGCGATGAGGCCCGTGCTCGCAACGCCTCTTGCACATCTTGCGGCCAAGGCTAGTGTCCGCAGTTCCCGATGACCGGAGGCCACATGAGTTTCAACACCGTTCTGCCCATGCATCTGACCCAGAACTCGAAATGGGCCAAACTGAAGTCCGCGTTCGATATGGACCCGACCGAATGCATTGCGATGTGGGTGGCCGATTCCGACTATCCGACGGCGCCTTGCGTGATCGAGACCTTGCAGCGCGCGGTCGACCATGGCCTGTTCAACTACGGGTATGACAAGGACAAATATCTTGCGGCGGTTTGCTGGTGGCTCAAGACCCGCCACGATTGGGAGGTTTCACCGGACTGGATCTTGTCGACCCAGGGGCTTGGCCATGCCATCGCCATGTGTCTCGATGTCTGGTCCGAACCGGGCGAGGGCGTTGCATTCTTCACGCCGGTCTATCACGAGTTCCGCCTGAAATCCGAACGCGCCGGCCGGCGCCCGGTGGAGCTTCCGATGGCGCTGGTCGATGGGCGCTATGAACTGGATTGGGACGCGGCAGAGGCCGCGATCACGCCCGACACCCGGATCTTGCTGTTCTGTTCGCCGCAAAACCCGTCTGGCCGCATGTGGTCGCCCGAGGAACAACGGCAGGTGGCGGAATTCGCCGCGCGCCATGACCTGATCCTGGTCTCGGACGAGGTGCATTGCGATCTGATCTACGATGGGAAGCGGCATGTTCCCATGGATGTGGCTGCGCCCGATCACCGCGATCGTCTGGTGACGCTGTTCGCGGCGTCCAAGACCTTCAATCTGGCGGGCATGCGCGTGGGCCAGGTCATCATCCGCGACGACACCCTGCGCGCCCAGATGGGCAACCGTTTGATCGCATTGAACTACGATCCGACCACGATGGGCGTTTGGGCCAGCCAGGCGGCCTATTCCCCGGACGGCGCGCAATGGCTGGCCGCGCAGATGGCGCATCTGACCCGGAACCGGGACATCTTTGACGCCGGCATCAATGCGATCCCCGGCCTGCACTCGATGCGGCTGGATGCGACCTTCCTGCCATGGGTCGATTTTTCGGGCACCGGCATGAGCGTCGAGGAAATCGAACGCCGCGTTCAGCGCGACGCCAGGATCGGTGTGGCCCCCGGCACATGGTTCGGGACGGGCGGCGAGATGTTCAACCGGTTCAATCTGGCCTTGCCGACAGCGCAGATCGAGGAAACGGTTGCCCGCATGCAGGCCGCGTTTGGCGACCTGCAATAGATCTGCCGAGGTGTTGCGATGACCCACCCCCTTGTGACCAAAGCCGATATCGAAACCTACCAGCGCGACGGTGTCGTGTTGATCCGGGGCCTGTTTCGGGATCACGTCGAGACCATCCGCGCGGGCATCGAACGCAACATGGCCGATCCCGGCCCCTATGCGGCCGAGAACCTCAAAGAAGGGGAAACCGGGCGCTTTTTCGACGATTACTGCAACTGGTCGCGGATTCCCGAATTCGCCGATGTGATCCGGAATTCTCCGGCGGCCGCGGTTGCCGCCGACCTGATGCAGTCCGCGACCGTGCAGGTGTTCCACGATCATGTGCTGGTCAAGGAACCGGGAACATCCAAGCCGACGCCCTGGCATCAGGACGGCCCCTATTATTTCGTCGAGGGGCGACAGACCGTCAGTTTCTGGTCCCCGGTCGATCCGGTCACCGATGCCAGCCTGCGCTGCGTGGCAGGCAGCTTTGCCTGGCCCCGGCCCGTTCTGCCCACGCGCTGGCTGGCTGAAACGAGCTTCTATCCCAATGAAGACGACTACATGCCCGTGCCCGACCCCGATGCGGAGGGCATGGATATCCGCGAATGGGCGATGGAACCGGGGGATGCCGTGGCCTTTCACTACGGCACCTTGCACGGCGCGCGCGGCAACCATGCCAACGCGCGCCGCCGGGCCTTTTCGCTCAGGCTGTTGGGCGATGATGCGCGGTACGTGGAACGCCCCGGCCGCACCTCGCCACCCTTTCCGGGCCATGACATGCAGCCGGGTCAAAAGCTGCGCGAAGACTGGTTTCCGGTGATCTATCCGCATTAGGCGGTCGCGCCGCGACGCAGCGCTTGCATGCTGCGGCGCAATATCCTATCCGATGGCGCGACCAAAACGAAACATCCTTGCGCATAGGAAACCGCCGTCATGAGCTTTCGCCTGCAACCTCAGCCTGTCGCCCGCCCCAACCGTTGCCAGCTGTTCGGCCCCGGTTCGCGGCCACAGATCTTCGAGAAAATGGCAGGCTCCGACGCGGATGTGATCAACCTCGATCTCGAGGATTCGGTGGCCCCCGACGACAAGCCCGCGGCGCGGAAAAACATCATTCAGGCCATCGGCGACGTGGATTGGGGCGCCAAGACACTCAGCGTGCGGATCAACGGGCTCGATAGCCCCTATTGGTATCGCGATGTCGTTGACCTGCTGGAACAGGCCAGCGACCGGTTGGATCAGATCATGATCCCCAAGGTGGGCAACGCCGCCGATATCTACGCGGTCGACGCGCTTGTGACGTCGATCGAGGCCGCGATGGGCCGATCCAGACCGATTGCCTTCGAGGTCATCATCGAAAGTGCGGCCGGCATCGCCCATGTGGAAGAAATCGCCGCCGCCTCGCCCCGGCTTCAGGCGATGTCGCTGGGCGCGGCGGATTTCGCCGCCAGCATGGGCATGCAGACAACCGGCATCGGCGGAACGCAGGAAAATTACTACATGCTGCAAGGCGACACCCGCCACTACAGCGACCCGTGGCATTGGGCACAGACCGCGATTGTCGCGGCATGCCGCACCCACGGCGTCTTGCCGGTCGACGGGCCATTCGGCGATTTCTCGGATGATGAAGGTTACCGTGCGCAGGCGCGGCGGTCGGCAACGCTGGGCATGGTCGGCAAATGGGCGATCCACCCCAAGCAGGTGGCGCTGGCCAACGAGGTGTTCACCCCGTCCGAGACAGCCGTTGCCGAAGCCCGCGAAATCCTGGCCGCGATGGAACAGGCCAAGGCCGAGGGGCAGGGGGCTACCGTCTACAAGGGCCGGCTTGTCGATATCGCCTCGATCAAACAGGCCGAGGTGATCGTCAGGCAGGCGGAAATGATCGCTGGCAGCGTTTGAAGACCGGGGGGCGTTTCGCGGACGGGGATGCCGCCCCCAAAGCCACCCATGCCGAGTTGCATCCCGGCCTTGCCAGGGTCATATACGATGGCGAGGCGCCGGAACGACGGGACGACATGCATGACCTATCTCGACTTCGAAAAACCCCTGGCTGAAATCGAAGGCAAGGCGGAAGAGCTGCGCGCGCTGGCGCGCCGCAACGAAGAAATGGATGTGGAGGCAGAGGCCACCGCCCTGGACCAGAAGGCCGCGGGCATCTTGCGTGACCTTTACAAGAACCTGACCCCCTGGCGAAAGTGCCAGGTGGCCCGTCACCCCAATCGCCCCCATTGCCGTGACTATATCGAGGCGCTGTTCACCGAGTACACGCCGCTGGCCGGTGACCGGAACTTTGCCGACGACCATGCTGTCATGGGCGGCCTGGCCCGGTTCCAGGATACGCCTGTCGTGGTGATCGGCCATGAAAAGGGCCATGACACAAAAACCCGGATCGAACGCAATTTCGGCATGGCCCGGCCCGAGGGCTATCGCAAGGCCGTGCGCCTGATGGATATGGCCGACCGTTTCGGCCTGCCGGTCATCACGCTGGTCGATACGCCCGGCGCCTATCCCGGCAAGGGCGCCGAAGAGCGCGGCCAGTCCGAAGCGATTGCCCGGTCCACGGAAAAATGCCTGCAGATCGGTGTGCCGCTGATGTCGATCATCATCGGCGAGGGCGGATCGGGCGGCGCGGTGGCTTTCGCGACCGCGGATCGTCTGGCGATGCTGGAACACTCGATCTATTCGGTGATCAGCCCCGAAGGCTGCGCCTCGATCCTGTGGAAGGATGCCGAGAAGATGCGCGAAGCCGCCGAAGCGTTACGCCTGACAGCGCAGGATCTGCACAAGCTCGGCGTTTGCGATCTGGTGATCCGCGAACCGATGGGCGGCGCACAACGCGACCCGGCCGGCACGATCGCCGAGGTGTCCAAGGCGATCGCGTCCATGCTGGCGCAGTTGGGCGGCGCGGATCGGGCCAAGTTGATCGCCGGCCGACGCAAGAAATACCTCGATATGGGCTCGAAAGGCCTCGCGGCGTGATCCTGTCGCGCCGCGCCGTCCTGGCTGGGGGCGTGGCGGTGATCATGACAGGGCGCGCCCGGGCCGATCTGGAGATGGGCGCGATGACACCGGCCGATCAGCTTGACTGGACCTACCTGGCCGACACCGTGATGGGCGGCGTATCGGAAGGTCAGGCGCGGCTGGAGGGCGGCGCATTGCGGCTGACCGGGACGGTATCGACGGCCAACCGGGGGGGATTCATCCAGGCGCGTATCGCGATGCCGGACGGTCTTTCGGCCAATGCCGTTGCGCTGCGCCTTCGGGTGCGTGGCAATGGCCAACGCTATTTCATTCATCTGCGCACCACCCGCACGCGGCTGCCCTGGCAGTATTACCAGGCCGGGTTCGACGCCGGACCGGATTGGGACGAGGTCACGCTGCCATTGTCGGAATTCACCCCGTCCGGCGGGATGATGCGCGCCAGCGTGCGGCCCGATCAGGTCCGCTCGGTCGGTCTGGTGGCCTATGGGCGCGATCACCAGGCCGATGTATCGCTGGCGGCGCTGGGCATCGCCTGAGCGCGCGCAGGGATAGCCCCGCTGCTACCACATCCGTCCCTTGGCGTAGTCGGCATAGGTGATGTCGTAGGTTTCGGCGTCAAAATCCGCGTCCATTTCCTTGATCAGGTCACCCGCGCTTGGCAGGCCTTCGCTATCGTCACGGGACCACAGGCCGGATCGCATCAACGCCTTGGCGCACTGGAAATACATCTCGGTCACGGTGATGACGACGACGACCTTTGGATGCCGCCCGCGCTGCTCGAAGGTGTCCGTAACCACGGGATCGGCTGTCAGCACAGCCGTGCCATTGACCCGCACGACATTGTTGCTGCCCGGGACCAGGAACATCAGCGATGCGCGGGGGTCACGCACGATGTTGCGCAGGTTGTCGATCCGGTTGTTGCCGCGCCAGTCCGGCAGCAACAACGTGGTGTCGTCGACGATCCGGACCACCGCGCCGTCATCGCCGCGCGGGGTGGCATCGGTGCCTTCGGGACCAACCGTTGACAGGATGCAGAACCGCGAGGTCTCGATCCAGCGGCGATACATCGGCGTGATGCGCGGTGTGACCTTGGTCAGCGAGGCCGGAGCCGGATCATCGTACAGCGCTTCGAGGGCTGCGATATCATCTATGGTCTGCATGAAACCCAGCCTCTTCCAGCAAGCGATCGGATGCGGTTTCGACATCGTTTTCGAGCCGCGCCATGAACCCGTCGCGGTCCAGGCCCGGCGCGATCTCGGGCAGGAATTCCACGACCGCAAGGCCGGGTTTGCGATAGATGCCGCGTTTGGCCCAGAACAGGCCGACATTCGCGGCCACGGGAACGCATGGCTGACCCAATTGCGTATACAGCGCGGCTGTGCCGACCTTGTAGGGGCGCGACACGCCGGGCGCCACGCGGGTGCCCTGCGGGTAGATGATCAGCTGCCCCCCCTCTTGCTTGCCGCTTTTCACATCGGCCAGCATGCTGGCGATGGCCGCACCACGCTTGCCACGATTGACGGGCACGCAGCCGATGCGCAGCGCATATTGACCGAGGATGGGGGCGAACAACAGCTCGCGCTTCATGATGAACTTGCCGCGCGGCACGGCGTTGTAGATCAGGATGATATCTAGAAAGCTCTGGTGTTTGGCGGCGATCATGACCTCGCCCGTGGGCGGTGTGCCGCGGACCTCGGTCTCCAACCCGCAGATCCAGCGCAGTGTCCAGATCACCCATCTGCAATAGGCGTGACAGGCCGCATGGGCACCCGCCGGCGACAGCAGGGCCCAGGGCAGGTAGATGATCGCGACCACCAGCATCGCCACATACATCTGCACCACGAAAATGGCCGACCGGATCCATTGCATCAGCGCATTCCCCGCAGCATCCGGAAGGCTGCGAACCGGGTTGCCCAAAAGGCCGTGACCATCGCCAGGACCGGGATCACGAGCGGAACCAGCCACCCGGCCCCGGAAAACCCCAGGCCGGTCAGAAACGCACCCTCTGCCGCGGCGCGGGGCAGTAGGGCAATGGCCACCATGCCAAGCACCGTGCCCGCGAAGGCGCCCACCAGCGCCCGGTTGGTAAAGCGCCGGACAAAGGCACGGGCCACGTATGTGTCCTTGGCCCCGACCAGGCGCATCACGCGGATCACCTGTTCGTTCGACGCAAGCGCTGCCTGTGCGGCCAGCGTGATCATTGCCGCCGTTGATCCCAGGATCAGCGCCATGGCCAACCAGCCCAGGGTCCGGAGCCGCGCCGCCGCGTCGACCAGGGGTTCGCGCCAGCGGGTGTGATTATCCAGCACCGCGCCCGGGGCTTCTGCGGCCAGGCGCAGACGCAGGCCGTCATCGTCAAAGCCTTCGGGGGTTTCCACGATCTCGATCAGCCGCGGCACCGGCAGGTCATCGACCGGAAGATCCGGGCCGAACCACGGCTCCAGCAGGGCGCGCTGTTCATCATCGCTGAGCGCGCGGGCGCTGTCGACGCCGGGTGTCTGTTCGAGAATGGTCAGAACGGCCCATGTCTGGGCATCGACCTCGGCCTCGGGGGCTGACAGGCGAATGGTGGCGGATTGGGCCAGCGCCTCGGCCCATCGGTCGGCAAGACGGCCCGCTGCCAGCGACAGGGCCAGCGCAAAGACTGCCAGAAACGCCATCGCGCCCGACACCGCCATGGTCAATCGCGCAGATTGCCCCGACCGTGGCACCACGCGGTCGGCCTGCTGATCCCCCCGGACCAGGGACACGATATCGCGCGCCACGCTCACAGGTCCGCCCCCGCCGATTGCATCCGCCCGTTGGCGATGCGCAGAACCCGCGCCTGAACCTGACCCTTGGCAGCCCGGATCAGGGCAAGGTCGTGGGTTGCGATCAACACGGTCTTTCCCATCTTGTTCAACTCCACCAGCAATTGCAGCAGGCGCAGCGACATCTCCCAATCCACGTTGCCGGTCGGTTCATCCGCGATGATCAGGTCGGGGTCCGTGATGATCGCCCGCGCCAGGGCCGCGCGTTGCCGTTCCCCCCCTGACAGTTCCGGCGGAAAGGCCTGCGCCCGCGCCGACAGGCCGACCCACGACACAAGTTCGCGCAGGTTTTCCGCCTGGGCCGCCGCATCGCGTGCCGCGACCGTCAGGGGCAGGGCGATGTTCTCGTTGACCGGCAGGTGATCGAGAAACTGGCAATCCTGATGCACCACGCCGATCCGTTGGCGCGTCAGCGCGATCTGGTCCCGGCTCAGCGTCGCGGCATCCTCGCCGAATATGCGCACAGCACCTGCCGTGGCGACCAGTTCGGCATAACACAGCTTGAGAAAAGTTGTCTTTCCCGCACCCGATGGACCGGTCAGGAAATGGAAAGATCCCGGGGCCAGCCGTAGCGTCAGGTCCGACAGGATTGGCTCTGTCCCGTAGCCATAGGCGGCATCCTGCATGTCGATCACCGGGTGCGCTCCCTTGGTCGTTCAGCCGCCACTGTCTTGCAACGGATAGCAACAGGTTGCAATCGGCACTGCCACAAATGCTTGGAAAGACTTTGGTGCGTTGTTACAAGATAGATGAAAACGCGGATGTTCCCGTGCCTGATCTCGGGCAAACGGGGTACAACGAAAGAGCAATCGGTATAAATATGCGGCTGACCTGTCCCAATTGCAGTGCACGCTACGAGGTGGCCGATAGCATGGTTCCGCCCGAAGGCCGGGACGTGCAATGTTCGAATTGTTCCACCACGTGGTTTCAGCCCGGACGACGCACCGACGTGGAACCCGCAATCGCGCCCAAACGCGGAGACGCAACGCCCCCGCCCGCGCCCGCGCCCCCTGCGGGTGATGCCGAGGCGGAGCCCGAACAACCGGCCGATACCCCCCCAGGTATAGAGAACGTGATCGAGGCTGCCGCGGGTGCCGCTGCGGGCACCGGACCGCGGCGTCAGGAAATGGAGCCCGGTATCCGCGATATCCTGCGCGAAGAGGCCGAGCGTGAGACACGCCTGCGTCAGGCAGAGGCGGGATCGGTCGAAACCCAATCGGAAATGCCGCTCGACGAAGGGCAGGCCCCGTCTTCCGGCCCGGGACGCGGGCCGGGGCTTGCAGATGCACAAGACGCATTCAGCCCGGCGCCGCAGACACCGGACGCGGCGCAGGCACGGCGCGATCTGTTCCCCGATATCGATGAAATCAACTCGACCCTGCGTGACACGGGCGATCGGTCGGGCGAAGAGGACACCGCCACCGATATCGACACCGTGGATACCATCCCACGGCGGCGGCGCGGCGTGCGTCTCGGGTTCTTCTTCGTGGTGCTGATCGCGCTGAGCGGCCTGACCCTGTACACGAATCCGGATGAGATCAGCGCAACGATGCCGATCATGGCCGGCGCCATCGAAGGCTATGTGGCCGCGATAGACTCCGCCCGGTTCTGGCTGGATGGCATTGCGCGCGGCCTGGGCGCAAGCGCCGACGGGTGATCGTCCGCGATCAGAATTGATCGAGCAGGCGGCGCAGGTATTCCAGTTCGACGTCGGGCCGGCCTTGCTCGGCAGAGCGGCGGCGCAATTCGTCCAGCAACTCACGGGCCCGGCGGAACGCTTCTTCGCGGTCTGCCATTGCATCTTCCGATCCGAATGACCCCGAATTGCCGGCCTGCCGGCCAAGCGGATCCTGCATCGGACGGTCGGGTGCCATGTTGCCCTCGGCCTGGCCCTGACCCGGTTCCTGGCCCGTTTGTTCCTGCGCCAGCGCGCGGCCCAGTTCCGACATGCCTTCGCGCAAGGCCTCCAGCGCCTCCGACTGCGCATCCAGCGCGCCGGCCAGATCGCCGCGTTCCAGCAATCCTTCGGCTTCATCCATGGCGCGGCCTGCCTGGTCCAGACGTCGCAACGCCTCGTCACCGGCTTCGGTGCCCGCACCGGGCAGGCGGCCGGCCTGTTCCTCGAGTTGGCGGCGCAAGGCCTCCTGGCGTTCGGCCAATGTCATGCCGCTCTGATCGCCGCCCTCGCCTTCGCCCTGCCGATCCCCGTCGGGGCCGGCTTGCTGGCCCGGCTGGCCCTGTGGCTGTTGCCCGGTGCCGGGCGTGCCCTGCTGGCCCTGCTGCTGACCTTGCTGGGGCTGGCCTGGTTGGGGTTGGCCCTGCTGCGGGCGGTTGGGATTGAACCGGTCCTGCAGTTCGCCGAACGCGTCATCCGACAATTCCTGCTGGTCGCGCAGCGTGTCTTGCAGACCTTCCATCGCCTGCTGGCCCGGCGTCTGTGGACCATCACCGCCCTCGCCGCCCTGGACCATCTCCATGTTTTCCAGCATCTGCTGCAGCGCATCGAGCATTTCCTGCGCCTCCGCCATACGGCCCTCGGCCATCAGCTCTTCGATGCGGCGCATCATTTCGTCCAGATCGGCCATCGACATTTCCATGCGCTCCCCTTCATCGGGGCGGTCTTCGCCGGGCTGGGCATTCTCGGCCAGCTGACGCATGTAATCGTCCATTGCCTCGCGCAGTTCCTGCATCAGTTCGGCGATTTCTTCTTCGCTGGCCCCTTGCTGCATGGCCTCGCTCAACCGTTCCTGGGCACGGCGCAGGCGTTCCAGCGCGTCGTCCAGTTCGCCGACCTCAAGTTCCATCGCGGCGGTCCAGAGGATGTCCGCCACCTGGTCGCGGGTGTCGGTCGAGATGCTGTCGATCCCCGATTCCAGCCGGCGGACGGCCGTGCGGATCAGCAGGTAAACGCTTTCGTCCAGCCCATCCTCGGGCGATTGGGAGACAGCGCGCAGCAATTGCGCGGCGCGCGGTGCGTTTTCACGGCTCCACAGGATATCGCGGCGCATCTCGATCAGCGCATTGGCCAGCGGGTCGAAGAACCGCCGTCCGGGCAGGCGCGGCACATCATAGCTGACTGTGCCGATCTGGCCTGCATCATCTGTGACGGTCAGCGTCAAGGTGACGGGCAAGTTGGCGAAGGGATGTTCCGAGAGGTCTTCCACCAGCACCTCGGTGAATTCCGCACGGCTGCCGCGGAAGGGCATCGGCAGGTCGAGCACCAACGCCTCGCGCGGTTCGGGATCGACACGCAACCCATAGCGGCGGTCGGTGTTCGCCACGTCCAGGCGGATCGTGGCACTGCCCGACCTGACGCCGTAGTCATCGGTTGCCGTAAAGCTGAACTGCATCTGGCCTGGCGGTTCGCCTTCGACCTCGCCATCCAGCGCGATGGCCGGCGGCGCATCGGCCAGCACCGAAATGGTCCAGGATCGTCCGCCGGGCCCGTTCACCGCGAAGGTGCCGGACTGCTCCACCGTGATCGACTGGGCATAGGCATCGGCATCCGCGGTTGGCATCGGGCCAACATCGGTGGACAGCGTGATCGCCTCCGCCGCGCCATAGCTGCGGAAGGTGATGCGTGAGCCTTCAGGGGTCTCGAACCCGTCCGCGGTTATCTCGTTCAGGTAGAGCGACGGCAGCCCGGTGTAGACGGGCGGTTCCACCCACCCTTCCCATGACGGGCCGGACGCCACGGCCGCCCCGGTGCCTATATTGACCGCATCGCCCATATCGGTGACCCGGCCCAGGGTGCCGAACACCAGCGCCATGGCCAAAGCCGTGGCTGCGACATAGCGCAGGGCAAAGGGATCCTGCCGGGACAGGCGCAGGTCCGGTTCGGGCGCGCGGGCGGTGGCGGCGCGCGTCTCCATCCGGCGCAGATGCGCGGCCCAGACCGATTGCGCCGCCGGATCATCGGCGCCCACTGCCGGGACATCCAGAAGGGTCGATATCGGCCGCCCCGGCATGGTCTGATCCAGCCGTTCCAGCGCGTCTTCCCGGCTTGGCATCCGGAACCCGGCAACCCCGCGCACGAAGGTCCAGGTCAACGCGATCGCGGTCAACCCGATGACGATCCAGACCTGCACCGGAGTCAAGGCCGCCGCGAGGCCGAAGGCAAACGCCGCCAGCGCGGCCATCAGGATCGACCAGACTGGCCAGAACGCCCGCGTGCCGCGCTCGGCAATCATGCCCGCCCGCGTCAGACGCAGGGGCCAGATCAGGCGCGCAAGGGCCCGGTCGGTGGCGGAGGTTTCAGTCATGTTGCCTTTCGGGAGCGGCATGCCCCTGGGCTACACCCACCCGGGAACACTATCGCGGTTTATGATCTCGTCAAATGTAGGTCGCGCGCGGATGACGGCGAATTGATCGCCTTTGACCAGAACTTCGGGGATCAGGGGGCGCGTGTTGTATTCCGACGACATCACCGCGCCATAGGCCCCTGCCGACCGGAACGCCAACAGATCGCCGGCCGCGACCGGCGGCATCTGGCGCTGCTTGGCGAAGGTGTCGCCGCTTTCGCAGACCGGGCCCACGATGTCGTAGGCGCGGTGTTCGACGCCCGGCGCGGCTTCGATCACCGGTACGATATCGTGCCAGG
>CAYWTM010000031.1:0-30595 GCA_964460185.1 uncultured Roseicyclus sp. | reverse complement strand
AGCGCTTCTGACCGATGGCGACATAGACGCAGTAGAGCTTCTTGCTCTCGTCGTCGCCGGCGGCATCGTTGTAGGATTTCTGGTTCAGGATGGTGTCGAGCGCGACGGCGGTCTTGCCGGTCTGACGGTCGCCGATGATCAGTTCGCGCTGGCCACGGCCGATCGGGATCATGGCGTCGATGGCTTTCAGGCCGGTCGCCATCGGTTCATGCACCGATTTACGCGGGATGATGCCCGGTGCTTTCACGTCGGCGATGGAGCGCTCGGACGTTTCAATCGGGCCCTTGCCGTCGATCGGGTTGCCAAGGCCATCCACAACGCGACCCAGAAGCGCGTCACCGACGGGCACGTCCACGATCGCGTTGGTACGCTTGACGGTGTCGCCTTCCTTGATGTCCCGGTCGGAGCCGAAGATCACGATACCGACGTTGTCGGACTCGAGGTTCAGCGCCATCCCGCGGATGCCACCGGGGAATTCCACCATCTCGCCGGCCTGGACGTTGTCCAGCCCGTAGACGCGCGCGATACCGTCACCGACGGAAAGCACGCGGCCCACCTCGGCCACTTCGGCATCCTGGCCGAAATTCTTGATCTGGTCCTTCAGGATCGCAGAAATTTCTGCTGCTTGGATCGCCATTTTATCCGACCTCTTTCATCGTATTCTGGAGTGCATTCAGCTTGGCCTTGATCGAACTGTCGATCATCGTCGAGCCCACTTTGACGACAAGACCGCCGATAAGGCTTGCATCGACGGTCGCATTCAATTTCACATCTTTGCCCACGGACGCCTTGAGCGCAGCCGCGAGTTTATCTGCCTGGGTCTTGGTCAACGCCTTGGCAGAAACCACCTCGGCCGTGACTTCGCCCTTATGCTCGGCGATGCGTGCACGCAATTCGCGCAGCACGGCGGGCACGACGAACAGGCGGCGTTTCTGGGCCATCAGGCGCAGGGTGTTGCCGGTGATCGCATTCAGACCCATCGCATCGGCAACCTTGCCGATCGCGGCTTCGCCGGCGTCGCGGCCATAGATCGGCGACGTGATCAAGTCGCGCAAGTCATCGCTTTCGGCCAGTGCGGCTTCGACGGCGTCGACATCAGCCTCGAGAGAGGCCAGCGTGCCCGTCTCATTGGCCAGATCGAACAACGCGGTCGCGTAGCGCGCGGCAATGCCGGTCGAGATTGAAGCAGGTTCGCTCACGTCCACCCTTTCATATGCGTGACCCGGTCAGGCACCGTGGTGCCTCCAGGCAAATCGCGTCTCGGTGCCGTATGGCAGCCGTTTGTCCATAAATCGTGGTCGATGTAGCAGAGGGTCATGGATGCTGCAACCGCGATAGCCAACGCCCTTCTGGGTGGAAAAGTCAACTTTTTCAGATATTTACCAAACAGGCGCGTTTCTGCGACGCTTTGAAGCTTTCGAATTGCGACGCTTTGCCCACCGCAGGTGTTCGATTCTCGCCGTTCGGGCCCGGTTTCACAGCCTTGGGAATCGCGATCCGGCGCAGCGGCCCGACCTTTTGCCAAGCGCATGAAACCATCATTCGGGCCAGCATGGCAAGGCGTTCTTGCCACCGGATTTGCCGACGGAACCCGGCCGTCAAGGCCTGGTGCGCCCGTTTGCGCCAGCGGGAGCGGGTGCGCCTTCCAACACTTGCAAAGGCTTTCTCACCCGTTCGGCAAGACCGGGCCGCGTGGGCGCATAGACGCGCTTCGACACTTCCAGCAATATAACGCCCCCGGCGTAGTAACTGCTCAACCTTGCGCCCATCTTTTCCATCAGCTCGGCCGACTGCAGCCAAAATCGCCGGTGCGATGGAGGAGCAAACAAGGCTGCCGCATGGCGTTCGGGCATGAAATCATGCCGTTTCATTTGCGTTTCGAGCTGGCTGAGCGAATACGGGCGGCCAAATCCGAAGGGCGTCACGTCGCGCCGCGACCACAGGCCCGAACGATTGGGCACCACGAACAGCGCCTTGCCGCCCGGCCCAAGGACGCGGGCGCATTCCTCCAGCACAGCGGTGGGGTGTTCGGATGTTTCCAGCCCATGCAGGCACACCACCTTGTCGGCGATGCCGGTCTGCAGCGGCCAAAGGCCTTCGCGGCACAGCACCGACACGTTTTCCAGCCCCGCAGGCCAGGGCATCACGCCCTGTTCGGCCGGCATCAGCCCGATCACCCGGCGCGCATCTTTCAGGTAGGGACGCAACAGCGGCACCGCAAAGCCGAAGCCGACGACCGTCTGCCCCTTGGCCTCGGGCCAAAGCGCCAGCATCCGGTCGCGCACAGCCTTTTGCGCGATGCGCCCAAGGCGCGTGCGATAATAAAACTGGCGCAGATCGGTGACGTCGAGATGCATTGCGCTAGGTCCCATGGTGCGAAAGGATGAAACGAGCCCTTGCGGCCACGACCTTGACCCAACCCAGACGGAAATTCCATGCCCCAGACAGACATCGCCGCAGAAATCGTGACAGTGCCTTGCCTCAAGGACAACTACGCGTTCGTGGTGCATGACCCGGCAACCGGCGCGACAGCGGTGGTGGATGTACCCGACCCGGCCCCGATCCAGGCCGAACTTGCGGCGCGGGGCTGGACGCTGACGGACATCTTGATCACGCACCATCACTGGGATCACGTCGACGGCGTCGATGCCTTGCGCGCGGCGACCGGGGCCAGGGTCTGGGGTGCGGCCGCCGATGCGCACCGCCTGCCCGCGCTCGATCATGCGTTGGCAGAGGGTGATGAGGTTCGGATCGGCGGATTGACGGGATCCGTGCTGGATGTATCGGGGCACACCGTTGGCCACATCGCGTTTCATTTTCCGCAGGCCGGCGCGGTGTTCACGGCCGACAGCCTGATGGCGCTGGGATGCGGGCGCCTGTTCGAAGGCACGCCCGCGCAGATGTGGGACAGCTTGCAGAAACTGGCCGCCCTGCCGCCCGAGACGCTTGTGTGTTCCGGGCATGAATACACCGCAAGCAACGCCCGGTTCGCGGTCACTATTGAACCGGAGAATTCAGCGCTTAGATCTCGGGCAGACGCGATCGACGCGGCACGCGCGAGGGGGCTGCCGACCGTGCCCTCCACGCTGGCCGAGGAATTGGCCACCAACCCGTTCCTTCGGGCATCCGAGGCCGCGATAGCGGCGCATCTGGGAATGGCCGGCGCAGCCCCGGTCGATGTTTTCGCCAAGATCCGATCCCTCAAGGATCAGTTCTGACCCAAAAAACCTGTCTGCCTAATATTTGGGCAGACCCTTCAACACCAAGGGATAGAGGCCCGCTGGCAAGAAGAACACGAGACCTTGAGCGGTTTTTGCTTGAAACTGCGTCACAAAAACCAAAGCTTAAGACTATGAGGCCACAGTCGGCGACGGGCGCAGCCTGACCCGATGCAAGAGGAAGGAGCACGCACGTGCCATCTTTTTCCACGACACTAGAGCAGGCCATTCACGCGGCGCTGGCCAACGCAAATGCGCGCCGCCACGAACTCGCAACCCTCGAGCATCTGCTGCTCGCGTTGATAGACGAACCCGAAGCACAAAAGGTCATGTTGGCCTGCAGCGTCGACATCGAAGCCCTGCGTGAAACGCTGGTGTCTTTCATCGATGACGATCTGTCGACGCTGGAAACCGATGTCGAAGGCTCCGAGGCCGTGCCCACGGCCGCCTTCCAGCGCGTGATCCAGCGCGCCGCGATCCATGTGCAATCCTCCGGTCGCACCGAAGTGACCGGGGCCAATGTTCTGGTCGCGATCTTCGCCGAACGGGAATCGAACGCCGCCTATTTCCTGCAAGAACAGGACATGACCCGTTACGATGCGGTGAATTTCATCGCGCATGGCGTGGCCAAGGATCCGTCCTACGGCGAACAGCGACCGGTGTCCGGCGCAACCGACATGGAAGAAGAGGTGCAAGCCGCCC
This sequence comes from uncultured Roseicyclus sp., assembly GCA_964460185.1. Classification (GTDB taxonomy): domain Bacteria; phylum Pseudomonadota; class Alphaproteobacteria; order Rhodobacterales; family Rhodobacteraceae; genus JAVJPJ01. Next base: position 26,675 of record CAYWTM010000031.1, on the reverse strand, counting down.
AGCAAGGGGGCGAGGCCGACCAGAAGGAATCCGCGCTGGCCAAGTATTGCGTGGACCTGAACGCCAAATCGCGCAAGGGCGATGTCGACCCGCTGATCGGGCGCGCGCATGAGGTTGAACGTTGCATCCAGGTCCTGTGCCGCCGCCGCAAGAACAACCCGCTTCTGGTGGGCGATCCCGGCGTGGGCAAGACGGCCATTGCCGAAGGTCTGGCCAAGAAGATCGTCGAAGGCGACACGCCCGAAGTATTGAAGGGCGCCACGATCTATTCCCTCGACATGGGCGCGCTGCTGGCCGGCACGCGCTACCGCGGCGATTTCGAAGAACGGCTGAAGGCAGTGGTGAAAGAGCTTGAGGATCATCCCGACGCGATTCTGTTCATCGACGAGATCCACACGGTGATCGGCGCCGGTGCGACTTCGGGCGGGGCGATGGATGCCTCCAACCTGCTCAAGCCCGCACTTCAGGGCGGCAAGCTGCGCTGCATGGGATCCACCACCTACAAGGAATTCCGCCAGCATTTCGAAAAGGACCGCGCCCTGTCGCGCCGGTTCCAGAAAATCGATGTGAATGAGCCGTCCGTCGAAGACGCGGTGAAGATCCTGAAGGGTCTGAAGCCGTATTTCGAAGAACACCATTCGGTCAAATACACCGCTGACGCCATCAAGACCGCGGTCGAATTGAGCGCCCGCTACATCAACGACCGCAAGCTGCCGGACAAGGCCATCGACGTCATCGACGAAGCGGGTGCTGCGCAGCATCTGGTCGCCGAATCCAAGCGTCGCAAGACCATCGGCGCCAAGGAAATCGAAGCTGTCGTGGCCAAGATTGCCCGCATCCCACCCAAGAACGTGTCGAAAGACGATGCCGAGGTCCTGAAGGATCTGGAAGTGTCGCTCAAACGCGTGGTCTTCGGGCAGGATTCGGCCATCGAGGCGCTGAGCTCGGCGATCAAGCTGGCGCGCGCGGGTCTTCGGGAACCCGAAAAGCCCATCGGCAACTACCTGTTCGCAGGGCCCACCGGCGTCGGCAAGACCGAGGTCGCCAAACAGCTGGCCGATACGCTTGGCGTGGAACTGTTGCGGTTCGACATGTCGGAATACATGGAAAAACACGCTGTTTCGCGCCTGATCGGGGCACCTCCGGGCTATGTCGGGTTCGATCAGGGCGGTCTTCTGACCGATGGCGTGGATCAGCATCCGCATTGCGTGCTGTTGCTCGACGAGATCGAAAAGGCTCACCCGGATGTGTTCAACATCTTGCTGCAGGTCATGGATCACGGCACGCTGACCGACCACAACGGCCGGTCCGTGGATTTCCGCAACGTGGTTCTGATCATGACCTCGAACGCGGGTGCCGCGGAACAGGCGAAGGCCGCGATCGGGTTTGGCCGCGACCGTCGCGAGGGTGAGGATACCGCCGCGATCGAACGGACGTTCACGCCGGAATTCCGCAACCGTCTGGATGCGGTGATCAGCTTCGGGGCGCTCCCGAAAGAGGTCATTCTGCAGGTGGTGGAAAAGTTCGTTCTGCAACTCGAAGCGCAGCTGATGGATCGCAACGTGACCATCGAACTGACGCGCCCGGCCGCCGAATGGCTGGCCGAAAAGGGCTACGACGACCGGATGGGCGCCCGCCCGCTGGGTCGCGTGATCCAGGAGCACATCAAGAAACAGCTGGCCGAAGAACTGTTGTTCGGCAAGCTCGCAAAAGGCGGCAACGTCAAGGTCGGGGTCAAGGACGGCAAGATCGACCTGCGTATCGAAGAGCCGGGCAACCCGCGTATCGGATCCAAGAAGCCTCCGCTTCTGACAGCCGACTAGGCGCCTTTTGCATGAAAGACCAGAATACGCCCGGCCAGAAGGCCGGGCGTTTTTTCATGCCACCTTCGCGCCGGATTGCGTCTTGGCGCATGGCGGGTAGTCTGCCTTCATGCGGATCATGCCCCTGACCCTTGCAACAGTGCTGAGCCTTGGTGCGCCCGCCGTGGCACAGGACCCGCCGCGCCTGGGGTTTCCGGTCGATTGCACCTTGGGTGAGACCTGTTTCCTGCAACAATTCATGGATCGTGACCCCGGCCCCGGCGCGCGCGCCTTCGACTGTGGCCCGCAAAGCTATGACGGCCATACCGGCACCGATATCCGTCTGGTCGATTTTGCGGCCATGGCCTCCGGCGTGGCGGTCCTGTCTGCCGCCCCCGGCACTGTTCGGGCGGTACGCGACGGGGTGCCGGACGACGGCACGCCCGCGATGTCCGAGGGTCAGGGCTGTGGCAATGGCGTGGTCGTGACCCATGCCGATGGGTGGGAAACGCAATATTGCCACCTGATGGAGGGCAGCTTGATCGTGGCGCCTGGCGACCGGGTCGAAACCGGCACGCCCCTTGGCATGATCGGGTATTCCGGCACCACCGAATTCCCGCACCTGGAATTCCTGCTGCGGCGCAATGGCGAATGGGTCGACCCGTTCGATCCGTCCGATCTGAACCAGTGCGGTGCAGGGGCAGCGGCACTGTGGGACCCGCCGCTATCCAATCCCGGCGGCGGCATCCTGTCGATCGGCTTTGCGAATGGCCTGCCCGCTTTCGACGCGATCCAGAACGGCGAGGTGCGGTCTGGCCGCCTGAACGTGTTTGGCGATGCGCTGGTTCTGTGGGGTTACGTACATGGCGCGCGGGCGGGTGATATCCTGCGCCTCGTGATCACCGATGCCGAAGGCGCGGCTGTTTTCACACAGGACGTGGCCCTTGACCGGACGCAGGCGCAGATGTTCCGCGCAGGTGGTCGGCGCACTCCGGATGCGGGATGGCCCGCCGGGGTCTACCGTGGCGCGGTCACGCTGATGCGGGGAGATGCCACCGTCGACCAGGCCACGACCACCGTCATTTTGACGCGCGACTAACGCTCGGTGAGTTTCAGTTCGATCCGCCGGTTTTGCGCCCGGCCTTCGGTCGTGTCATTCGAGGCAATCGGGCGATGTTCGCCAAACCCCGCCGCCAACAGTCGGTTGGGCGGAATGCCCAGTTCCTCGGACAGGTACAACACGACCGACAGCGCCCGCGCCTGGCTGAGTTCCCAATTGTTCGCAAAATTGGGGGAGTTGTTGATCGGCACGTCGTCGGTATGGCCATCCACGCGGATGATCCAATCGATCGATGCGGGGATGTCGTTGGAAATCTCGACCAAGAGCTGCGCCACGTTTTCAATCTGTTGAAGCCCTTCTTCCGCCAGGTCGGCGGATGCCGGTTCGAACAGGACCTCGGACGAGAAGACAAACCGGTCGCCTTCGATCCGAACCCCTTCGCGGCCTTCCAACAGCTCGCGCAGGCGGCCGAAAAACTCCGACCGATAGCGTTCCAGATCCTCGGCTTCCGCGGCAAGGCGCGCGGCTTCTTCGGCGAGACGCGCGGCTTCGGCGGATTCCAGTTGCGCGATGCGGCGTTGTTCGGCGGCGACCTGCGCCAGCGCGGTGTTGAGCTGCGCACCAAGGGCGGCGATCTGCACCTCGGCCTCGGCATCGCGCGCGCCAGACTCGTCAAGCAGCGCCTGCAACCCCCCAAGCTGGTCGCGCAACGCGGTGATCTGTTCGTTCAGCAGCGCCACCTGCCGCTGGCTTTCGGCGGAGGCGGCCTCCACCGTTTCCAGCTCGGCATTGGCCTGGGCCAGAAGGGCGGCGCGTTCCTCGGCCGCGGTCAGGGTGCGGTCGCGCTCCGCCTCTGCCAACAGGCGCGCCGACAGGGCATCGGCCAATTGCTGTTCCAACGCCGACAGCTCGGTGGCGCGGGTGTCGGCGATCTCGGCCTGCCCTGCCGCTTCGGCCTCCAACGCGGCGATCTGCGCCTCCATCTCGGCCAGACGGGCGGCGGCGCTGATCTCGGCGCTTTCGATACGCGACAGGGCCAGTGCAAGATTTTGTTCCAGCGCGCTCATCTCGCCGGTATTGGTGTCCAGTTCGGTGGTCAGGCGTTCGGCTTCTGCCTCGGCGGCGGCCAGTTGTTCGGCCAGCGACGCCTGCGCGTCGACCTGCACCAGCGCGGCTGCCAGACGCGCGGCCAGATCATCCTCGGTGGCGCGGGCAGCGGCCAGAAGGGTCAGGGTTTCTTCGGCGCGGCGGCGCTGTTCTTCCAGCGCCAGTGTCATCGCGGTCAGTTCCGCATCGGCATTTTCCAGACGTTCGCGAAGGGCCTGGGCGGCAGCCGCCTCGACCAGGCGGGCCGCTTCGGTCTCATCCAGTTCGGTGGCAGTCTGCTCTGCCTCGGCCTCGGCCGCCTGAAGGGCTGCCAATGCTGCAGCCAGCGAGGTTTCCTGTTCGGCGCTTTGCGTTCGCAGGTCGGCGATCAGAGCCTCCAAGGCCTCGCGCCGGGCCGCGGCAAGGCGGGCCGTTTCCGCAGCGGTATCGATCTCGGATCGGGCTTGGGCCAATGCAAGTTGCAGCGCCTCGGCCTGGCTGATGGTATCGGCCAGCTCTGCCTCGGTCGCCGCGCGGTCCGCTTCAAGTTCGGAGTTTGCCGCCAGAAGGCCCGCGACCTGGGTTTCGAAATCGACGATGCGGGCGGCCTGCGCCTGCGCTTCACTGGTCAGCGACGCGATCAGCGCCGCCTGCGTCGCCACCTCATCCTGGGCCGATGCCAGGTTCCCGGTGAGCGTTGCCACCCGTGATTCCAACCGGTCCGCGCGGGTTTGCTCAAGCCCAAGCGCATCGGCCAGCGAATTCAGTTGCGCGTTCAGTTCCGTCAATTCGTCATCCTGGCTCGTGATCTGTTCGGACAGCACGAATTGCACGACCATGAAGATCGACAGGATGAAGATCATCACCATCAACAGCGAGGTGATCGCATCCACAAATCCGGGCCAGATGGCACCAGAAATGCGGTTGCCTGCACGGCGTTGGAACGCCATGGCCGGTTACTCCCCGTCTTGGGGCGTTGCGCGCGAACGGCTGCGCGGGGCGGGGGTCTGCGCGGCGGTGACCAGATCGCGGATGGCGGTGGTCAGATCGTTCAGATCGACACGAAGGGCCGACACCTCTTCGGTGCGGCTGGTGCCGATATCCTCGTGGATCTTCAACAGCTGCACGTCGATCGACCTGAGCCGCATCCGGCTTTCCTCGTCGATACCGCCCATGCCGTTGCTTTCGGTCAGGATTTCGGACAGGCGTTCCTGTGCCGCCGCCAGCCGTTCGGTCGCCTCGACCGTGCCAAGACCCAGCCGGTCGGTCAGCCCCTCGACGGCGCTGGCCAGTTCCATGACCCTGGTTTCGGTTTCCGCGCGGCGCGATTCCGATTGGGTAAAGATCGATTGCAGCGTTTCCATCTGGTCGACCATGTGGTCCAGCACGGTGGCGATCGCACTGCGGTCGATGCCGCCTTCGCCATCCCCCGAGGAAAAGCTGACGCGCGTGATCGAGGCCAGCCATTCTTCCATCTCGCGGTAGAACCGATTCTGCCCATGGCCGGCATAAAGCTCCAGCAGGCCAACGACCAGCGACCCGGCCAGCCCCAACAATGACGACGCAAAGGCCGTGCCCATGCCGCCCAACTGGTCCTCCAACCCGTCCATCAGGCGTCCGAACACCGACAGGCTTTCTTCGCCTGCGCCGGGTTGCAGGGACCGGATGGTTTCCACCACCGCCGGCACCGTGGTGGCAAGGCCAAAGAACGTGCCCAGAAGACCCAGAAAAATCAGGAGGTTGGCGATGTATCGCGTGATGTCGCGGCTTTCTTCCATCCGCGCACCCACGGAATCGAGCACCGATTTGGCGGCCGGGCCGGTGATCTGCATCCGGCTACCGCGCACGCGCGCGACCCCCACCATCGCCGCCAACAGACGCGGCGGACGGTCGCCGGAATCCTGCTGACCTGAACTGGCCAGTTGTTCCAGCCACGCGACCGACGAAAACAGCTGGATGACCTGAAAGAAACAAGCCGCCACACCAACCAGGAATACCACGCCGATGGTGCCGTTCAGATACGGAGATGCCAGGAACACCGGTTCGACCTGCGGCCAGACAAGAAATCCACCCGCCGCAACGACACCGCAGATGATCAACATCAGCACGATTTGTTGCGTCGGACGTGTGATCCGCGGCGCGGTTCCTGCGCCTGTGTCTGCTCTGCTTGCCATGCGTTCGGGCCGGTCTTTGTTATGTCGGGGTCAATCTACATGTAGCGGGCGGCAAAGCCAATGCTGCATTCTCTAGCGGACCGCGCCCGATTTCAGCCCGCGCACCCGGGCCACGAGCCAGTCAAGATCCGGGTCCGCCAGACCCAGTTCGGCCAGGTGCGTTGCGGTGTTGTAGAGGTATTCGTCATTCGGCCCCCGCCCGCCCACCGCATGGGCGATGATCCGAGCCTGATCCTCGAGGCTCAGATCACCGCGATATTGCTCGTGAAGCGGGTCGATCACATAGGTCAGGACATCGGTTTGAACGCCGCCTTGGGCAAACCCGACGGTCAGGCGCGTTTCCAGATATGCAGACGAGATCAACTCGCGGTCGCGCAGATAGGTAATCGTAGCATCCGCTTCGGTGCGGTCGACGCGAAAGGCAAGCCCGTCGCAGAAAGCCCCCGGCGCATGATCCAGCGCCAGGACAAGGCCCGGATCTTGCTGTGTTCCACGGTGATGGATCGATGACATGCAAAAACTGCGGTGCCAGTCATGAAGGCGCGCAACCCGCGCCTCGGCCACCGGGACACCGGGGTTCCACAATAGCGAGCCATAGCCGAAAACCCAAAGATCTTGCATCGCTCTGCCTTTCCACCTGTATGGCGTCTGTCGTTCCTGCGGGCTATAGCGGTGCCGGGACTTGGGCGGTAGAGGGCGCGCGATGAAACGGCTGGGTGTGGGTGTTGTGCTGATCTGCGCGCTGGCTGCGACGGCGTGGTTCGTCTGGGCGGCGGTCAGCGAGCGTGCGGTCGCCGGCTGGTTCGCCGAACGCCAGGACGCGGGCTGGATCGCGCGGTACGACACCCTGTCGATCCAGGGCTTTCCATTGGAATTCGTGACGGTCATGAACACTGTCGAACTTGCGGATCCGGCAACCGGGTGGGCGTGGTCGGCGCCCGAGTTCACCTTGCGTCAGACCGCCTGGAACCCCGACCGAACCGAAGCCATCTGGCCGTCCAGTCAAACCCTGGCCTCTCCCTTCGAGCGGCTCGACATCACGGCGGGGCATCTGAGCGCGCTCCTGGATGTGCAGCCCTCCAGCAATCTGGCGCTTGATGCATCCCGGACACAGATCAACGACCTGCACATCACCAGCACCGCGAACTGGCGGCTGACGCTGGTGCAGGCCCTTGCCGAGGTTACCCGCCTTGAGGGCGAGGATGCGAGCTATTCGATCGAGTTTCACGCCAGCGACCTGACCCCGCCCGAAGATGTTGCCGCGATCCTTGATCCCGCCGGCGTTCTGCCCCCAGCCATTCCGGTCGTCACCAGTTCTTCGCGGATCGCGTTTGACCGCGCATGGGACATGTCGGCCATAGAAACCGAACGGCCCCAGATCCGGCGCATCGAGTTGTCGGAAGCGCGGGCGGAATGGGGGGATCTGATGTTGCGCGCCTCAGGCGACTTGGACGTGGATGATCAGGGCCGGCCCGATGGCGACATAGCGATCCGCGCCGAGAACTGGGAAACAATGCTGGACATGGCGAACCGTGCGGGCCTGCTGCCGCAGGCCCTGCGGGGAACCGCGCGCACGGCGCTTGGGTTCCTGGCCTCGCTCTCGGGAGATCCCGAAGACATCGACGCCACGATCAGCTTTGACGAGGGCTTCATGTTCTTTGGCCCGCTTCCCATAGGCGAGGCACCACGGCTGATCTTGCGTTAGCGCCTTACCGGCAATAGGGGCCGGACCGGTAGGTCGCGACATCGAAATGGAAATGATCCTGATGGAACCGGTCCGAGTTCGGCCCCAGGACCGTGCCGAACGGCCCGCAGGCGCCCCGGTGCATTTCGCGCAGGACCGGGCCGACACGATTGTCACGCCACCCGCCCAGAACCGTCAACTCGCTGCCATTGGCCAACCCGATGCCGGCGATGTCGATGGCGTTGCCCGTCGCGTGTTCGCTGAGCCTTGTTCCGCGTTGCGAATTTCGCGTCCGACATGCGTAGGAGGCCACGACCCGCAGCGACGTGATCCCGCCGCCACTGCGCCCGACTGCCGGGATCGCGGCATCGTTGAGCCAGGTTTGAAGCGCGCGCGCCGTGTTGCAATTGATCGTCGCGGGCGCGCTGAGGGTCACGCCATCGACCTCTCGCAGGCGCACGGGCTCGGCGATGCCGCAGCCCGAACTGCGCCCAGTGATGGGTTCCAACCGGTCGCCCAACAGGCCGGGCACCCCGCACAACGCACCGCGTTGGCCCGGTTGCGTGACGCGACCCGGCGTGTTGCGTGTTGCCGTTGCGCGGACCCGTTGCACCAGGCCTGAAGGGCGTAGATCCGGCCGCATCGACCGGGCCACCGCCAGTTGCGAGTTTGCGCCACCCGACCGGATCACGGTCGGCTCGCCACGTGGGCGGAACACGCCACCGAACAGCCCCCGGCGCTCGATCGTCGGTGGCGGGGTTGTGGTTGGCGGCGCGGCACTGGCCAGCGCCCCGGCGACCGAAGGCCGTGTTGGCACGGGGGCCGGGCCGGGTCGGGACACCGGCCTGAGCGAGGCGCGCGGCGCCTGCGCGCCGGCCGACACAACAAGGCGCGTCACCGCAGGACTTTCATCTGGCGCTGCGAGCGTGGCTGGCGTGGCGGTCGCTGTCTGGGTGGTCGGTCGCAGGTCGGGACGCGGGGATCTGTCGGGTGCCTGTGCCGCCACTGGGACGGCAAGGCACAGGACCAGCGCCAGATATGACGCGCCGCGCCTCACCTGCCGCCGGTCTCACGCTTTTGGGGGATCCGGCCGAAATTGGGCGCGTCGGTATCCTGCCCCGCCTCGATGATGCCACGCCGGATCGCACGGGTCCGGGTGAAATAGGCGTGCAGATGATCGCCGTCACCTGTGCGAATGGCCCTTTGCAGCGCAAACAGTTCTTCCGTGAACCGCCCGAGGATTTCCAGGGTCGCATCCTTGTTCGACAAGAACACATCGCGCCACATGGTCGGATCAGAGGCCGCGATCCGGGTAAAGTCACGGAAACCGGCAGCGGAATACTTGATCACTTCGCTATCGGTCACCCGGCGCAGATCATCGGCCACGCCCACCATCGTATAGGCGATCAAATGCGGCGTGTGCGAGGTGACGGCCAGCACCAGGTCGTGGTGGTCTGCCTCCATCTCTTCGACGAGCGCGCCGCACCCTTCCCAAAGGGCGCGCAGTCTGGCGGTCGCTTCGGGGGCCGTGTCGCTGACCGGGGTCAGCAGGACATAGCGATTGTCGAACAACTCGGCAAAGCCCGACCTTGGCCCGGAATGTTCGGTGCCCGCCAGAGGATGGCCGGGAATGAAATGCACGTGATCCGGCAGATGCGGGCCGACCTGGGCGATCACGTCTTGCTTGACCGAGCCGACATCGGTGATCGTTGCCCCCGGCGCCAGATACGGCGCGATCTCGGCCGCGACGCTCGCCATGGCGCCCACGGGCACGGCAAGCACCACCAGGTCCGCGCCCTCGACAGCCTCGGGGGCGGTTTCGGTGATCTTGTCGACCAGCCCGATCTCGGCCGCGGTTGCTCGGGTCTCGGGCGACCGGGCGGTGCCCACGATTTCCCCCGCCAGGCCTGCGCGACGCATCGCATGGGCCATCGAGCCCGCGATCAACCCAAGCCCGATCAGGGCGACACGATTGTAGATCACGCTCATTGCGCCCCCCTGAACTGGTTCAGCGCCTCCAGCACACGGGTATTGTCGTCCGGGCGGCCCACGGTGATGCGCAGGCATTGGGGCAGTTTGTAGCTTTTCGGATAGCGCACGATGATTCCCTGCGATTGCAGCCACGCATCGGCGGCCTGTGCCTCGGCGTCATCCGCGAACCGCGCAAGCACGAAATTGGCGTGGCTGTCGTCACACGCGATGCCGAGCTGGCGCAAACCGCCGGTCAGGCGCGCGCGTTCAGCGGCGTTGATGCGAATGCATTCCGCCACCCAATCGGTGTCGCGCACCGCCGCCCCGGCCCCGGCCAGCGCGGTTGTCGACAGGTTGAACGGCCCCCGGATACGGTTGAGTGTGTCGATCACATGCCGCGGGCCATAGCCATAGCCCACCCGCAAACCGCCAAGCCCGTAGACCTTCGAAAAGGTGCGCGTCATCACGATGTTTTCGCGCGCCTCGACCAGGGCCTTTCCGCCATCATACCCGTCTGCGAATTCCACATAGGCCCCGTCCAGGATCAACAGGCATTGGTCGGGGATACCATCTGCAAGCCGCGCGACCTCGGCCAGCGGCACCAGCGTGCCGGTGGGGTTGGCGGGGTTGGCGATGAAGATCAGCCGAGTCTTGTCGGTGATGCCCGCCAGCAGCAGGTCGACATCCACCATGCGCTCACGCTCGGCCACCTCGACCGGCGTGGCACCGGCGGCAAGGGCGCTGATGCGGTACATGGCAAAGCCGTGTTCGGTATAGAGCACCTCGTCGCCGGGCCCCGCATAGGCCTGACACAGGAAATGGATGACCTCATCGGAGCCCACCCCGCAAATGATGTGATCCGCATCGAGGCCATGCACCTGTGATATGGCCGCGCGCAGATCGGCATGATCGGTCGAGGGATAGCGGTGAATGCTGGCCAGATCCGCCTGCATCGCCGCGATCGCGGCGGGCGACGGGCCGAACGGGTTCTCGTTCGAGCTGAGCTTGAGCGGTTCGGCATGGCCCTCCAGCGCGGATTTCCCGCCCTGGTAAAGCGCGATGTCAAGAATACCGGGTTGTGGTCGGATCGGGGCGGACATGGGCAATGCTGTTTTCCGGGACTGGTTCGGGCTGTCTAGCGGGGTTCTGCGCCGTAGAAAACCGATATCAATAAAAGCTTTGGGGGTCGATATCGACAGACAGCCGCAGGTTGGCGTTCAGTTTCAGGGGCGCAATCCAGCGGGCAATCGCCGATTGGATCGGCGCGCCCTTCGGAGCCTTGACCAAAAGCCGCACCCGGTGGCGCCCGCGCACCCGCGCGATGGGGGCCGGGGCAGGCCCGTAAACGACCGCGCCGATCTGTTGCAGCGGCCCGTCGGTGCGCGCCAGATGGGTGCCCAGATCAAAGGCCGCCGCCGCCTCGTTGGCCGAGATGATGATTCCCGCCAGCCGTCCATAAGGCGGCATGGCGGCCGCTTCCCGTTCGGCGGCCTCGGCGCGCCAGAAGCCTTCTTCGTCCCCTGACAGGATCGCGCGGATCACCGGGTGCTCGGGCTGGAATGTCTGCATCAATGCAAGCCCCGGCTTCTCGACCCGGCCCGCCCGGCCCGAAACCTGGCGCATCAGTTGAAACGTGCGTTCCGCGGCGCGCAGGTCGGACCCTTGCAGACCCAGATCGGAATCGATCACCCCCACCAGCGTAAGGCGCGGAAAATTATGGCCTTTCGCCACCAGCTGAGTGCCGATGATGATATCGGTGTCGCCCTCGGCAATCGCGGCGATCTGTGACTTGAGCGCGCGCGCCGACCCGAACAGATCGGAACTCAGGACCGCGAGTTTCGCATCCGGGAACACGCGCGCGGCCTCTTCGGCGATGCGTTCGACACCCGGACCCACGGCGGCCATCTTGCCCTCGACCTTGCAGTGGGGACAGGCATCGGGGATCGGTTTCGTCTCGCCGCATTGATGGCACACGAGGCGCTTTTGAAACCGGTGTTCGACCATGCGCGCATCGCAATTGTCGCACCCCACCTGTTCCCCACAGGCCCGGCACAGCGTCACCGGCGCATAGCCACGCCGGTTGAGAAACAAGAGCGATTGTTCACCCTGTTGCAGGCGGTGGGCGACCTCGGATTGCAGGGTCGGCGAAATCCATGCCTGGCCCGGCAGGTCCTCCGCCCGCATGTCGATGGCGCGCATCTGTGGCAGCACCGCATCTCCGAACCGGCTGCTCAGGTCGAGCCGTGTGTATTTGCCGGCAGCGGCGTTGGCCCAGGATTCAAGCGACGGTGTGGCCGAGGCCAGAACAACCTGTGCGTCGTTCAGCGAGGCCCGCAAGACCGCCATGTCGCGCGCGTTGTACAGCGCGCCCTCTTCTTGCTTGTAGGAACTGTCATGTTCCTCGTCGACGACGATCAGGCCAAGGTCCTGAAACGGCAAGAACAGCGATGATCGCGCGCCGACGACCAGTTGCGCCGCGCCCTGCCCCACCATCTTCCATGCACGCCGCCGTTCGGTCATGGTCACGCCGGAATGCCATTCGGCGGGTTCGGCGCCGAACCGTGCCCTGACGCGCGACAGGAATTCCGATGTCAGCGCAATTTCCGGCAGTAAAACAAGAGCTTGACGCCCCGCACGCAAACATTCAGCGACCGCTTCAAGATAGACCTCGGTTTTGCCCGACCCCGTCACCCCCTTCAGCAGCGTGGTGCCGTAGCGCCGTTGGCGCAGCCCGTCGCGCAGCGCATCGGCGGCGGCGGCCTGATCCTCTGTCAGGGTTTTCGCCGGCAAGTCCGGATCGAGCGGCAGATAGGGTGCGTCGCGCGGTGTGTCAGCCTCTTCGACCACGCCCATCTGCGCCAGCCCCTTGACCACGGAAGACGTCACCCCGGCCAGATCGCTGAGTTCCTTGAGTGTGAAACCCAGCCCGCCATATTCGGTCAGCGTCTCGATCACCCGGCGGCGGGCATCGGTGACCCGGTCGGGTTCCCCCCGGCCAAGACGGTAGATCTTGCGCATCGACGGCGGATCGCTCAGGCCCGGAACGCGGGTCGCCAGCCGCAGCATCGCGGACATGGGCGTGAGGGTGTAAGCCCCCGCCTTTTCGAGAAAAATCCGCAGTTCTTCGCGCATCGGCGCGGCGTCAAGCACGCGGATCACATGGCGCACCTTGGCGATATCCCAATCGCCCTTGCCCGGTCCCCAGATGACGCCCAGAACCTTGCGCGGCCCCAAGGGAACCTCGACGAAACTGCCCAGCCAGCAGCCGCCCTCGGGTGCGCGGTAATCCAGCACCCGGTCCAGTGGTTCGGCCGTCAGCACGCCCACAAGGCTGCCTTCTTCGAAATAGCTGTCGGTCATCTCTTTATGCCCGCGCGCCCCTGAGGTAGAAGGCGGGCAGAAAACCACGGCCCCGCCATGAAAGGAAGTGAGACCATGAAATTCTTTGTGGATACCGCAGATGTCGATGCGATCCGGGAACTGCACGAACTGGGCATGGTCGACGGTGTCACGACGAACCCGTCGCTGATCATGAAGTCGGGTCGCGACATCAAGGAAGTGACGAAAGAGATCTGCGACATGATCCCCGGCCCCGTCTCGGCAGAAACCGTGGCACTGGATGCGGACGGCATGATCGCAGAGGGCCGCGAACTGGCCAAGATCGCGGACAACATCACGATCAAGGTGCCGCTGACCTGGGATGGCCTGAAGGCGTGCAAGGTTCTGACCGGCGAGGGCCGCATGGTGAACGTGACCTTGTGTTTTTCGGCCAATCAGGCGCTTTTGGCGGCCAAAGCGGGTGCGACGTTCATTTCGCCGTTCGTGGGGCGCTTGGATGATCTCAACATCGACGGCATGGAATTGATCGCAGAAATCCGCGCGATCTATGACAATTACGACTTCTCCACAGAGATACTCACAGCCTCGATCCGCACCGCAAACCACATGAAAGAGGCCGCCTTGTTGGGCGCAGATGTGGCCACAGCGCCACCCGCAGTGATCAAATCCATGGCCAATCACGTTCTGACCGACAAAGGTCTGGACGCATTCCTCAAGGATTGGGAAAAGACAGGGCAGAAAATCCTGTGAGACCGACGTAAGCTCGCGGGCAACCAAGAAACGAACCCGAGGGCGATATCCGTGAGCAGCATCGAGGCCGATGAATTGGCCACCTATTCCGACGACTGGCGTGACCGCATCCTGAGCGACCCGGATCTGATCCTGGACGACCGCGACCTGATGCGGGCGCTCATCACGGCCAATGACCGGCAGATGGGCGGAAACATTGTCGACATGCGCGGTATCGCGATGGAGCGGCTGGAAAACCGGCTGGACCGTCTGGAAGACACCCACAGATCCGTCATCGCGGCGGCCTATGAAAACCTGGCGGGGACCAACCAGATCCACCGGGCGATCCTGGCCCTGCTGGACCAGACCGAGTTCACCGCCTTTCTCAAGACGCTGGCCAATGACGTGTCCAGCACGTTGCGCGTGGACCGGGTGCGCCTGGTTCTGGAAAGCGCCGAGGCCACGGAAACCGCCGCGCCACATGTGCAGAAGCTGGAGGATGTGCTGACCGTCGTCGCCCCCGGCTTTGTCGAGAATTACATCACCGGCGGCCGTGCCATCCCGCATCGTCAGGTGACGTTGCGCCAGGTTGGCGACGGCAGCGCGCGCATTTTCGGCGCCGACGCGGCCTGGATCAAATCCGAGGCCCTGTTGAACCTCGATCTGGGCAAGGGCCGTCTGCCGGGCCTCCTGGTCATGGGGGCCGAAGACCCGCACCAGTTCCGACCTAGCCAGGGCACTGACCTTCTGACCTTCTTCGGCGGTGTGTTCGAGCGGCTGATGCAGCGCTGGCTGGATTGAGCCGATGAGCCTCGCGCTCAGCCCGGCTGCCCGCGACCTCATGCAGACATGGCTTGGCCATCTGGCCAGCCTGCGCGACGCGGCGGACGCGACCGTGGACGCCTATGGCCGCGACCTCGCCGATTTCCTTGGATTCCAGGCCGAATATCAAGGCGATACCCTTGGCACCTCGGCGCTGCGCAGCATCGAGGCACGTGATATGCGCGCCTGGATGGCGGCGCAGCGGTCACGCGGTGTCGGCGCACGGTCGCTGGCGCGCAGGCTGTCGGCGGTCAAGGCGTTCTATCGCTGGTGGGCGGACCGCGACGGGTTCGACGCCACGGCGGTTCTGTCGATGCGCGCGCCCAAACACACCCGCCGCCTGCCGCGTCCACTCAGCGTGGACGGCGCCCGCGACATGATCGAAACCGTGGGCCAGCAAGATGCGCGCGACTGGGTTTCGTCTCGCGACGTGGCGATCGTGACCTTGCTGTATGGCTGCGGCCTGCGCCGGTCCGAGGCGCTGTCGCTGACCGCCAACGCCCTGCCCCTGACCGATACGCTGCGCGTTCGCGGCAAGGGCGGCAAGGATCGCGAAGTGCCGGTCCTGCCTGCCGCACGCGATGCCGTTGCCCGCTATGCAAGGCTGTGTCCCCATGACCTGGCCCACGGCACGCCGCTGTTTCGCGGGATCCGTGGCGGGCCGCTCAACGCGCGCCAAGTGGCCAAGGTGATGGAACAGGCACGCCTGCAGCTTGGCCTGCCCGCGACCGCCACGCCGCACGCGATGCGCCACAGTTTCGCGACCCATCTGCTGGATGCGGGGGGCGATTTGCGCGCCATCCAGGAATTGCTTGGCCATGCCTCTCTCAGCACGACGCAGGCCTATACCGCGGTCGATACAGCGCGGCTGATGGAAGTCTACGCCGCGGCGCATCCCAAGGCCTGATCGCGGCCGAACCGTCACACGGCTGTTGCACTTGCCCCTGGAAGGAGGCATCAGGTCCGCCATGCGAACGCGTCTATCAGCCTATTCCGTGCATCTTTTCACCGCCATCGGCGCCTCGCTTGCGATGGTGGCCCTGCTGGAGGCTGCGCAACAGAACTGGGCGATGATGTCGATCTGGCTGGCAGTGGCCTTTGTCGTGGACGGCATAGACGGCCCCCTGGCGCGCAAATTCAACGTCGCGGAAAATGCACCTGAAATCGATGGCGTCTTGCTGGATCTGATCATCGACTTTCTGACCTACGTGATGATCCCGGCCTATGCGCTTTATGCCTCCGGTCTGTTGCCGGGCTGGTCGGGATGGCTGGTCGTGTTGCTGATCCCGTTCGGTTCGGCCCTGTATTTCGCCGACACGCGGATGAAGACAAGCGACAAGAGCTTTCGGGGCTTTCCGGGGTGCTGGAACATGCTGGTGCTGGCGCTGTTGGTGATCCTCCCCCCGTGGGAGGTGATCCTGGGCTTGGTCATCACCTTGTCGGCAGCACAATTCCTGAACCTGAAATTCATTCATCCCGTGCGCACGAAACGCTGGCGGTGGCTGTCGCTGCCGGTCTCGGTGGTCTGGGTATCTTCGATCGGCTTTGCGGCCTGGACGGATTTTGCATCGAACCCGCTGCTGACCGCCATCGTCGCGGCGACCTCGATCTACCTGATGGTCGCGGGCATCGTTCAGCAAATGGTGCCGGAAAAGGCTTAGCCGTCCGGGCGTTCGCGCACGACCCCGGCGAAGGCATCAAAGATCGGCTCGGCCCCGGCAATCACATGCCCATGGGTCAAAAGATCCTGCCCCTCGCGGATCGGCTGCACGAAACCGCCGGCCTCGCGCACCAGCAAGATGCCGGCCGCGATATCCCAGGGCTTGAGATTGTATTCCCAGAACCCTTCGTACCGCCCCGCCGCAACCCAGGCCAGATCCAGGGCAGCCGCCCCGTAGCGGCGCATGCCCGAACATTGCGGCATCAGCCGTGCCAGATCGCGCAGCATGGCGGGCAGATATTTGCCACCATCGGGCGGCAGACCGGCGGCGAACACCGATTGCGCCAGCTTGGTGCGACCGGACACGCGGATGCGCTGGCTGTCATTCAGCCAAGCGCCTTGGCCTTTTTCGGCATAGAACATCTCGTCCTTGGCGGGGTCGTAGATGACGCCGGAAACGATTTCGCCCTTGTGTTCCAACGCGATTGAAACCGCCCAATGGGGCATCCCGTGCAGAAAATTGGTGGTGCCATCCAGCGGATCGACGATCCAGCGGCGGGTCGGATCCTTGCCCTCGATCTCACCGCCCTCTTCGCCAAGGAACCCGTAATTGGGCCGCGCGCCCAAAAGTTCCTCGCGCAAGATATCCTCGGCGGCCTTGTCGGCGCGCGACACGAAATCGCCCGGGCCCTTGGCCGAAACCTGCAGATTCTCGACCTCGCGGAAATCCTTGGCCAGGCTGCGGCCCGCCTTGCGCGCAGCCTTGAGCATCACGTTGAGATTGGCAGAGCCTTGCATGGGTGTTTCCTCGGGGCATGGGTCAGGCGCGCCGTATAGGCGAGCGATCCGGTCTTGCCAAGGCACCGTACTGCGCGCGACGCTTGGATACACCATGCAACGTCGGCTTCGGGGGGAACAACCATGGATTTCTGGATTTCAATCGGCAGCACCTACAGCTACCTGACAGTCATGCGGATCGAACAGGCAGCAACTGACGCAGGCGTCGCGTTGCGCTGGCGGCCTTTCAATGTGCGCGACATCATGGTGTCGCAGAACAACATTCCGTTCCGCGACAAGCCGGTCAAGACCGCCTACATGTGGCGCGACATGGAACGCCGGGCCATGACGCACGGCCTGCCCATTTCCGTGCCCGCGCCCTACCCGCTGACATATCTGCCCCTTGCCAACCAGGTTGCCCTTGTCGGCCTGCGGGAAGGATGGGGCGTGGACTATATCACGCAAACCTACAAACGCTGGTTCGTCGACGGCGAACCGGCCGGGGCCGAACCCAACCTGTCGGCCAGCCTGTCGGCGCTTGGCGTTGATGCGCCTGCCGCCATCGCGGCCGCGCACAGCGATGAGGTCGTCGACCTGCTGGCCGCTCAAACGCAGATCGCCATGGATATCGGTGTCTTCGGCTCGCCCAGTTTCGTGATCGGGCCCGAGGTCTTCTGGGGCGATGACCGTCTTGAAGATGCGCTTGCCTGGGCAAAAACCCGGGCCTAGCGCCGCTGCAGCTTGGGTGGTTCGGTCCGACACAATTTCAGAACGTGGGACATGAAGGGTTTTCCCGTTTCCTCCACCCGCGTCGCCCCGTAAAGTCTGCGGGTGATGCCGGTCGCAGTCAGCGGGCGGGTCACCAGGGACGGATGATTGCCGGTGTCACGCACCACCCAGTCCGGCAGCACCGCCACCCCGCGCCCCGAGGCCACCAACAGCAAGATGACCGCCGACAGTTCCACCTGCCGGATCGATTTCGGCTCTACCCCCGCAGGGAACAACAGCTGGCTGAACACATCCAGCCGTGACCGCTCCACCGGGTAGGTGATCAGCGCCTGATCCTCGAAATCGCCGGCCTCGACAAAGGGCTTTTGCGCCAGCGGGTGGTCAGCCGCACACACGAAGACCGGCTCGTAGTCGAACAAGGGCGTGAAATCGATGCCGGCCAGCTTCTCGGGATCGGACGAGATCACCAGATCGACATCTTCCCGCATCAGCGCCGGCAGGGCTTCGAATTGCAGACCCGGGCGGATATCGACATCCACATCGGGCCAGGCCTGGCGAAACGCCTCGAGCACCGGCAACAGCCAGTCGAAACAGGCATGGCATTCAATGGCGATGTGCAAGCGCCCCGATTTGCCCGCCCGCAACCCGTCGAACTCGTCCTGGAGTGCCGCGATGCGGGGCAGAACATCTTCGGCCAACCGCAACAGCTTCATTCCGGCCGCCGAAAGCCGCATGGGTTTTGACCGTCGCACGAACAATTCCAGCCCGGCCTGATCCTCCAGCCCCTTGATCTGATGGCTCAGGGCACTTTGCGTGATGTGCAGCCGGTCAGCGGCACGGGCCAGCCCGCCTTCGTCATGGATGGCCTTGATCGTGCGCAGGTGGCGAAACTCAAGATGCATGTGAAACTCATATTGATGATGAGAATTATGAATTTGTCGCAACCACCACTCTATGCGACATCGTAAGGCGACCTTTCAAGGATTAGAATCGCCATGATCACCCCGCGCGTCTCTTTCGAGTTCTTTCCCCCGAAATCGCTGGAGGCCTCCTTCAGGCTTTGGGAGACCCTCGGGGTGCTGGCCCCGCTCGACCCGGGATTTGTCTCGGTCACCTATGGCGCGGGCGGCACGACGCGGGCGCTAACCCATGATGCGGTCAAGACCATCCGCGGCAACTATGGCGTCAAGGTCGCGGCGCATCTGACCTGCGTGGATGCCACACGCAGCGAAACGCTGGCGATCGCCGATAGCTACGCCGAGGCAGGCGTGACCCAGATCGTGGCCTTGCGAGGCGATCCGCCGAAAGGCGCGGGCCGTTTCACGCCGCATCCCGACGGCTTCCAAAGCTCGGTCGACCTGGTCGAAGCCCTTGCAAGAACCGGCAAATTCGACCTGCGTGTCGGCGCCTATCCCGACCCGCACCCCGAGGCGGGATCGATGCAGGATTGTGTCGATTTCCTGAAGCGCAAGATCGATGCCGGCGCAACCTCGGCCATCACCCAGTTCTTTTTCGAGGCCGATACCTTTTTCCGCTTTCGCGATGCATGCGCGGCGGCGGGGATCGGGGCGCCGATCATCCCGGGGATCTTGCCGATCACGAACTGGACCAATATCCGCCGCTTCGCCGCAAGCTGCGGCGCGGTCATCCCCACTTGGCTGGACGAGACCTATGCCAAGGCCGCGCGCGACGGGCGCGAGGATCTGTTGTCGACGGCCCTGTGCGCCGAATTGTGCACCAAGCTGATCGAAGGCGGCGTCGAGGATCTGCATTTCTACACCCTCAACAGCCCCGACCTGACCCGGAACGTCTGCGCCGCCCTTGGCGTGACGCCCAAACTCGCGTTGGCAGAGGTCGCCTGAAGCCACACCAGGCACATCGGCTTGCACCCCGCACGACCCTGTGGCGTTCTGCACAAAAGCAGGGGGGTGCACATGCGCAACGTGATCTATGCAGACGGGATCGAAGACCTGGCCAGCAGGGACGAGCTCTTGTCGATGTCCGGGCTGGATTTCATGCGGCGCATGCGCGACGGACAGACCGCACACCCGCCGATCTCCCGTGGCCTGGCGTATCACCTGGACACGGTCGAGGAGGGTCGCGTCGTGTTTCGCGGCGTGCCGGGGTTCGACCATCTCAACCCGATGGGCGCTGTGCACGGCGGCTGGTATGGCACCATCCTGGACAGCTGCATGGGGTGCGCCGTGATGACGAAACTGCCTGCGGGCACGATCTACACCACGCTCGAATACAAGGTGAACATCACCCGCGCCATCCCGATGGGCCGCGCCGTGCTGGCCGAAGGCCGGACCAGCCATGCCGGCCGCACCACCGCCGTGGCCGAGGGCACGATCCGCGATGCGGACACCGGCCGGCTTTATGCGACCGGCTCAACCACATGTCTGATCATGAAACCCGATTGACCCCATCAGCGGTCCTGAATTGACATGGGCGCGGCCTTGGCCCATGCAATTGCCTTTATTTCAATCCCCTGAGGTGACGGACATGATCTCGCCTGTTCTGCCAAGCTACTCGCGCGCAAAGCTCTCCTTCGTGAAAGGCGAAGGATCCTGGCTGGTCGAGGCCGATGGGCGACGTTTCCTGGATTTCGCCTCGGGTATCGCGGTCATGTCGCTGGGGCACGGGCATCCGGCGGTGGTCCAGGCCCTGACGGACCAGGCGCAGAAACTGTGGCACACCTCGAACCTCTACACCGTCCCCGAGCAAGAGGCGCTGGCCGAGCTTCTGGTCGAACATACGTTTGCCGATACGGTGTTCTTCTGCAACTCGGGCACAGAGGCCGCGGAACTGGCCATAAAGATGGCCCGGAAATATCGCGATGCCAACGGCGAGCCCGACCGGACCACGATCCTGACATTCGAGGGCGCGTTCCACGGCCGCTCCATGGCCGCGATCTCGGCGGCCGGTGCGGAAAAACTGACCAAGGGCTTCGGCCCGCTCCTGCCGGGATTCCGGCAATTGCCGTTCGGCGACCATGAAGCGCTGCTCGAGGCCGCCAAGGCCCCTGACGTGGGCGCCATCATGGTCGAGCCCGTGCAGGGCGAGGCCGGCATCCGCCCCCTGCCCGATCAATGCCTCAAGGGTCTGCGTGATCTGTGTGACGAAAATGGACTCTTGCTGATCCTGGACGAAATCCAGTGCGGCGTAGGCCGGACCGGCAAGCTTTTTGCCCATGAATGGGCCGGCATCACCCCCGACATCATGCTGGTGGCCAAGGGCATCGGCGGCGGCTACCCGCTTGGCGCTTTGCTGGCGACCGAGAATGCCGCCAAGGGCATGACGGCGGGCACCCATGGCTCGACCTACGGCGGCAACCCCCTTGGCTGCGCCGTGGGCCGCGCGGTAATGGAACAGATCACGGCCGATGGCTTTTTGGACGACGTGAACCGCAAGGCCGGGTTTCTGCGCCAGAAACTCGAAGGCCTGGTCGCGGCTCACCCCGACATCTTCGCCGCCGTGCGCGGATCGGGTCTCATGTTGGGCCTGAAATGCAAGGTGACCAATCTCGACGTGGTCAACGCCGCCTATGACAAGGACCTGCTGACAGTCCCAGCTGGCGACAACGTGGTCCGCGTGCTGCCCGCCCTGACCATAAGCGAGACCGAGATTTCCGAAGGCGTCACCCGCCTGGACGCCGCCGCCACGGCGCTGGAACGACAGATCGCGGCCGCCTGACCCGCCACTTTCTCTGTTTCACAAATATCCTCGGGGGGTGCGGGGGGCAGACAGCCCCCCGCCGCCTCCATCACAAAAAGCACGGAGCTGATGAACCACTTTCTCGACATCAACAAAACCGCACCCGACGACCTCAGGGCCATGATCGACCGGGCCGCCGCGATGAAATCGGCCCGCAACGGCCGCCCCCGTGGCGCGCCCGATGACGACCAGCCGCTCAAGGATCACATGGTCGCACTGATTTTCGAAAAACCCTCGACCCGCACCAGGGTCAGCTTCGACGTGGGCGTGCGGCAGATGGGCGGACAGACCATGGTCCTGTCCGGTTCGGAAATGCAGTTGGGTCATGGCGAAACCATCGCCGACACCGCCCGCGTGCTCAGCCGCTATGTCGACGCGATCATGATCCGCACTTTCGAAGAAGACGTCTTGCTGGAACTGGCCGAATACGCCACCGTCCCGGTGATCAACGGGCTGACGAACCGCACCCATCCGTGCCAGATCATGGCCGATATCCTGACCTACGAAGAACATCGCGGTCCGATCAGGGGCAAGAAGGTCGTGTGGTGCGGCGACGGCAACAACGTCTTCGCCTCCTTCGCCCATGCCGCCGGTCAATTCGGCTTTGACCTGACCTTTGCAGGGCCACAGACGCTCGACCCCGAGAAAGTATTCCTCGACGAGGCACGCGCCAAGGGCGTTGCCGTCGAGATCGAGCGTGACCCGGCCAAGGCCGTGGCCGGCGCCGATCTGGTGGTGACCGATACCTGGGTGTCGATGCATGACAGCCAGACCGCGCGCGAGCGGCGGCATAACCAGTTGCGCCCCTACCAGGTCAATGCACAGTTGATGGCCCATGCCCGGTCTGACGCGCTGTTCATGCATTGCCTGCCCGCCCACCGTGGCGAAGAGGTCACCAACGAGGTCATGGATGGATCGCAATCGGTGATCTTCGATGAGGCAGAGAACCGCCTGCATGCGCAAAAGGCCATCATGCGCTGGTGTCTGGGCGTCTAGGTCCGGCCCTTGGCCGACACAAGACTGCCGATCGGCCCGGCCGACCACGCGGCAATTGCACCGCATGGCCTTGCGCCGGGCACGGGCAGGTTTAGAATGGGGCTTTCAATCACGGCCCGGTACCGCCATATGGCAGGGTCTTGGAAAGATATCAGGAGACGGGCATGTCCTGGACCGATGAACGGGTCGAGTTGCTGAAGAAGATGTGGGGCGAAGGTCAGTCGGCCAGCCAGATCGCCAAGGAATTGGGCGGTGTGACCCGCAACGCCGTGATCGGCAAGGTGCATCGCCTTGGCCTGTCGAACCGCTCGGGCGGTGCCGGCACGTCGGCCAAGGCCGCTCCCGCCAAGGAAGCGGAAGCAAAGCCCGCGCCCAAGGCCAAGAAGACCGAGGCGAAATCCGCCCCGTCAGAGCCCACGCAACCCGCCTCCGTGACCGAAGCGGCAGACCCGCCGCGCCCGTCGAACGTGACGCCGCTGCGCAAGCCGATCGTGCCGGCCGGCCAACCCCTGCCGCCGCAGCCCTCGGCCAACGAAATCAGCCCCGAGGCCTTGGCCAAGGTCCACGAGGTGGAAAAGAGCGCCAAGCGCATCAGCCTGATGGAACTGACCGAACGGACCTGCAAATGGCCCATCGGCGACCCCGCCACGGATGATTTCTATTTCTGCGGCCTGCCCGTGCAGCAGGGCAAACCTTATTGCGAGGCGCATGTGGGTGTCGCGTTCCAGCCAATGAGCAGCCGCCGGGATCGCCGCCGCTGATCACGCAAGAGATCTCAAAAGGCCCGCGTCCGGATCCTGCCGGCGCGGGCCTTTTGGCTTTTTCCAAGCCAGGGGGAATATGCTACCGGCAATGCCGCGCGATTTCCCTGTCGTTCAGACCGGTTTCCACCAGAAGACAGCGATCGCGCGCTTCGTAGTAGTAGCCACGCGCGTACCAGCCCACGGCATCGTCGATATCACCGTCAGACACCAGCCACGCCCCGCGCAGGTAGCGGCCCGCGTAGGTCAGGTTCACCTCGGGATCGAGCAGTTCTTCGGGTGGGCCGTTGTGCCCCATGGTGCGTGCGGTCTGGGGCAGGATCTGCATCAATCCGTAATAGGGCCCGTTTCGGGCATCGGCCCGGTAATCGCTTTCGCGCTGGATCACCCGGTGCAACAACGGCTCGGGGATGTCATGGACGGCGGCGTAGCGCTGCACCAGCGCGCGCATTTGCGGTGTTTCGCCGGGATACAGCCCCGATGGCATATCATACCCACCGCCCCGCCCGCCACCGCAGGCCGAAAGCACCGAGATCAATCCGATCATCACAAGCAGATGGGCAAGGCGCATCTTGGGTTTCTCCGTCCTGTGTGCCATCAATCGCGGCCCAGAAGCCGCAGGAGTTGGTTCTGGGCCTCGTCGACCAGCCGATCTTCGAGTGCCTCGCCGGCATCGTCCAGCGTGGCCCCGTCCTGAAGGTTCGTGCCCAGCACGTCATTGGCCCGCGCGCGCGCCTCGGCCTCCAGCCGGTCGGCCTCGGTCGCCAATCGTTCTCGGGCCTCGGCCTCCAGCTGCTCGGCCTGTTGCGCCAGTTCCTGCTGCGCGAGGTATTCCAGATCGGGCCGGATCGACGGGTTCGCCCAAGGCCCGCTGATCAGCACTGGCACCCGGATCGACGCCACGTCGTCCTGTCCGCGCAGAACGCCCGGGATCACGCGGTAATCCAGCGTCTGGCGACCCAGATCGACCGTGCCCGCGCCGGTCACTTCGCCCCAGGGCGCATCGAGCCGCAGATCGTCATTGCTCAGGACACCATTGGCCACGGTGAAATTCGCGCTGACGCTGTCATAGACCGTGCTTTGCCCTTCACCGCGAAAAGAGGTGTCGAAATTGCGGATCATTCCGGCCAGATCGAAGCCCGCGATCGCACCCGCCCCAAAGGACAGATCACCCTGCCCCGACAGGCTCGACATGATCGTGGCCATATCATTGCCGACGCCCAGGAATTGGGCGCTGGCACTGCCGGTGCCGCTCAAGCGGTCATAATCGGCCAGATCGCTCAAAAGCGGTGACAATTGCACACCGGCCAGGATCAGGTCGCCGCCCACCGACAGGCCATTGCGTCCATTGACCACGAACTGACCCGCCAGCGTGCCGCCATAGGTTCCCATGCGGTCGATGTCGAACACCATGCGCCCGTTGGTCAGGGTCGCTCGCAGATCAACGGGGCCAACCTGCAGGCCCGCGGCCTCGATGACCTCGACGGCCAGCGCAAGTTCCACATCCGCCGCGAACAACCCCGACACGTCGATCGGGGCGGTGGACCAGCCTGCGCCCGCACCCGCGCCGCCGGAAGCGGGCGCATCCGCCCCGTCCATGTCCGGGACGGCAAGCCGCGCGCCGGTGATCGCACCGCGGATCAAGGGGCGGTCGTCACCGGGCAGGATATCCAACGCAAGCGCCAGTTCGGTTTCGTCCAATGTCAGCCTGCCGTCACGCAAATGGGTGCTGCCCTCGCTGGCCAGGGTGATGTTGCCAGACAGCGCCACGCGTTCGCGGCCGTAGCCTTCTGGCAGATCGGGAATATCGCGATCCAGGATCGCGGCAAGCGGGCTGAAATCGCTGGCCTCGACGCTGATCGCACCGCTCAGCGCAGGCGCGAGCGACATCTGTCCATCGAGGCTGAGCGCGCCAGCAGACCATTCAAGCGACGTTGTAACCGGGCTGATTGCCCCGGCGATCAGGGCGTCCAGATCGCCCATTGTAGCATCCAACGACAATTCGGTGCCGTTCAACACCGCCGTCATCGCAACACTGGCCGGGGCAGTCGCAGGCATCGCCAGATCGGCCTCGACATCGCTTAGGGTAAATGTGTGCCCACTGCCTTCGTCGCGGAACACTAGCCGGCCGCCCTCGATCCGAACGGCCGAAATGCTGAAGGACGTGACACCGGCCGTATCGGACTCGGCGGCGGGGGTGGAGGGTGGCGCCTGCCCTGATGAGAAATCCCAACTGGTGCGGCCATCAGCGGCACGAACCAGTGTGATATCGGGGGAAACCAGCGTGATCTCGTCAACCGAAACGGCGCGCGCGACCACCGCCGACCATGGCACGCGAACTGACAACGCCTCGGCCGCGATCAAGGGACCGCCATCGACCCAATCGGGATTGCCTATGAACACGCCTTCGGCCCGGATGCCCAGATAGGGCCAGAGGCGCGGGCGCACCTCGCCGGTCAGGCGCACCTCCCGGCCAAGGCTGGTGGCAATGCGTTGTGTCGCCAAGTCCGCGATGCGGTCCGTCGGAAGCGTGAACAGCGCGCCCGTTGCCAAAAGGGCAATCACGACCAAGGCGGCCAAGGTCCGAAAGATCCAACGCATCAAAAGCCCCTGCATGTTGTTCGATTCACTCTATCCCGTCCGTCCGGGCCTTGTGCACCCCTTTCGAGGGTCGCGTCGGAAAGATCGGCGTGAACCTGCGCGCGACGCGCCCGCCCGCGGGGTTTTTCGGCCGTGCAAATCACACGGTCTTTCCTCTCTGCGTGCAAGGCTGTATCTGCCGCCCATGACACAGAACCCGCCCAACCTGCGCCCCGACCTCGCCCGCGCCCATATCCCCGAACAGGCGCGCCCCGGCCAGCCTCGTATCGGCATGGTTTCGCTGGGGTGCCCCAAGGCACTGGTTGACAGCGAACGCATCCTGACGCGTCTGCGCGCCGAAGGGTATGCGATTTCCCCGGACTATACCGGGGCCGACGCGGTGATTGTGAATACCTGCGGTTTCCTGGACAGCGCCAAGGCGGAAAGCCTTGATGCAATCGGCGAGGCGCTGCGCGAAAACGGCCGGGTGATCGTGACGGGCTGCCTTGGCGCGGAACCCGACTACATCACCGGCGCGCATCCCAAGGTTCTGGCGGTGACCGGACCGCACCAATACGAACAGGTTCTCGATGCGGTGCACGCCGCCGTGCCGCCGTCGCCCGACCCTTTTGTCGATCTGCTGCCGCAGACCGGCGTGTCCCTGACCCCGCGCCATTACAGCTATCTCAAGATCGCCGAGGGCTGCGACCACAAATGCAAGTTCTGCATCATTCCCGACATGCGCGGGCGGCTGGTCTCGCGCCCCGCCGACGCAGTCGTGCGCGAGG